>JBQTGV010000084.1:0-6471 GCA_052390515.1 Candidatus Eiseniibacteriota bacterium | reverse complement strand
GGTCACCACGTCGGTGCAGGTGACGAAGTAGCCGCCGCGCAGGCGGACCTCGCGGCCGGGTCCCAGGCGGAAGTACTTCGCCGGAGGATCCTCTTCGAAGTCGCTCTCCTCGATGAAGAGGTCGCGCGTGAACGGCACCTGCCGCACTCCCGCCGACAAGTCCTCCGGGTTCACCGGGATCTCGATCGACTCGGTCCGCTCCGCGGGCCAGCTCTCGATCACGAGTCGCAGCGGCCGCAGCACGCCCAGCGTCCGCGGGGCGAGACGGTTCCAGTGCTCGCGCACGAAGTGCTCGAGCAGGGCGAAGTCCACGAGGTTGTCGTCCTTGGCTACGCCGATACGCTCGCAGAAGGCGCGGACCGCCTCGGGCGGGAATCCCCGCCGGCGCATCCCGCGCAAGGTCGGCATCCGCGGGTCGTCCCATCCATCGACGTGTCCCCCGGCCACCAGCTCGCGGAGCACGCGCTTGGTCACGATCGTGTGGGAGACGTTCAGGCGCGCGAACTCGATCTGCCGCGGGCGATGGACGCCGAGCTGCTCCAGGAACCAGTCGTACAGCGGCCGGTGGTTCTCGAACTCCAGCGAGCACAGCGAGTGGGTGATGCCCTCGATCGAGTCGGACTGCCCGTGCGCCCAGTCGTACGTCGGGTAGATGTGCCAGGCGCCGCCCGTGCGGTGGTGGGCCGCGTGCAGGATCCGGTACATCACCGGATCGCGCAGGTTCAGGTTCGGCGAAGCCATGTCGATCTTCGCCCGAAGCGTGCGCGTCCCCTCGGCGAACTCGCCCTCGCGCATCCGCCGGAAGAGGTCCAGGTTCTCGGCGACGCTGCGCTCGCGCCAGGGACTCGGCCGGCCGGGCTCGGTCAGCGTGCCCCGGTAGCGGCGGACGTCGTCCGCGCCGAGATCGCAGACGTAGGCCTTGCCCTTCTCGACAAGCCGGCAGGCCCACTCGTACAGCCGCCCGAAGTAGTCGGACGCGTGGTACAGCCGCTCGTCCCAGTCGAAGCCGAGCCAGCGCACGTCCTCCTGGATCGCCTCGACGTACTCGGCCTCCTCTTTCTCCGGGTTCGTGTCGTCGAAGCGCAGGTTGCAGAGGCCGCCGAACTCCCGCGCGATCTCGAAGTTCACGCAGATCGCCTTGGCGTGCCCGATGTGCAGGTAGCCGTTCGGCTCCGGCGGGAAGCGCGTGTGCACGCGCGCGTATCTCCCCGCGGCCAGGTCCTCCGCCACCGCCGACTGGATGAAGTTCCTCGAAACCACGGTCTCGTTCACGGCGATCCTCGCAGGACGTTCCGCGCCCGTTCCAGCGCGCGGCCGATGCGCGTGAGGCTTCGCTCCCGCCCCAGCACCTCGAGGGTCTCGAACATCCCGAAGCCGACCGACTTGCCGGTGACCGCGACACGCAGCGCGTGGATCACGTCGCCGATGCGCACGCCTTCCGCCTCCACGAAGTCCCGCACCACGCTCTCCAGATCCTGCGCGGCGAACGAGCGGCTGCCGGCGAGCTCCTGCGAGAGGCGCTCGAGCCGCGCGGCGGCCCCGGCATCCTTCACCAGCCGCTTCTCGAACGCGCCCTCCTCGTACTCCAGGAGCTCGTCGGCCACGAAGAACTCGCGGAACTCCAGCACGTCGCCGGCCACGCGGATGCGATCGTGCGCGGCCTCCACGATGCGGCGAACCAGCCGCGTCTCTTCAGCCGACGGCGGAGCGCCCACCACGCCGGCACAGGCGAGGAACGGCAGACAGCGCGCCACTCGTTCGTCGACGGACAGCGCGCGCATGGCCCGCTCCTCGAAGGCGAAGAGCTTCGCGGGGTCGAAGCTCGCCGGGGCGCGGTTCACGCGCTCCAGCGAGAAGCTCCGGATCATCTCCTCCCGCGTGAACGACTCGGTGCGGTCGTCCAGCGACCAGCCGAGCAGCAGCAGGTAGTTCACCACGGCCTCCGGCAGGTAGCCGACCGTCTCGTAGAACGACACGATCACCGGATTGAACGTGTCCGCCTCGTGGTCCACGCCGATGGCCTGCGCGATCGCGCGGCCGTGCTCCCACAGCTTGGCGAAGTCCGGGCTGGCCAGGTATTTGGCGAGCTTGCGCTTGCTGAGCTTGTTGCGGCTCCCCGGCTCGGCGACGAACGGAAGGTGCGCGTACTCCGGCGCCTTCCAGCCGAGGCACTCGGTGATGAAGATCTGCCGCGGCGTGTTGGAGAGATGCTCCTCGGCGCGAATCACGTGGGTGATCTCCATGTCGTGGTCGTCCACGGCGCTGGCCAGGTGGTACAGACAGCTCCCGTCGGCCCGCGCGATGACGTGGTCCTGCTCGCGCGCCCAGTCGAAGGACACCTCGCCGCGCACGAGATCGGTGAACGCGCACGCGCCCTCCCGTGGCATGGCCAGGCGCACCACGCCGCGCCGTCCCTCCGCCTCGAAGGCCTTGCTCTGCTCCGCGGTATCCGCGCGGAAGCGGCGGCTGTACAGGAAGGCCCGCCCCTCGGCGCGGGCCGCCTCGCGCTCGATGTCCAGCTCCTCCGGCCGCGCGTAGTCCCGGTAGGCGTGACCTCCCGCCAGCAGCGTCTCGACCGCCTCGCGGTGACGCGCCGCGCGTCCCGACTGGAAGTACGGCGCGAAAGGCCCTCCCTTCCCCGGCCCCTCGTCCCAGTCGAGACCGAGCCAGGCGAGTCCCTCCAGGATCGGCGCGAGCGACGCTTCGACGTTGCGCTCCGCGTCGGTATCGTCGACGCGCAGGAGGAACCGTCCACCGTGCCGGCGGGCGAAGAGCCAGTTGAACAGAGCAGTGCGGACGCCCCCGATGTGCAGGTAGCCCGTGGGGCTCGGAGCGAAGCGCGTTCGGACCATGTCTCGCCGACTTGTCCTTCGAGGAAGGGAAGTCGAGGAGCTTAGAGGGTCCGATGGGCGAAGGTAAAGGGGCCGATCAGTGGTTGCGGAGCACCATCGAAAGGAGCGCGCCGGCGTCGTCTTCCCCCAGGACGTCGTACGTGTCCCACGGGCCGGCGACGCTCGAGGAGGACACGTTCAGCGCCACGCCGCCGCCCGCGTCGGTGACCGGAGCGCTGCCCGCCACGTTCGACCAGTCCAGCACGGTCGGAGCGAACGTGAACGGGTTCTCCGGCATGCCCGAGCCGGGCAGCACCTGGTCGAAGCGCAGGCCTCCGTCGGCGGTCACCGCCAACGCGTTCGGCGGGTACTGGCCGAAGTTGCGCGTCGCGTAGTCCTCCACCGTGACCTGCACGACGTGCATGGTCCGCCGCACACCCGCGAGCTTCGCCCGTATGGTCATCTGCGCGAGGTTCGGCAAGGTGATGGCCACGAGGATGCCGATGACGACCATCACGATGGCGAGCTCGATGAGCGTGAATCCGCGGTCCGATCGACCCATCATGGCGACTCCGGGAGGCAGGTCTTTCCGCTCGGTCATCGGCCGGATCGGGCCTCGAGCTTACCGTCGGGCCGAGGACGGGCTTCCCGCGGCCTGCCCGACGGCCTCGAGCGCCTGCCGCAGGTTCGCGCGGGCGCCGGCGTCCTCCGGGGCCAGCTCCACCGCTCGCCGGAAGGCCGGGAGTGCTTCTTCGATGCGGCCGTCCTCGGCGAGGAGCGCACCCCACGTCGACCAGGCCGCCGCCAGTTCCGGTTCGACGCGGGCGGCCTCCTTGGCGGCGGCCAGGGCCTCGGCTCGGCGCTCCAGGGAGCGCAGCGAGAGAGCGCGATTCTGGTGCGCGCCGCCCAGCCGCGGGTCCAGGGCGATCGCGCGATCGGTGACGACCAACGCATCCTCGTGATGTCCGGCGCGCTCGAGGGCGGCCCCCACCGCGAGCAGCTCGAGGGCCGGGTCCGGGCGAACGCCAGGATCGCGGAGCGCGGCGAAGGCCGCGAACGCTGCGACGATCACCGCGGGGACGAGCCGACCGCGGGGCGCTCCCCCGCGAAGCGCTCCGATCTGAGCGAGCGCGCCCCCGGCCAGGACCGCGAGAGGCACGGCCAGCGGCAAGCGGTATCTGGCGTTCACGAAGAACGGGAGAATCGAGACGCAGTAGGCTATCGCATAAGCAGTTAAGACCATCGCCGTGCGTCCAGCCGCGTCCCGCCGACCGGAAAGTGCCACGGCTCCGAAGACCCCCGGGATCAGGAGCCACGCCCAGGGCGAGGGCATCCAGGCCAGGAGCGACGACCGATCCCGAGCGGTCGGGAAACCCAGGTTGTCGTCGATCTCCCGTCCGGTCGCGAGAAGCGCCGCCTTCCGCGCGGTGACCCGCAGCGCCTCGCCCGGATCCCGCACGATTCGCTCCCACGTGCGGTCGCGGTGGTGGCGGGACGCCTCGGCCAGCGAGAGCGAGCGGCCGACGGCCTCCTCCGCTTCGCGGTGGAACGTCCCGCCTGGCCCGAAGTCCTCCGGCGTGCGGCGCACCGAGCGGCCGCCGGTGGAGCCCTCGGCGAAGCCGTCGGCGAACAAGGAAGGCCCGGCCGGCGCCGGGCCGGTCCAGCGCCGCCAGCATCGCGGCGAGGAACACCGCCGTCAGGAACACGGAGAGCGACGTGTATAGCAGCTGGCCCTCGTGGAAGAGCAGCACGGGCGAGACGGCGAGGAGCACCCCGGCGACGATCCCCGCAGCGCGCGAGATGCGCGCGCCGATCCGCGTGGCGAGGGCAGCGGTGACCGCGCCCAGCGTGAACTGGATCAGCCTTGCCCAGACCGGATCGGGTCCGAGGCCCAGGAACAGCAAACCGAGGAAGGCCGGGTAGAGCGGCGGGAACCACAGCGCCTCGCGTCCCCAGCCGAAGTCCCCGGCGGCGAAGCGGCCCGCCAAGTCGTGGTACAAGCGCGCGTCGATCGTCAGGACGGAGAAGAGCGGATCGCCGCTCGTGTCCAGGGCGAACGCGAGGCGGACACAGGCGGCCAGGAGGAGGATCGCCCAGGCGTCGCGCCGCGCCCCGCGCGTCGGACGACTCATCGGGCGAGGTAGCCACGCGGCCGCGGCGCGCGTCAAGCGAGCCGGGGAACTCCTCGCCCTCCCCCATGTTGTCGGCTATCCTGGCCGCCCCTTCGCCGCCCGAGCGAACCGGAGGACCCGGACGTGCTGCGAACTCCCACCGTGCCTCTGCTGATGGCCTTCGCCCTGTGCGTTCCCGCGGGCGCGCCCTCGGCCGCGGGCGGTCTGACCGACACGGAGGGGGATCGCCTCTGGCTGCACCGCAACCTCGGAGCCGCGTACCTGGATGACGGCGCTCTCGAGGAGTCGGCCGCCGAGCTCGCGCTGGCGATGGAGCTCGCTCCCGACAGCGCACCGGACGCGACCAACGCGGGGATCGCGGCCGTCCGTGCCGGGGACTTCGCTGCGGCGCGCGCAGCGCTCGAGCGCTCCCGCGCGCTCGATGCCCGGAACCCGTCCACCTGGTTCGCGCTCGGAGTACTGGAGAAGCGCGAAGCGAACCTGGAGGCGGCGAGAGCCGCGCTCTCGCGCTGCCGGGAGCTGGGGGGCTCCGGCCCCGAGCTCTCGTACAACCTCGGGATCGTCGCTTCACGCCTGCGCGACGAGGCCGCCGCGGCCGAGTCGTTCCGCGCGGTCGTGGACCTGGGGCCGGACCACGCACCCCGCCACTATCCCTCGGCGCTGTATCGTTGGGGCCGCGCTCAGCTGCAGCTCGGGAACCGCACGGCCGGACAGCAGGCCCTGCAGGATTACCAGAAGCGCGTCGGCGCCGGACAGGGCGCGGAGTTCTCCGAGGAGGATCTCGAGCTCGGTCCGCTCTTCGATCTCTTTCGCTTCGTGCGTCCCGCGGACGTGCGCGCCGCCGGCACGCTTCCGGCGTTCCGCCTGGAAGCACTGCCCGTCGGGCAGAATCCCCGCTGGGCCGACGCGGCCGACCTCGACGGCGACGGCGACATCGACCTCCTGGTCGGGGACGGACAGACGCTCCACGACCTGCGGAGCGGCGCGGACGGCTGGACCGACGTCACCGCGAGCCGCGGGCTCGGCGGGCTGCTCGGGCTCACCTGGGCGCGCGCGCTCGACGTGGACAACGACGGGAACCCGGACCTGGTTCGTGCCGGAGGGGCCGGGATCCACGTGCACCGCGGCGTGGCCGGTTCCTGGGATCCGCCGAAGCGGGTTCACGCCGACGGCGTCGCGTCGTTCACGCCGGTCGACTTCGATCACGAGGGCGACATCGACCTCGTGGCCGTCGGTGCCGCCGGGCCCGTGCTCCTGCAGAACCAGGGCGAACGCACGTTCTCGGACGTGACCGCGGGCTCGGGCCTCGAGGCCGTCGGCCCGGCGACCGGTGCCGCCGCCGGCGACGTCGACGACGACAGCGACGTCGATCTGGTCTTCGTCACGCGCAAGGGCGAAGTGGTCGTGGCGTCGAGCTTGCGCGGCGGGCGCTTCCAGTTGGTCCGCGTCGAGGCGGCGCCCGCCGGCACGTTCGACGTCGCGCTCGGCGACCTGAACGGCGACGGGCA
>JBQTGV010000083.1:0-29051 GCA_052390515.1 Candidatus Eiseniibacteriota bacterium | reverse complement strand
TACTGGGAGACGAGCGCTTCGACGCGTTGCCCGTCGAGCTCGATGATCTGCGTATCGGGCATCAAGGTCGTCTCGGTGCGGAACGGAAGCCCGTCGACCTGTCCGAGGAGCAGGACGCGGTCGAGCTCCCCGATCGGGAACAGCGGGTTCGTGACCTCCGTCGGGTTCGAGAAGTCGGGCGCGTACAGATCGACGCGCAGGCTGTCGTGGGCGACCGGCAGTCCCTCGCATCCGTCCCGGAGCCGGTCGGCGCCGCCTCCCTCATCGCCTGCTCCCGCGAGCGTCGCGGCCGCGCCGCCCGTGGTCATCGCGTTCTCCCCGCACCCTGCGCTCGCCAGCGTCAGGATGACGCTGACCGTGATTGCTCGTGTCGTCGTCATGGCTACCCTCCTGGTGGAACCGCCATGAGAGATCTTCGCGCTCGACGATGAGCCCACGATGAGACCCGTCCGACATCCTCCACGCCCGCACGGAGACGCCGGTCGGAGAAGCCGGTGGGCAGCCCCTTCTCATGCGCCTCACATGCTGGCACGATAGAGTTCCTCGATCGGGAGACCGTTGACAGGAGGTTCCCATGAGACGAGTGGCGCTCTTTCCGGGAGCGGCGGCCCTCGTGATCGCGGCAGATCACGACGCCGACGACGACCGCCAGCAGGTCGAATGACGACCGATCCGGCGCCACGAACCGTGATCGGGCTCCTGCTGCTGCTCGGTGTCTCGTCGCGGGCGGCGGAGCTCGGCGTCGAGGGCGACATCGAGCTCGCCCACGAAGCTCAAGGCGGCGAGTCCGCCGGCGAGATCACGTTCGACGAGGTGGGCCTCACGCTCGAGGGGGAGTGGTGGATCGCCGAGGCTGGCATCAAGTACCGCTCCGAGGGCGACCGTGGACTCGCGGTCGAGGATGCCGCGCTCCGGCTCGGAGGCGTGGAGCGGCGGCCGTGGTTCGCCGAGATCGGGCGAACCGTTCTGCCGTTCGCGGAGTCGGACTCACCCTTCGGTGAGGACCCACTGGTGACCGTGATCGGCGAGATCTACGACGAGGCCGTCATTCCCGGCTTCGCGAACGAGGCTGTCGAAGTTTCGCTCGGGGCATTCCGCGGCGAACCGGCAGACGGGAGCGACGTCGGGTTCGTCGCTTCGGCCAAGGTGTACTTCGCCGATGGCGTGCGACTCGACGCCTCGTGGTGCAGCGGCATCGGCGAGTCCGTCGAGCTGCGCGAGCTGCGTCAGGACTTCCTCGACGAGAGCGGATCCGGCGATTCGGGCTCACCGGTGGAGACGGTGGGCGGGTTCGGAGGTGCGCTCGCGCTGGAGGTCGAGCCGTGGAGCGCGGTCGTGCAATACGTGTCCGCGCTCAGCTCCTTCCCCGCCGGACAGCTGACGAGCGACGCTCTCTCTCCGGCGGCGTGGAGTACCGAGACGACGGTGAGGCCCGCGGAGCGCTGGTCCATCTCCGGCCGGGTGGAGGGGTCACGGGACTTCCCCGAGAATCCCGCGCTCCAGGGCGGCGTGGCCGCATCCTTCGAGGCCTCCGAACATGCCGCGGTCAGCGCCGAGTACCTTCGCGGGAGCTTCCACGGAGACGTCCCGGACCGAGATCTGGTGGGCCTGAAGCTGGCGCTCTCGTACTGAGGGGCCGCGCGGTGCGGGTTCCCCGGCACCGGCAGGTATCCGGAGGCCGGTTCGCCGGTCAGTGTGCATGCCCGGCGTACCTCGCAACCGCCGGGTGCGAGGGGGGGCCTCGGAGCCCGGTCGGCGCCACACGCCGGGGCGGCTCTCCATCTCAATTCATGGTGGCGCTGAACCGCAGCGCGAACGCCGGCCCGCTCCAGTTCGCGTCGACCTCACCGTCCGGGAACGACTGGTACTGGAACGCGGCCGCGGCCCCCAGACCCCAGCCGTTCCCCACCCACCATTCCTTCCCCGCCGTGAGGTCGACGGCGATGCCGGTGTCGGTCTCGCCATCGATATCGCCGGACGCGCTCAGCGAACCCGCGCCGACCGAGCCCGACAGGTAGAGATTCACCGGCATGAAGTAGTAGGTGAGGCCGGCGCCGAACGCGGACATGTCGACATCGCCGTCGGCGGTGCCGGACATTCCGTCCAGCTCGACGTCCGGATCGCTGAGCACCCAGCCGAAGATGGTGCCGTGGACGGCGAGGTTCGGCGCGACGACCGCCCCGATGGCCAGGTTGAGATCCGCCGACGTGCCGGAGACTTCGAGCTCTGAGCCGGCTTCCTCGATGGAGGTCTTCGCAGTCCCGCCGCCCGCGGACAGCCGGAGGAAGAACCCGCCGGCGTGGTCACGCGGACCATTCGGCGCCGCCGTGGCCGCTCCGGTTGCGTTCCAGGCGATGACCGCGATCAGGACCGGAATGAGGACGCATCGCTTCTGTTCGTTCCTACGCATCGTGGCAACCTCCAGGCGTTCGGTTCGGTCGTGAACGTGACCGTGAGTGACGGACGGCGCCGGCGCGACGAAGAGGAAGAGACGACGACGGTGCCGCGACGACGTCCGCAGCGGCATGGCGCGGCAGCATAGCTCCATACCGGCCGCGGGAGTCAAGGAAAGCCCGGCCCTGCCGCTCGACTCACAGTGCCCGCAGGTCTCGTGAGCTTCATGCTCTCCTCGAAGAAGGCCGTCCAGCGCTCGCGGAAGGGTCCGATACCGAACCCCAGCGCGGTCTGCCTCCCTGCCGCCGCGATCCCGCGGGCGTGTCCGTCGTCGGTGGCCACACGCGCGAGGCCGTCCACGAGTCCGTCGAAGTCCGGGTACCCCACGACCTCGCAGTTCCGGCCGGCAACCATGTACTGCTTCCCGCCGTGCGCGTGGAACCCGACGACCGCGCAACCGCACAACATGGCCTCGAGCGGCATGAGGCCGAATCCTTCGCTGCCGCTCAGGGACAGCACGTAGCGGTAAGCCTGCATCGGAGCGAACAGGTCGCGGTGCCGACGAACGCCGCCGACCGGCTCGAACTCGAGTCGGAGCTGCGGATGACGCTCCTGCAGCAGCGCCTTCACGTGCTCGAGAAACGCAGCGCTGTGGGACTTCCTCAGCACCAGCACCTTCCCCGCGGGCCGCACGTCCCACGGGACCGGTTCGGGCACCAGCTCCGTGTGGATGAACGGCGGGATCACCGGCGTGTCCAGGTCGTACAGGCGTCGAACGTGATCGCGCACCACGTCGGAGACGCTCACGTAGTGATCGAAGAAGCAGTCCAGGACGTCGTAGGTCGAGAAGTGCTGGATGTAGGTCAGCTTGGTGCCGGGGAACGTCATTCCGAGCAGCAGGTGCGAGAAGCTCGGGTTCGCGATCAACAGATCTTCGGAGGTCGCCATCGCGCCGGCGGCCTCCCAGGGCAGCCGCGAGAACCGCTTCGGATACTCGAAGATCTCCCGGTCGGGAAAGCCGGCGTCGATGTCCAGCACGAGGCACTCGAACCCGAACACCTCGTGCAGGATCAGACCGAGGTGATACGCCATGTACGCGCCGCCGGCCGGGATGAGCGCCCCCAGCACGAACGCGCGGCGGCGGAGCGAAGGCTGGTCGGTCACGGCGTGACGGGCTGTTTCCACAAGAGCTCCTCGGGAACGGCGAGGCAGTCCCCGCCCTCGTCCAGGGACGCCAGACCGCACAGCCGGAAGACCCCGTCGGACGGCCACCCCTCCTCGGCATCGCGAAAGAACGTGTAGCGCTCCTTCCTCAGCAGGGAGTCCAGCTCCGCCGTCGTCGCGCCGAACCGAGCCAATGCCGCCGCAGCCACCTCGAGGTGCACGATCGGCCGCCAGGTCCGGAGCAGTCGAGGCGAAGAGCGCAGAACGGCGAGCTCCATCCCCTCGACATGGATCCTGACGACGCGAAGCGGCCGCCCCGGACGGAGCAGGTCGGCCAGCTGATCCGCGGTGACGCACTCGAGTCGATCATCGCCGCCGCCCGGGCGATCCGTCACGAACGCGCGGCGAACCACGACGCGGTCATCCACCTCGCTCCTTCGCACGTTCTCGGAGAGAAGTTCGCAGTCCGCCGCGTTCGGTTCCACGGCGACGACGCATCCCGTCTCGCCCACCCTGGCCGCGAAGGGGACGGCGAACGCCCCCGCGCGAGCACCGATGTCGAGCACCTGGTCCCCGGGGCGCAGGAACGCCAGCAATGTGACCAAGCCAGCGACCTCCTCGGTGTCCATCGAGGCCGGCGCCTCCCCCGCCTCGAGAGAGGCTCGTCGACTCGACTCCCCGTCGACGTGCTCGTTCACGTGGTCGAGGTAGTGGAGGAGCGGATTCACCCCGGATCGTTCGATCTCCGGATGCCCGGCGACATACGACCGAGTGCGGAAGGTCGCGCTGGGGTCTCGCCCTTCCTTCGCGCCATGGGCTAAGTAGTGAAGCTCGGGATCGATGCGCGCGACGGCCACGTCCGGGTAGGTCGTGAGGTAGTAGTCCCTGTCGAAGAGGCCGCTCCGGCGCAGCTTTCGGGCTAGCCACCGGAGGCGCACGCGGTGCATCAGGGGAAGCCGCTCACTCATGGCGAACAGGATACTTCAACTCCCGCTCTCGGGCGGGTACTGAGTCGGCAGCCCGCGCTTGCCTGAACTCGGGGCCTTCGTGTTCAATGCGCGACCATGGAGCCTCTGAAGACCTACGACTATCTCGTGGTGGCACGCGGCCGCGTGTTCGCCTGGGTGCGTCCGCTGAGCGCCGAGCAGTACGTACGGGAGCTCCCGACGTGGCGCAGGACGCTCGGCCGTACCCTGACGCACACCATGGCCAGCGAGTGGTACTACGTGCAGCGAATGCAGCAGCGCGACGTCCCACCGTACGAGCAGTGGCCCATCCGGGAGGAGGGGCCGCCGCCCTTCGCCGCGCTCGAGGCGGCGTGGCTCGAGCAGGCAGGTCGCACGCGTGCCGTGCTGAGCGGCGTGCGCGACTGGACCGCGAGCATCGAGTACCGCGTGACCGGGGACGACGGCCGGCCGGTGATCGTGATCGCTTCGGCCGCGGCCATCTTCACGCAGCTGGTCCTACACGAAGTGCATCATCGCGCGCAGGTCCTGAACATGCTCCGGCTTCTGGGGGTCGCCACGGAGGATCTCGACTTCAACCTGCTCACGTACAAGCGCCGCGACGCGCCGGAGGACTGAGCGCCTGCCCCGGGCTGCCTGCTCCACACGCGGAGAGCCCGCAACGTCCGGTCACGGGCCCTCCAGGAAGTAGACCCCGCTCGCGATGCGTCCTCCGCGGCTCGATCTGCCGTCCCAGGACGGATCCACGCGTCCGGCCTGCGCGACGCCGTCAAGGAGCGTGGCGACGGCGGCGCTCTCGTGAATCGCAGGGAGACAGACGACGACGGCGAGGGTGCTCTCCGGTCTCATGACGCACCCCTTTCGACACTCGGTTCGCAAGGGGAGCGAAGCGCCGCTCGTTCGAGGTACGACGCGTCCGCACTATGGCGAGGGAGCGCACGCTCGACACGCACATCGCCGAGCTTCGCCGGATATCGCCTCGAGCCCTGATCTGAGAGCCGGGCTCAGGACGCCGGCACCGGCTGATGCTTCCCCCACCATTCACGGGCCCGCTCGTCGGTCCAGACGCCGGCGCTCGTGACCTCACCGAGGCGGCGCGACAGCTCCCTCGCGGTCTGCGGTCGCTCCGCGGGATCCTTGGCCAGACACGACAGCACGAGGCGATCCAGATCTTCCGGAATCGGCGTCTCGGAGCAGCTGGAAGGCGGCGTGGCTGGCGTGTGCACGTGGCTCGTGAGCAGCGCCATCGGGGTGTCGCCGCTGAACACCAGCTGGCCGGTCAACAGCCAGTAGGCCACGCAGCCGGTCGCATAGATGTCCGCGCGGCCGTCGAGCTGACTTCGCCCGAGCGCCTGCTCCGGCGCCATGAACGCGGGGGTGCCGTGAATGGCGTTCTCGCGCGTGAGCACCGTGTCCAGCCCGGTCGAATCGTCCAGCGCCTTCACCAAGCCGAAGTCCAGCACCTTGACGAAGTCGCAGTCCTCTCCGTATCGGCACAGGAAGATGTTCGCCGGCTTGATGTCGCGGTGCACCAGCCCGCACGACTCGGCCTCGGAGAGCGAGTGACAGATCTGGCGGAGCAGATGGACGGCGCGCTCGGGAGGGACCGGCCCGAAGCGCCGCACGAGCGCGTCGACGTCGAGCCCCTCCAGCAGCTCCATGACGTAGTAGAAGGCACCGTCCTCCGCGACCCCGAAGTCGAAGAGATCCACGGTGTGTGGCGAGCGCAGGCGCGCGATGGTCTGCGCCTCGCGCTCGAAGCGACGGACCCCGTCCGACGACATCTCCACTCGTCGGTCCCCCACGGCCGGCGGGCGGATCAACTTGATGGCCGCGGGGCGCGCCAGCATGCGGTGCTCCGCGCGCCACACCTCGCCCATTCCCCCCTGCCCCAGGCGCTCCACCAGACGGTAGCTTCCCAACTCACGCGCGCGCTTGACCTCGGTGCCCAGACGATAGACCACGCGTGCCCCCACGTAGGCCATGACCACCACCAGCAGGTAAGGAAACACGAGCGCGAAGAAGTACTGCAGCGCGCTGGGCCGGAACCCGGGGGGGCTCGCGGCGATCGAGAGCGCGACGGTCACGGGGACCGCGCTGACCGAGGCCAGGGCGGCAATCACCGCCCGGCGCGGCGGCGTCGGCACGACCACCGTGAACAGCAGCGTCCACACGGCGACCCAGGAGAGCCCCATCCAGTGGCCGGGCTCGAGGCCGGGTCCCGTCGGCGAGAGGAACTCCGCTGCGGCGATGCCGTAGTTGCTGGCGACCTCGAATCCCAGTGCGATGTACATCACCGCGGGAAGCGGCACGCGAGGGTTCCGAATCACCGCGGCGACGAGCAGCGCCACGACGATGGCGACCACGCCCGGGCCCCACAGGATGAAGCTACTGAAGACTCGTACGCGATCCTCCGGGAAGAGAAGCGCAGGGAAGAACCCGGCCATGAAGAAGACGAAGGAATAGAGCAGCGCGAGAACGCGGACCCGCGAGGCGGACTGGACGATCAGATCCGCCGGCAGCGCCGTCGAGATCCGCGGAGCGTCCGGGGACGGCGCTTCGGGGCGCAGGAGAGTGACGTGCTGGTGCATGCCGCAGGCACCCTACTACGGTGATCCGGGATCGGCCAGGGAGCGTTCGAGGAGCATGCGCCTCCCCGACGGCACGCCCCTCATCGTGCCGTCACCTTGGCGGAGAGAGTGACCATGGTTCGAGGACGTCGTGCTCAGCTTCTGACCCGGCTGCTCGATACCCCGACGAGATCTACCGGGAACTGCCCACCTTCTTGCGGCAGTACGCATACAGCGCGTCGTACATCGGGAACTCCCATTCGAGCTTCCGATGGTCGTCATCCGTGGCCAGAGCGAAGCCGTGGGCGATCGCCTTCAGCCCTTCGCCCTCGGGCATCTTCCAGGCGGTCGTCTCCGCGCGCACGTCCGCGTGGTTGACGATCCGTCCGAGCTCGTCGAGTGCCGGGTCCTTGCCCCACACCTCGAACTCCCGCATCAACGTGACGAACGAGCACACCTCCCCCTCCGGCAACGTCTGGTGCCCGAAGTCGGCACCCTGGGCATCGTACGTCTTCGCCCCCAGGAGCTTCGCCGTGTCCAGGACGCGCTCTGCCGGCACGAAGAGGAACTGCGCGTCCTTGTCGATGAATCGCTTGATGAGCCACGGGCACGCGACGCGGTCCACGTTCGCGCCGGCTCGGGTTATCCACAGCATCACAACCTCGATGAAAAGGGGGCGCTCGATCACGCGGGGTGATCGACTACCAGCTGCCTCACTCGGTGTTCATGCTACAGGATCCATGTACGGACACCAAGCCGGCGTGGCCGACTGCGCTCTCCCATTCGCACGTCCACGACTTGCGCTCGAGGGGCCGGTTCCCCGCGGGCTCGAGGTTGCGACGAGGCCATGGAGCCACCACGCACTTCAGGCCGCCGCGCGGGTACCGGCGTCTCGATTCCGCTCGAGGAGGACGGAGTCCCCGAACTCGTGCGAGCGGTACCCTCGCTGCTCCAGCAGCGCGCTCATCCGCCGCAGCACCGTGTCTCCGGTCAACGCCCGCAGCAGCTCGTAGTGGCTCTCGCCGGGCTGGTGCACGCCGGTGACGATCGCGTCGACCATGCGGACCCGTGAGCCGGGTGCCAGTCGGCGGGTGGCGAGCCCTGGGCCGGCGCGTAGCTCGGCAACACCATGCGCCGCATCCTCGAGAGCCCGTGTGACGCTGGTGCCGAGAGCGATCACGCGCCCGCCTCGCGCTCGAGTCTCGGCCACGGCTCGCGCCGTCGCCTCGGGGACGTGGTACGGCTCGTCGAAGGGCAGCCTCGCGTCGAGAGCAGGGTCACCGGTCGACGAGATGCCGGCGGCATGAGTCACGGTCGCGAAGCCGACACCGCGCGTGGCGAGGCGGCGGATCATACCCCAGTCGAGAGCGAAGCCGGCCGATGGCGGCTCGAAGGCCACCGCTCGCGCCGCCACCCGAGTCCAGACGTCCCAGAGAGCCAGCGGCTGCTCGACGTGAGCGTACTGGATCGGCTTGCCGTGTGCCGCGATCCCCGCCCAGATGTCGTCCGGGGTGCCGGCGAAGCGGAGCGTCACCAAGCGAGGATGGCCGAGCGTGCGCACGACCTTCGCCGCGAGCGGTCCGAGCCGCAGCCGGTCGCCGCGCCGGAAGCGCGGAGGCGAAGGGCGCTCCTCGGTGCGCGTGCGATGGTCGCCGGGTCCGAATGCGATGGCGGTGAAGTGTCGCACATCGTCTGCGGCCAGCGACTCCCGCCCGGCCAGGCGAATCTCGATCATCGCGCCGGTGCGCACGTGGACGCCGTGTAAGCTCGCCGGCAGCGTGGCGGCATCGTTCGCCACCAGCAGATCACCCGGTTCGAGGACGTCGGCGAGGCGGATCCGCTCCGTGTCGAGCACACGCCCGTCGGCCGCGACCACCAGCAGCCGGGCATCGGCTGGACGCTGGATCGGCGCCTGGGCGGGTCTCATCGGTGGACCTCCTGGTGCTCCGTCCAGGCGGCGATGCGCTCGAGGATCTCCTCCGCTGCCTGTTCCGGTCTCTTCAAAGTCGTCCGGTCCGCATCGGGGACAGCGAGAGTGTGCATCGGGGTGTCCATGTCGCCCGGGTCGATGGCCTCGACGCGGACGCCGTGGGTGCGCAGCTCCTCGCCCCAGATCCGGCTCAGGTGGAGCAGCGCGGCTTTGCTCGCGCCGTAGGCGCCCCATCCCGCGTACGGCGTGACCGCGGCGTCGCTGGTGATGTTGATCACCAGTGCGGGCCGGCCGTCGCGGGCCGAGGCGGCCAGCGCTCCGAGCAACGCCTTGGTGAGGCGAAACGGGCCGACCAGATTGGTGGCCAGCGCGCTCTCCAGATCCTCGCACTCGGTGTCGGCCAGGAGCGCGAGCGGCACCGGACCGAGGCTGGAAGCGTTGTTGATCAGCACGTCGAGGCCGCCGAGCGCCGCGGTCACGCGCAGCGCGATCCGATGGGTCTCGTCCTTGACAGACACGTCGCCGGCGATCCCATGGGTGCCGGGGAGGCGCCGGGCAACCCCGGTCACTCGCCCGGCATCCCGGGCCACGAAGGCGACGGCGGCGCCGCGCCGGTGCAGGGACTCCACCAGGGCCAGCCCCAGCCCCGAGGTGCCGCCGGTGACGGCGACGCGCATGCCGTCCAGAGACGATCTGGATGAGGTGAACATGTTCTTCTCCCGCGAGGTCGTTCCGGGGGCGGTGACGGCGGCGTGCCGGCAACACCCGACGTCCGAACGCTACAAGCTCAAGTCAACTTGAAGTCAAGGGGCGCCCGCGGTACATTCTTGCCATGATGGACCTGCTCACCATCGGCGAGGTGGCCCGGCGCAGCGGCGTGGCCGCCTCGGCGCTGCGCTTCTACGAGGACCGCAGCCTCATCCGCTCGGAGCGAGCGGGCTCGGGCCACCGGCGCTTTCCGCGTGCCGTGCTCCGGCTCGTCGCCTTCATCGTCTTCGCCCAGAAGATCGGGCTGTCGCTCGACGAGATCGGCGCGGAGCTGGCCAAGCTGCCGGACAGCCGGGTGCCGACCGGGCGGGACTGGGCTCGCCTGTCAGGCCGGTGGACGTCCCAAATCGACGAGCGGCTGGCCCAGCTCGAGCGCCTCAGGAACGGTTTGACGCAATGCATCGGTTGCGGCTGCCTGTCGCTGGACCGCTGCCAGCTCGCCAACCCGGGCGACCGCGCAGGGCGCCGTGGGGCCGGGGCTCGGTACTGGCTGGGAGACGGCGGCGCGACTCGGCGCACGCGACGCCGGCGCGCCTGATTCCAGGGCCGCGAACGGATCACCCGGCACGAACGACCGATGGTGGTGCGATCGCCCGAGCGTCACGCACTCGACGCGCGGCGCTTCCAAGCCGCCGGGCCCTTCCTTGCCGTGGGACGCCTCTTCGCCGCGGGACGCTTCTTCGCCGCGGGACGCTTCTTCGCTGTGGGACGCTTCTTCGCCGGCTCCGGCTCCAGCGGAAAGAAGGCGAGCATGAGGCGGTAGCGCGGGACCGGCTCCCCGGCCGCCGGCTCTGCCTCAGGGTCCTCGGCCGGAGCGATCAGGCGCTCCACGATCCCGGAGAGGCGCTTGCGCAGCTTGCCCATCTCGGCCTCGTCAGAGCGGATCTCGACAAAGCTCAGCAGACCCTCCTTCTCCAGCCAGTCGCCGCGGCCGGAGTCGATCAGTCGCGTGAGCTCCATCGAAGTCGAGTCCAGGATGGTGCGGACCATGTCGCGATACGCGCCGGCTTCCTCCTCCGGCGAGGCGGACCCCGCGGAGAAGGCGGAGGGGTCGGCGCGAAAGGCGCCGGCGACCGCCCGGTAGTACTTCTCCAGCGTGCCTCGGTTGGGGCGCGTGCGGGTCAGACTGATGAGCCCCACCCGCTCGAGCGCCTCCACGTGGTGGTAGAGCTTGGTGGGCTTCTCTCCGATCCGCTGGGCCACCTGCTTGGTGGTTCGCTCCTCGCACAGCTGCTCCAGGATCCGGATGCGTAGCGGGTCCGCCAGAACCTTGATCTGCTCCAGCTCCGTCAGGAGCATCACCCCGGGCCGGAGGGTCTTCGGCCTCCCCATCGTCGTATCCCCTTCCGCGGGAGCCGCTTAGAACTCGCCCAATGTATCCCAACGACAACCGCGTCACAATATTAGATTGTTCTTGAATAATCGGATCACCCCGGACATACTTCCTCCCGTCACCGCACTTCCCGGAGGTTCCCATGAACGACCCGACCACCGAGGCTCGCTCCCCCGCCGAGCCGTCGATGGTTCCGTTCGTAGTCCTCTGGACGGGCCAGTCGCTGTCCCTGCTGGGCAGCGGCGCCGTCCAGTTCGCGATCATCTGGTGGCTCACCACCACCACCGGTTCTCCCGCCATCCTCGCCTCCGCCACCCTGGTCGGGCTCTTGCCGCAGGTCGTGCTTGGCCCGGTCATCGGCACGCTCGTCGACCGTTGGAGCCGCAAGACGGTGATGCTCGCTTCGGACGCGTGCGTCGCCGCCGCCTCGCTGGCGCTCGCGGGGCTCTTCGCCGCGGGCCAGGCGGATACCGTCCACGTGCTGGGCTTGCTCTTCGTGAGGGCGCTGGGCTCGGCCTTCCACGCACCGGCGATGATCGCCTCCACGACGCTCATGGTTCCGGAACGTCACTTCGCGCGTATCCAGGGGATCAACCAGAGCCTCGAGGGGCTCCTCCTCATCGTGGCCGCCCCGATCGGCGCGTTCCTCTGCGGGCTGCTTCCCATGGGCGGAGTCATGCTGGTGGACGTCGGCACCGCGCTCCTCGCGATCGTCCCGCTGGCGCTCATCGCGGTGCCGCAGCCGAAGGCAGCGGTCGCCGGCGAGGCGGCGCCGTCGGTCGCGCAGTCGCTCGTGGAGGGCTACCGGTACCTGAGGCGGCGGCATGGCCACCTCACGCTGATCGCCGTCGCTGCGGCGGTGAACCTGCTGCTCGTCCCCGCGTTCTCGCTGCTCCCGCTGCTGGTGCTGGAGCGCGTGCTAGGCGACGCCGCGGACCTCGGGTGGATCACGTCCGCGTTCGGGGTCGGGATGCTGGCGGGCGGGGTGCTGCTCGGGGTCTGGGGAGGAGGCCGCCGCCGGATCGTGACGGCACTCGGGGCGATGGTCGCACTGGGCTTCGCAGTGCTTGCCGTGGGTCTCACGCCCGAGGGCTCCTTCGCATGGCTGCTCGCCTCGATGCTCGCGGTGGGAACGATCGCGCCGCTGATGAACGGCCCGGTGCACGCCATCATGCAGTCCACGATCGCGCCGGAGCTCCAGGGGCGCGTGTTCGCGTTGCTCGGGAGTCTGGCCGGCGCGACGGCGCCGGTCGGGCTGTTGTTCGCCGCACCGGTGGCGGAGTTGGTCGGCGTGCGGACCTGGTACGTGGCGGCCGGCGTCGCGTGTGTGGCGATGGGAAGCATCGCCTTCCTCGCCCCCGCGGTGATGCGGATCGAGGAGAGCGTCCCGGAGCCGGACCCGGTCTGAGGGGACCAGGAGACGTCGCGGCGTGAAGCCAGTGGCGTCCCACGTGCTTCGGATCGGTTCGATCAGCACCGCCGGGCACTGCCCTTGGCCGTTCGGGGGACCTCGCTTACTCTCCCACCGACTCGGACGCCAGCGGCCGGCGACCGCATGCGTTCCTGCCGCTGAGCCATCGACGATGGAGGCCCCTTATGAAACGCCATCTTCCCGGTCTGGTCACGCTGCTCCTCGCGAGCCTCGCGCTCGGGCTCCTCATGGGCAACGTGTTCTTCGGGCTCTTCAAACAGACCGTCCCCCCCGCGATTCTCACGAGCTTCAACGCCGGCACGGCGCACGCGGCGTTCCTCACCTATGGCGTCGGCGCCGGGTTCGTGATGTGTCTCTGGGGACTCGTGGCCATCGCCGGCTCGAAGCTGTTCGGGAAGATCGGGGGCTCAGCGAAGCCGAAGGAGTAGGCGTCGTGGGGAGCGGGGGCCGCCAGACGGCGCGGCCCCCGTCAGGTCGTCGCCGCTAGTTACACTGCGCTCCCGTCCACGTGCCGCTGCCACCCACCCCGTCGTCCCACGTCCCGCTGACGTTCGCGCCGCTCCGGGTTCCCGTCGCGAGCGTCCCGCTGCCCGATGGCATGACGATCACGATCGAGTTGCTCGACACGGTACCGTCGAGGGCGATCAGCGTTCCGCTGGTCGTCGTGGCGCTGCCGCTCAGCGTGCTGCCGTCGATCGTGAAGTTGAACACGCCGTCGTCGGTGCCCGTGAACGTGCCGCAGAAGGCGAGCGCGGCGTTGTTGTCGTCCTTCGCCGTGACGAACGTGCCCGACGCGGCGCCAGACATCAATCCTTCCAGCCGATCGCCGCCGTCGAACACGCCGGCGAAGTTGTAGCCGCCGCCGGCCGCGGCGAGCGCCCGGCTGGTCGTGTCGTAGGTACCGGTGAGCGCGTGCGTCGCGGCCGCCGGCGCCACGACTTCGAGCGTCCCCGTGACGGTCGTCCCCGTCACGGTCAAGCTGATCGACGCGCTGAGCGAGCCGTTGTCGCCGTTCACCGTGCCCACGAACACGAGCGTGTTGGGGTTGGGGTTCGGGTTGGTGCCGCTGTCGTCGTCGTCACCGCACGCCGGGGCGAGCAGTGACGTCGCGAGCAGGGCGAAGAGCAGTACACTCCTCGATCGCATGACATCCTCCGTCTGGATGAAGTTCACGTCGCCGTCCCCCTGGGCCCCCGCGAGGCGCCATTCCCCGCGCCCCCTGGGCTCGGCGGGTGAGCGGGCTACCCGCGAGGAGGTCTTCACGGACCCTCCCGGGCGACAGATTAGGTGACTGTCAGCTCTCCATCGTCGCTCTCGCGGCCGGCGTGGGTCAACGGCTTTCGTTGCAGGAGGATCGGGCTCTTCTCTGTAGGTGTCGACCAGGCCGCTGGGGACTGGCCCGCATCCGAACCTCGGAGGCATGATCGGTCAGTAGCGGCCCTTGACCACTCCCCAGCTCGCGGCCTCCACCGCGTCCCGGACGGGCAGCGGATCAGACAGGGTCGTGATGTCGTCCACGCCCGAGCTTGGCGGCGACTCGGTTCCCCGCCCACGCGGGTGCCGCCTTCGCGGAGAGGATGCGCAGGTCGGTGACGTTCGCGAGAGCCTGACTCAGCGACGCCGGACCGGCGATGAGGCTCATGCCCGCAGACGTGAGATAGAAAGAGACCGTCTGCCAGCCTCCGCCCGGCGGCAAAGGGACCGACAGCGTGGATCCGTAGTGGCTCGACGCTCCCTGGATCGCGATGCGCATGAACAACGAATCTGCGCCGAAGTTCGCCATCTCCGCCTCGACGCCGGTGACTCCGGCCGCGACGTAGTCTCCCGCCCACTGCGCCCGGTTGAACATCACCATGGCGCCTCCGGCGAAGTTCGCGCCGGAGGAGACGTTCTCGAGGTGACTGTCCTCGGCTCCCTCCGGGCCGCCCGTGGGAACGTTCGTGGGCAGGTTCGGGCTGACGGGACCCTCCGTCCAGCCCATCGTGGTGCCGTCCTCGAAGTCGTCTGACTGCCCGAGGGCGATGGCCCAGGACGCGGTCGCGATGAGCGGGGCCGCCAGCGCGAACGCAACGAACCGCCTGATGGTGCACCTCCGCGATGTCGTCGTCCCTCGTACGTGCCGCGCACGACGAACCCCTGGAGTGGACCAACTGGACGTCCAGGTGGGAGCAGTTCGGGGAGCACGTCCCCGAGCGACTGGCTCCGCGGCGGCGTTCTCCGGTAATCTGGTCGCGACGGGACCATCAACCGCGGCACCGAGTGGAACGCCGGGCAACGATGAGCGAACCGACACCCGTCCGGAGGCCGACGTGATCGTCACCCGACCCGCCGCAGAGCGAGGGCACACCGACTGGGGGTGGCTCGACAGCCGGCACACGTTCTCGTTCGGAAGCTACCGCGATCCGGCGCATATGGGTTTCAAGTCGCTGCGCGTCATCAACGACGACCGGGTGCAGCCCGGCGCGGGATTCGGAGCTCACGGCCACCGGGACATGGAGATCCTCTCCTACGTCCTCGAAGGAGCGCTGGAGCACAAGGACAGTTCCGGCGGAGGGGGCGTGATCCACGCCGGGAAGATCCAGCTCATGCGGGCCGGCACGGGCATCACCCACAGCGAGTACAACCACTCGAAGGACGAACCCCTGCACTTCCTGCAGATCTGGATCCTGCCGGACACCCTCGGCTTGCCGCCGGCGTACGATCAGCGGTCCTTGCAGCCTGACGCGGCCCGCCGGTCGTTCGTGCTGCTCGCTTCGCGGGACGGGCGCGAGGGTAGCCTCCGACTGCACCAGGATGTCGACCTGTCGATGGCGCTGATCGGCCCCGGTGAGAGCCGGACTTACCTGCTGCGCCCGGGCCGCGACGCGTGGCTCCACATGGCTCGCGGGGTGTTGTCCGTGAACGGAGCGGAGCTGCGCGAGGGTGACGGGGCGGCGGTGAGCGGTGAGGAGAGCCTGCACTTCGTCGGCCGAGAGCCGGCCGAGGTCTTGACGTTCGACCTGGCGTGAATGGGCCATCCGCCGGAAGCCGTCCACGTCGATGGCTACCGGGGTCCTTCTCCCTTCCGATCGGCGCTGGCCGCTCCACCGTCTTCGACGTAGTGCGTTCCGGACGGTCCGAAGCCGGAGATCCTCACGACGGCGGGGGAGCTTCCTGTGCGCGCGAAGTGCGGGCTGTTCGGCGGCTCCGTGTAGAAGCTTCCCGGCGCCAGTGCCTCGAGCTGGGTCTCGTCGAACCGGGAACCGTAGCCGATGTACCACGTTCCCGACACCACGGTGGCGAATCGATCGTCGGGGTGATCGTGAGCCTCGATCCGAGTATTCGCCGGCACTTCGAGCTGGATCGTGTACGGCCCGGGTTCGGTCGGGTCCCCGCTCAGCACGCGGGTTTCGATTTCGGAGAGCCCCGAGGTTCCTACCGCCCCCGCCACAGGCGCGAGCGCTTGGATCTCAGCGGGATCCAGGCGCCGGAGAGAGCCGGCATCATCCAGGAACTCTACGATCTGGGGGGCGACCTGATCGAACGCCTCGTCGACGAGCCAATGGCCGGAGCCCTTGATCACGACGCCCTTCACGTTCGTTGCGACCATGCGAGCTTGGTCGATCAGGAACTGACCTGACGCCTTCTCCCCGGTGAGAACCAGCATGGGCATGGCCAGTCGATCCGCGCTCAACTGAGCGAAGTCCCGCGCGTCCTGCTCGAAGGTACGAAAATACTCGAAGCCGGCGCGCATGCCGCCGGGTTGCGCATAAGCCCCGGCGTACAGCTGCCTGTCGGCCTCCGGGACGGAGTGCTTCGGATCCGCCGCAAAGTCGTTCCAAAAGTGCTCGAAGTAGGTCCGTTCGCGACCCTTGACCAGAGCGAGAGGCACTTCGCCGTAGAAGTGGAAGTGCCAGAGGTCACGCAACAGCCACACGTCCTCCCAGCTCCCGATGCCGGGCAGGAACGCGTCCATCAGAATCACTCGATCCGTGTCTCGAGGGAATTGGGCCGCGTACGCGTACGCGACCATGAGGCCGATATCGTGGCCCACGATGCTCACGCGTTCGAAACCCAGCGATCTCGTCAAGCCGTGTACATCAACGGCCATGGTCTTCTTGTCGTAGCCGGATTCCGGCTTGGACGACGCGCCCGCGCCTCGAAGGTCGGGAACGATCACCGTGTGCCGGTCAGCGAGCAAGGGCATCAGGGAGTGCCACATGTGACCCGTCTGCGCGTACCCGTGAAGAAGGACGACCGGGCTACCCGTTCCGCCAATCCGGTAATGGAGCCGAACGCCATTGACCTCGGCGGACTTCTCCGAGAAGGCGGAGCCGCTTGGTCCGGCAAGGGTAGTGGATCCTGTCGCCAGCAGCATCACGCCAGCACCCGCGAGACCAGCAACGAAGGCACGAAGAGCTGATGGCGAGGTTCGGAGCATTCGCGCCTCCCTCCGATGAATGCTGTCGATCACAGCTCCAGCCGGCACTTCCGGCCTGGGTGGTACCGCACTCGGTGGCCGTGGCGCCTCAGTCCCACGGGAACCGGCAGCGGCGAACAGCGTAACGACCGGGCCCGAGGAGCGCAACCGCCAGCGGCGCCACGATGTAGAGTCGCCGGAGTGCACTAGCGGCGTCGCGAAGGCCATGCTGCCCGAGTACACGACGGCGGACATCCGCGTCAAGACTCCGGCGATCATCAGGAGCGGAGCCAGGACCTCACCGAGGTACACGCCGTAGGCCATCGCGGGGGCTAGGGCGTGATCGACGAGATCCTGCGCGACGTGGCCCGGACCATGCACGAGCTTGTCGACGCCGTGGAACAGCATGAGGCCAGCCACCAGCACGCGCAGCAGGAGCTTCCCGCAGTCTTCCAACGCTTCCGAACTCACGCGAAGTCCCTCCAGCTTGCCTCTCCTGGGTCTTGAACACGCAACGACCGGTCTTGGTCAGAACCTCCACCTCACCGTGACCTCGAAGAACTGGATCGTCTCCGACGGGCCCGTCTCCTTCAGGAAGTCCTCCGGACGCAAGTGCGAGTAGATGATGGTGCCGCTCCAGTTGCGATCGAGCGTCCACTCCGCTGCCAGCTCCGCGCTCGTTGCAACGAAACGTCGGTCACTTCCGAGGCCCGAGCGCATCAGGCGGCCGGTCGGACGATACACGCCGTCGCGTGTCGACAGCCTCCAGAACCACATGGCGTCAGCGGTCAGCTCCCACATGGGGTGCGGGTGTGCGGTGAGGAATACGTGCGCATCGTAGAAGTTCAGCGGTCCCAACGAAGCATCCTGCGAAAAGTAGTTGCCGCGTGGAAACATCGGGTTGAACGTCTCAAGTTCGGGCGCGTCGGGGATCGCGATCGCCGCTCGCGATATCCCCGCCCAGTTCGACCGTGGGCGTCCACCTTGTCTCGGACCACGTGTGTCCGCTCACGCTCGCCATCGTCCACGCTAGAATATCCCCCTCGCCGAAACTGCCAAACTGGATCATCGGCTCCCAGTTCCAAGACCAGCCGCCGCTCGAACCGAACACGCGGGCGCCGATGGTGTGGCGCTGCTCCGAGTCGGTGCCCTGGTCGAAGGTCGCGTGGGCGTTGTGGTAGCCGAGGTAGTACATGTCGGCGCTGGTGCCGCGCCCGGCACGAGTGGCGTACACGCCCCACAGCGCCCTCGAATCGTCGGTCGAATCGTCGAACACGCCGTCCTCGTTCTTGCGCGGTCGCACGGCCAGGGCGCTGAGCGACCACCCCCCCTCTCCCATCACGACGCGTCCGCCGTCGAACGTGTACCGTACGTTGGGACCGTCGCGCACCGCAACCAGACGGGCCGAGCCCAGCTGCATCTCTTGTCGGCCGACGCGTAGCGTGAGCTCATCGCCGTCGTCGCGTTCGAACCAACCCTCCACCAGCAGATTCTGGAACTCGAGCTGGTCTTCGTCCAGGCGTGCGGGTTCCGCCGCGCGTCCATCCTGTATCGCGCTGTGCAACTCGATGAACAGCCTGACGCCCCGTCCCCAGTGCAGGTCCGAAAACCCGGCGAGGCGCTGCAACCATACCCCGTTCTCGTCTTGCGGGTCGGCGCCGAACAGCGGGTTGTGAGTGTACTCGTAACGCTCTCGAATCTCGCCGCCGACCGAGACGCTGAAGCCCGGTGGCATCGCACCTCTTTGCACGGCATCGAGCTCGTAACGAATCATCGGAAAACCCGCCACCGGCGATCGCCAGATCTGGGACACCGCCACAACCAGGCTCAGTGGGGCGTGTATCATGCCACTCCTATTCCTTGCGCTGCAAGGCCACCGGCGACCAACTCGGATCGACCGGCACCGCGTTCGCCACCGACTCTGCGTATTCGCCTTCGCCGTAGACCGCCTTGCCGCCGACGATGGTGAGCACCGAGCGGATGTCTCTGATGCGATGCTCGGGCACCGTGAAGTAGTCGTCGCTCAGTACCGCGAGGTCGGCGAGTTGGCCCGGTACGAGCGAGCCCTTCTTTCCCTCCTCGGATGAGAACCATGCCGCGGCGGACGTCCACAGACCCAGCGCCTCTTCGCGAGTCAGGCGGTTGTCGTCGCCGTACAGTGGAGTGCCTCCGACCGTGTTACCGGTTACTAGCCACGACAGCGAGAGCCACGGATTGAACCCGGAGACGCGCGTCGCGTCGGTGCCGGCGGCCACGGGAACGCCCGCCGCGATCAGTCTACGCAGCGGGGGCGCGTGCGACGCCGCTGCCTTGCCGTATCGCTCCTGGAAGTACTCGCCCTGGTACGCGATCCGGTGCTGCACGGCGATTCCGCCGCCGAGGCGCTTCACTCGTTCGATGTCGGCGTCGGCAATCGTCTCCGCGTGGTCGAAGTACCACCGCAATCCGCCGAACGGCGTCTCCCGGTCGACGGACTCCATGACGTCGAGGAAGCGGGTGATGGACTCGCCGTAGGTTGCGTGCAGACGGAACGGCCACCGATTCTGGACCAGAAACGACACAACGTCGCGGAGCTCCGGCTCCATGGTCGGGGGCAAGTCCGGCCGCGGCTCGCGAAAGTCCTCGAAGTCGGCCGCCGAGTACACCAGCATCTCGCCCGCTCCGTTGAAGCGATAGAAGTCGTCACCCTGGCCCGGCTTCACGATTGCTGCCCAGCGGCGAAAGTCCTCCAGCTCCCGCTTCGCCGCCTGTGGGAACAGGTTGTACGCGACCCGAACCGTCATCAGCCCCTGGTCGTGGATCTGCTCGACGACGGCGTAGTCCTCCGGGTAGTTCTGGAAGCCTCCCCCAGCGTCGACGATGCTCGTCACACCCAGACGATTGAGTTCGCGCATGAACTGCAGCGTCGAGTTCACCTGCTCCGGCACGGAGAGCTTCGGACCCCGGGCGAGCGTGTGGTAGAGAATCGACGCGTTGGGCTGCGCCAGCAGGAGGCCCGTCGGCGCACCGCTCGCGTCACGTTCGATCCTTCCCCCTGTCGGCTCCGGCGTGCTGGCGCCGTATCCGACCGCCGCGATCGCCGCCCGGTTGAGCAACGCGCGATCGTACAAGTGAAGAATGAAGACCGGAGTGTCCGGCGCCACCTCGTTGAGCTCGTCGAGCGTGGGCAGTCGCCGCTCCTCGAACTGCATCTCGCAGAAGCCGCCCACGATACGCACCCATTGCCCCTTCGGCGTTCGCGCCGCCTGCATGCGGATGAGCGCGAGTCCCTCTCCAACGGAGCGAACGTCTTCCCACCGAAGCTCGAGATTGTAGTTGAGCCCGCCACGGATGACGTGGGTATGTGAATCGATGAGTCCGGGAATCACCGTGCGTCCTTCGAGATCGATCACGCGAGTCGCTTGGGTGCGCAGCTTCAGCACGTCGGCATCGAGTCCGACGGCGGTGACGCGTGCGCCGTCGATCGCCAGTGCCGGCACGATGGTTCCCGAGGCATCCACCGTGGCGATCCTCCCGTTGTACAGGATCAGATCGGCGGCGAAGGCACTCCCCGCCGCGAGCGTGCCCAGGATCAGCGCCAGTGCTCGTGTCATGAGCCGACCTACTTCTTGGTGCCCTTGCCGACATCGAGCGCCTTCTGGTAGCTCTCGATCACGGCGCCGTAGTTGGGTGCCGTCAACACGTACAGCTTCGCCAGTTCGGCGGCTTCCGGTCGTGCCCACGTACGATGGATCTCGCAAAGCACCGCGTTGGTCGTGGTGGGGACGACGCCTCCCTGTGCGAAGCGAGCGAGCGTCGTCCTCGAGGCCATCTCGCTCGGGTCGCCGGACGCGTCCATCACGGCGTACACGTTGAAGCCGGCTGCCTCGGCGTCCAGGGCGGGGAACATCACGCACACGCTGGTCCACACGCCCGCCATGATCAACGTCTTCCTGCCGGTCGCCCGCACGGCCTTCACGAAGTCGTCGTTGTCCCACGCGTTGACCTCGCCCTTGCGCGGAACGAACTGGGCGTGCGGCGCATACTGATGGATCTCCGGCATGAGTGGGCCGTTGGGGCCGTTGGGCTCCGAGGCGGTCGTGATGACCGGGATCTTCAGCAGCGTAGCGAGCTTGGCGAGCATCGTCGTGTTTGCGCGAAGCTCCGCCACGGGGACGTCCTTCACCGTCTGGAACAGGCCCGACTGATGGTCGAGCAGCAGGAAGACGACATCCGAGGGATCCAGGAGCGCCGCGCCGCCACCCGACGGCAGCACGCTGGACTTGGTCTGCGCCATGATGGGCGGTACGCCCACCAGCATGATGGTCAGTGCGAGACCCGCAATCCGCATCAGCCGTGTGGACATGACTCTGTGCCCCATCGATCTGATCTCCTTGCCATTGACGTGAGCTCTGGACTTCCCGTTCGTGTGACGCATGGCCCCCTCCCTCTCTGTCGCATCTGGCGTGGTACCAACTGCACGGTCAGCGCGTCTTCACCATCTGACTCTTGGGGCGCAACGACCTGAACGCGGTTCGAAGCTCTGCGGAGAGGAGCTCCGGCTGCTCCCAGGCCGCGAAGTGACCGCCTTCGTCGACCTCGTTGAAGTAGATCAGGTTGGGATAGGCGCGCTCGGCCCACGTCCTGGGCGCCTGGTAGATCTCTCCGGGAAAGACCGTGATGGCCACCGGGATCTTGATGTCCGCGGTGCGCTGGTCCACCGCGTTGAAGTTGTTGTTGTTGTTTTCCCAATAGAGCTGCGCACTCGACGTCGGTGCTGGCCTCGACCCGTGGCACGCTTAGAGGCATCGGAACCTCGGCGCCAGTCGATCCGCAACGAGCCCGATGGCAGGGTACGCCGCTCCACCGCCCACGTCAAATGGCGCGGAGAGTGCATTCGGGACTTACGGCGACAGTCGGCTGCGTGCTGGGGGCGAGCGCTCTAACCCCGTTGCTCGTAGTGAGTTGGAGGGCTCGGCGCAGTTGTGGCGAATTTCATCCTGTCCTGGAAGAAGCTCGTCCACCGTTCGCGGAACTGCGGCAACCCGAATCCGAGCGCGGTCCGCCTTCCCTCGCCAGCGAGCGCTCGCGCAAGCTCGTCGTCGCGAACCACGCGGGCAAGCAGATCCACGAGCGCATCGAAGGCCGGGTACGCTACCACTTCGCAGTTCTTCGCGGACACCATGTACTGCAAGCCGCCGTGACCGTGGAATCCGACCACCGAGCACCCGCACAGCATGGCCTCCAGCGGGCAGAGTCCGAATCCCTCGCACGCGCTCAGGGACAGCACATACCGGTACTTCTGCATCATGCAGAGCAGGTCACGCTGCGGGACTACGGCATGCACGGGCTCGAACTCCAGCCCGAGGCTCGAATGGCGTTGCCGCAGGACGGACTGGATGTGCTCGAGAAGCGGTGCGCTGTGCGACTTCCTCAGGACCAGCACCTTCCGCGGGGGGCGCTGGTCCCAGGGCACCGGTTCCGGGACGAGCTCGACATGGACGAACGGGGGAATCACCGGCGCGTCGAGACCGTACAGGCGGCGGACGTGGTCGCGCACGAACTCGGAGGCACACACGTAGTGATCGAAGAAGCAATCCAGCACGTCATACGTGGCGACGCCCTGGATGTAGCTTAACTTGGTCCCGGGGAACGACATTCCAAGGAGAAGGTGTGAGAAGCGTTGCCGGCCAAAGATCACCAAGGGCCAGGGAGCGACTATGTGATCGAAGCGGAGACGGCCGACCGTCGCTTCTTCCGCCTCGATCAGGAACTTCATCCCCTATCGTGCTACGTTGCCGTCGGTGGCGCCCCCGTCCAGGCAGTCGTTTCCGGCCGCACATCGGCGTGGTTCACGATCCGCGCGACCTCGTCAAGCGCGGCGTCCTTTCCCCGGAGGCCGAACTCTCGCATCAAAGTTGCGAACGAGCACACCTCGCCCTCGGATGACGCTTGGTGCGTGTAGTCGGCGCCCTTGGCGTCGCGCCGGCTCTGGTTACCCACAACATCTCGACCTCGCAAGGCGAAGGAAGACGACTATGCGGGAGCGAGGACTACCGTTACTTCCCCTTCGTCCCGCCCCACGACTCGGGAGAGCGTGCTAGCCTTCGTTGAAAATTAGACGGCTCCAAGTAGGATGGGCCCGTTCACGGCGAGTGGACAGGACCCCTCACCACAAGGAGCCGAGATGGGAAAGTTAGCTCGCAGGTCGGTCGGACGGAAGGCGGAAGTTCGGAGGACGCCGGCGGTGGCGGTGCAGGCGGTGGCGGAGCTGGACTCGAGGATCGAGCTGATCCAGGCGCTGATCCCGTTGGGGCTCGAGGCGGTGGAGCAGGAGCTGCAGCGCGCGGTGACCGAGCTGGCGGGCCCGCGCTACGAGCGAGGCCCTGGGGATCGCCGGTACTACCGGTGGGGACGCGAGCGAGGATCGGTGTACCTGGCCGACCAGAAGGTGCCGGTGATCGTGCCGCGGGTGCGGGACGTTCACGAGGTACGGGAGGTCCGCTTGCCGAGCTACGAGCGGTTGCAGACGCCGCGGGAGGCGGACGGCCACCTGCTGGGACGTGTGCTGCGCGGCCTGGGGTGCCGGAACTACGAGGAGACTTCCGCGCTGGTCCCGGAGGTGTTCGGCGTGTCGTCCTCGACGGTCTCACGCCGGTTCATCCGTGCGAGCTCGGTGAAGCTTCAGGAGCTGATGGAGCGGGATCTTTCGGGGCACGACTTCGTCGCGCTGTTCCTGGACGGGAAGAGCTTCGGGGACGACGAGATGGTGATCGCGGTGGGCGTGACGCTCGAGGGGAAGAAGGTGATCCTGGGGATGGTGCAGACGGCGAGCGAGAACGCGTCGGTCTGCAAGGACTTCCTGCAGTCGCTGGTGGATCGTGGCCTCTCGTTCGCGACGGGGCTGCTGGTGGTGGTGGACGGTGCGAAGGGGTTCCACCGCGGGGCACGGGAGGTGTTCGGGCGGCGCGGCGTGATCCAGCGCTGCCGGTGGCACAAGCGGGAGAACGTCTTGTCATACCTTCCGCAGTCGACGCGAGCGGCGTTCCGGCGGAAGCTGCAGGCGGCCTACGGCCAGCCGACCTACGCGCAGGCCAAGGCCGCGCTGAAGCGGGTCCGAGCGGAGCTCGCGCTGGTGAACCGCTCGGCGGCTCAGAGCCTGGACGAGGGATTGGAGGACACGCTGACGCTGCATCGCCTCGGCCTGGCGGAGGAGCTGCGCCTGTCGTTCGCGACGACCAACGTGATCGAGTCGATCCAGGCACACGTGGGCCGGCTGACGGATCACGTGGACCGCTTCCGGAACAGCGACCAGAAGCACCGGTGGGTCGGGACGGCGCTGCTGGAGATCGAGCCCAGGCTTCGCCGCGTGCGAGGCTGCAAGCATCTCGCCCTGTTGCGCGACGCGCTGCAGAGGGAGATCGGAGGAGTGAAGCGTCAGGCAGCGGCCTGACATGTCGAGCCGTCTACATTTTCAACGACGAATGGGATTGACTCCGACTCGGAGGACAGGACGATGGGAGCCGGCTGCGGACCGCACTCAGTCCGTCCGTTCATGGCTTCAGCCGCGCCAGGTACTCGTCGCCTGGGAAGTGCCGTCTCACGATTCCGATCAGCTCGGTCTGAACCGGGTCGACGTTCTCGATCAGCCTGCAGCCTGTCGCGATCCGAAAGTGAACGCGGCTGCACCACAGCTCCAGCATCACCTCGACCTCGCCCTGGGGTCCTCGGAACAGGAGGGCGGCGTCGCCGCTGATCAGACATAGTTTATCGCCGGGCACGTAGTGCGTTGGCTCGAGCAGCAGACTCTTCAGCCGTTCGACGCTCGCAGGCAACATGTCCACGACTTCGCTCCTGACGCCGTCGCCCATGACCTGACGATCGAAGTCGCCTCGCCAGTCCTCGAGGTTGAAGATCCCACGCTCGTCCAGAAGCATGACCTGGGCTGCATCGCACTGGCTCAGTCGGTAGGCAACATCCTGCTCCGTCTGCCAGGTCAGGAACTCGCGGCTCTTGTGATCCGGCGGCGCGGGCGTCGTCCCGCCAATTGTGAGCAGGACGGCAGCCGGACACCCCAACAACTGCTGCATCCAAAGCATGGTGCCTCCAAGCCGAGCGTGAAGGGGTTGCCGTCGGAACCGACGGTAAACGCATTCTCGCTTAAAAACAAGCGAGCACGGCGTATGGAGAGTATCAACAGGCCGCCGACCTCGAAGCGAGGCGAGGCACCGAGCTGGCGCGGCGTGGCCCATTCGTCGAGATGGACGACGAGCAACAGCGCACCGAGGCGGTCGACCTATGGGTACGGGGATCCCTCCTTATCGGAGCGATGTGCAGAGGTCTGGGGGTGGTCTATGTTCACATCCTCCAGCCGACTCCGCACGACACCCTGCCAACCCCGTCCAAGCCGCTCACGGTCGAGGAGAGGGATTTGGTCAGGCCGGCAGATGATCCCTGGGCACAGAGCGTCCGCACCCTCTACCCACTCATGAGGGCGAGGGCCGCGGAGCTCGAGCGCGCTGGGATCTCCTTTGGCGACCTTTCCGGGATCCTGGAATCGGAGCGACGGACGATCTACTACGACTACTGCCACCTGAACCAGCTCGGCAATGAGATCCTCGCAGAGCGCATAGCGGCTGAGTATCTCGCTGCGTTGTCGAAGTGAGTGCACCCGACCCCGCGGTGCGTCTTGGCACCGCATTCTCGGTCCCGTCCCCGTCCATGCCAGCACGTGGGGGCAGGTCGTGAGCATGTTCGGGAAGTAGCCGCTCGTAACGATGCCGACTTGAGCTAGCGGGATCTCGCCGCGGCACCTCTCGACGCGTCCTCGCCACGGCAACCGGCGGCTCCGAGTCCTCCATAGTCGATGATCAGGTCACAATCTATTGTGGAGCTAATCTCCTTGCAACCCTCGGCTCGCGTTCGTATAGATCGGGCATTCCCCCACGGCATCCAGCTCGCGAGGATCCGTGGAAGTGACGCATCTTCTGATCGCGCATCGTCATCGGCTGTGGCGGGACGCAGTCCGCACAGCGTTGAGCCTGCAGCCCGCGCTTCGGGTCACGGCCGAGGCGGAGGACGGCCCGTCCAGCGTCCAGCTCGCAAGACAGGTCGCACCGGACGTGGCGATCCTGGACATGGCTCTCCCCAAGCTGAACGGGATGGCAACGGCTGGCGAGCTGCGGAGCAGCGGCTGCGAAGCGCAGGTCATCCTCATCCTCTCGCAGCGACAGTGCACGCTCGCGCCCCCGGCGCTGGCAGCCGGTATCGCGGGTCTCTTCCTCCATGAGGCGTCCCTCGAGGAGCTCGTCACTGCGATTCGGCGCGTCTCGGCGGGCCGCAGATACATCAGTGCGCCGCTGGCGGACCTCATCATCGAGGATGTCGCCGGCCGGCTGCGCAGCCAGGAATCGGACGGCCCCCGTCGGCAGATCCTGACCTTGCGTGAGCGAGAGGTCCTTCAGCTCCTCGCGGAAGGTCACCTCACCAAGGACATCGCGCGGGCTCTTCATGTCAGCCCGAGAACCGTAGAGACGCACCGAAGCCACATCATGCGAAAGCTGGATCTTCACTCGCTCGCTCACCTGACCAAGTACGCGATCCGAGAAGGACTTACGGCGATCGATACGTAATTCTACAGATGTCTATCCGTATTATTGCGCGCATCCCTCTCTGTGCTTCTCCCACCCCGAGAATCACGAGCGCCACGGATCCGCCAACGCCTCGGCACGTGCCGACCATCTCCTGAGAGACGGAACTCACAACTCGTGAGCCCCAGTCCGGAGAGCCCTGCGGTTCCCGGGAGGTGATTGGGGAGTGGAGATCAAGCCGGTGACCGCTAGCCGCGTTCGGGCGCTCGCCAGCGGACCTCGGGTCGATGCGTTGCGCGTCGCGATTCGCCGACTACCCTCGCCGGACCGCGACGTCGCGTGGCGGTACTTTGTCGAGCGCGAGCACCTCGCGGCCATCGCGCGCAGCCTCCGCATGACCTTGGAGGAGGCGCAGAGCGCGCTCAGTCGGGCGCGCGAGGACCTCGCCGTGCATCTCAAGAAAGTCGAGCGGGGCTAGCCAGCTAGGGAGGATCCGTGTCCACCAAGTCCCGGGGAGCCCAGTCCCAGATCCTCGCCCTCTCGAGCCTCCCGCCCATGCCGGAGGTTCTGGCTCGCATCTGGCAAGTCTCCGACGATCCCAAGCTCGGCGCGCGCGAGCTGGCCGAGGTGGTGGGCCTCGATCCGGGTCTCTCCTCCGAAGTGCTGCGCACGGTCAACGGCGCTCAATTCGGGCTCCGCCAGCCCGTGCAGGCGCTCCGTGAGGCCATCGTGCTCCTCGGTGTGCACGCGGTGCGAGGCCTCTCGCTCACGCTGCTGGTGCGCAACGGCCTCCGCCCACGGGGGCACCGACCATTCCAGTTCGACCGCGTGGCCTTCTGGCGACATTGCGTGAGCACGGCGATTGCCGCGGAGATCATCGCTCGCACCGCCCGGCTGGCCGATCCCGAGCTCGCGTACGTCGCCGGGCTCCTCCATGACGTCGGGATCATGGTTCTCGACAACACCTCCCCCGAGCAGCTCGGCGAGGTCGTGCAGCTCATCCGGGGCGGCATGCCGCTGTTGGAGGCCGACATCCAAGTGCTGGAGTGCACACACGCCGACATCGGGCGGCTGTTCGCCGAGCGGTGGCAGTTCCCCCAGGCCATCGTCGCGGCCATCGCTTCCCACCACGAGCCGCATGCCACCGAGCGTGAGTTCCAGGCAATCGCCTGTGCCGTGCTCCTCGCGGACACGATGTTCTCGCCGGAGACTCCCGCCTGCTACAGCGGCGCCTCCCCGGAGCACCACGCGCGCGTCGCAAGCATGCTGAAGATCGAGGAGGCCACCCTGGCAAGAGTTCACGAGCAGGCGATCGAGAAGCTCGCGAAGGCGAGCGATCTATTGAGCGTCTCGTCGGCTCCCTAGCACGAAACAGGAACCTCTATGGACGATCGGACGAAGCTGGATCCGCACCTCGTTCTGGATCTCGCGGCGCTTCCTCCGGTGCCCGAGGCCTTCGCCCGGATCTGGGAGCTTTCCGAGGACAGGCGGCGTGGTACGCAGGATCTTGCCCGGTTGGTCGGGAGCGATCCTGCACTTGCAGCCGAGCTGCTGCGCACGGTCAACAGCGCCCACTACGGCTTGAGTCACCCGATCGCGTCGATCATGGACGCGATCACCTTCGTCGGCGTGCGGCGAGTGAAGCACCTCGCACTGTCCCTCTCCGTTCGCGGCGGCCTGCTCCGAAGGACGGTCCCGGAGCACTTCGACCCGACTGGCTTCTGGAGGCACTGCGTTCACACGGCCTTCGCCGCGGATGGCCTCGCGCACGCACTGCAGCTAGAGTGTGCACAGGCCGCGTACGTCGCCGGCCTCCTGCACGACGTCGGCATCATGGCTCTCGACGCACTGGCGCCGGATCTCCTCGAGGATCTCATCGCGAGGCTCGTGGAGGGCACCACGCTCTCCAGGGTGGAGATGGAGGTCCTCGGGTGCACGCATGCCGCAATCGGTCAGCGCATCAGCGAGCTCTGGCGATTCCCACCGGCGATTGGAGATGCCATCGCGTATCACCACGAGCCGAGCGAAGCAGCGGAGCCATACCGCCCGCTCGCATGCATCGTATGCCTCGCGGACGCACTGGCGTCACCTTCGGTGGGCACGTGCTACTCGGCGGCGGAGGCGGATCGAGTCGAGTGGGCCGCTCGGTACCTTGACCTGGCGGAGCCTGTGATCGACGCGATCCGAGAGCAGGCGCTGGCGAGTGTCGAGACGCTCACGGAGGTGCTGCGCCTCGAGACATGACTCGGCGCTCGGACCCCGGTGGGCGCGACCGTGGTCGACGTTGAGACCGGCATCCCAAGCTCACGCGACGCTGACACCGACTCGACGCGCGAGCAGGGACCTGCGAGACTCGGCGACGCCATGGTCGGAATCGACGCCATCCCCGTCCTCGTCCGTCGGCTCTACGGGATCGTCCGCGACCTCGAAGCCGCGTTCCCCGGCCGGAAGTTCACACTGGACGGTCACCTGGTGGGCAGCATCGGTGAGGTGCTCGCGGCGCACCGGTACGGGCTGGAGCTGCTGC
>JBQTGV010000082.1:0-15531 GCA_052390515.1 Candidatus Eiseniibacteriota bacterium | reverse complement strand
GGAGAGCGGAGTTGGTGCCTTGACCGCCAACCATCAGTCAAACCTTTGGACCCCAACGACTTGTCAGGATCGACCAAGGAACCTCGCATTCGGCGAGCCGACGCGGAGACGGACGGGGAGGTCGGCCGGGCGGGCGGCGCGGGATGCCGACACCGGCCGGCGTCGTCGGCGGGGAGCGGCCGACCTCGTGTCGAGCTACAGCAGGTCGCGGCGGCCGGACTTCTCCAGGTGCTCGACCACCTGCTTCACGTCCTGGGCCCTGGCCTTCGGGCAGATCAGGAGCGCATCCGCGGTGTCGACGACCAGCAGGTCCTCGACGCCGACGAGCGCCGTGAACCGCTGCTCCGACCGCACGAGGCACCGCGCCGCATCGAGCGCGAGCACGTCGCCCAGGAGCACGTTACCGCGTCCGTCCGGGGAGAGAAGGGCCGGGAGCACGTCCCAGCTGCCGACGTCGGACCACGCGAACGTGACCGGCAGTACGTACACGTCGGCGGCCGCCTCCAGCAGGCCGTAGTCCACCGAGATGGACTCGAGCGCCGGGTACTCCGCGGCCAGCGCACGCCCGAGGTCCTTCGCGGCGGCCATGCGGCGGCACGCGTCGGCCATGGCGGGCCGCTGCCGCGCGAGCTCTTCGAGAAACACGTCCGCCCGCCAGGCGAAGATCCCCGCGTTCCAGAAGTGCCGGCCGGCGGCGAGGAAGCGCGCCGCGGTCGCCGCGTCAGGTTTCTCGGTGAAACGGACGGCGCGGCGCACGCCGCCGGCGACCGCCTTCCCCGCCTCCACGTATCCGTAGCCGGTTGCAGGAGACGCCGGCGCGATGCCGAAGGTGACGAGTCCGCCGCGCTCCGAGGCGAAGGCGCACGCCGCCGACGCCGCCTCGCGGAACGCCACCTCGTCCGGGATCCACGCGTCCGCCGGCGCGACGAGCAGCACGCCCTCGGGATCCTCGCGCAGGACGAGCGCCGCCGCGAGCCCGACGGCCGGCGCGGTGTTCCGCCCCACGGGTTCGCCCACGATCCGCTCCGCGGAAAGCTCCGGCAGATGCTCCGCCACCCGCGCGACGTGCGCCGCCCCGGTGACGACCCACGCGTGGCTCGTCCCGGTCAGCGGGAAGATCCGCCGGCCGGTTCTGGTGAGCAGAGAGTCGCCCCCGCCCACGGCGAGGAACTGCTTGGGCAGCGCTTCCCGGCTCGCCGGCCAGAAGCGCGTCCCCCTCCCGCCGGCCAGGATGACGGCGTGGACCGTGCTCACGAGCCGACCACGGCGCTCATGACTTCGCCGAGCTTCTTCTCCACGATGCCCCTGATTCCGGCCAGACGCGCGGTCGTGTCCGCCTCGAAGCGCAGCACGAGCAGCGGGGTCGTGTTCGACGCGCGCACCAGCCCCCAGCCGTCACCGAAGTCGATGCGCGCACCGTCCACGTCGACGACCGGGTGAGTCTTGCGGAAGTGCTCGGTGATGCGCTTGACCACCTCGAACTTGTGGTCCTCGGCGCACTCCACGCGGATCTCGGGCGTGGACGGATACGACGGGATGGACGCCATGATCTCGGAGAGCGGCGCGTCCTCGTTCGCCACGATCTCGACGAGCCGGCAGGCCGCGTACAGCGCGTCGTCGAAGCCGTAGTAACGGTGGGCGAAGAACATATGCCCGGACATCTCCCCGGCGAGGAGCGCGCCGGTCTCCTTCATCTTCTGCTTGATGAGCGAGTGTCCGGTGCGCCACATGACCGGAGTGCCGCCGTGCGCAAGGATGTCCTCGATCAGTCCCTTCGAGCACTTCACCTCGAAGATGATCGACGTGGGTCCGTCCTCGAGCACGTCCCGGGCGTACAGCGCGAGCAGCCGGTCGCCCCAGATGATCCCGCCCTTCTCGTCCACCACGCCGATGCGGTCGGCGTCGCCGTCGAAGGCGATCCCGAGGTCCGCGTCGGTCTCCCGCACCTTGGCGATGAGGTCCTTCAGGTTCGCCTCGACCGTCGGATCGGGATGATGGTTGGGGAAGCGGCCGTCCGGCTCGCAGTAGAGCGCGTACACCGTGCAGCCCAGCGTCTCCAGCACCGAAGGTGCGTGCGGTCCGGCCACGCCGTTGCCCGCGTCCACGACGACGGTGAGGCCGCGGTCGGGCATCACGCCCTCGGTGAGCCGCCCGAGGTACTCGGGCAGGATGCGCTTCGTCGCCACGGATCCGCTGCCGCGCTCGAAGTCGTCCGCCTCGATGAGCCTGCGCACCTCCTGGATCTTCTCCCCGTGGATGGATGCCTTGCCGACGGACGTCTTGAATCCGTTGTACTCCGCGGGATTGTGGCTGCCGGTGATCATGACGCCGCCACCCACGCCCAGCGTGTACAGCCCGTAGTAGAGCGCCGGTGTGGGCAGGACGCCCAGGTCGGTGACGTCGAGACCGGTGGAGACGAGGCCGCGCACGAGATCGTCGCGGATGCGGTCGGAGGAGAGGCGCACGTCCCGCCCGATGACCGCGTTCTTCGCGCCGGCGCGCACCAGCGCGGTGCCGAGGCCCTGGCCGATCGCCTCGCAAGTGGCGGGACTCAAGTCGCGGTCGACGATGCCGCGGATGTCGTACTCGCGGAAGATTTCGCGCGGGATCTTCGCCATGTTCTCCTCGTTCGGAAGGGGCGGAGCCGGCTCGGGAAGGGGAACCGGCCCGCCGTCAGATGACCCGGCGTTCGGCCTGGGCGTCGCGGAGGCGGCTCTTCAGCCGATCCCAGTGCAGCCGCGCCTGCGTGTTCTCGGGCACGACCTTCAGCAGCATCTGCCCCGCCTGGAGCGCGTACGGATACGTGGCGGCCTGACTCGCCGCGGGGAAGCCGCCCTGCCCTTCGACGACGAGCGCCAGCACGCCGAGCGCGACCGCCGCCTGCAGGAACCCGAGCACCCCACCGGCGAGCCGGTCCAGCCAGCCCAGCAAGAGTCCGCTGACCAGAGCGCGCAGCAGGTGGCCGATCAGCACGAAGACGAGGGCGATGCCGAAGAACGTGACCACGAAGCCGGTGACCTGGGCCAGGTCGTCGCGCATCCAGCGGGAGAGCAGCAGGCCGATGGCGCCGGACTCGCGGGAGGCCACCAGGAACCCGATGATCACCCCGGCGACGGGGAAGATGGTGCGAAGCGCGCCGCGCGCGAGCCCGGCGATCACCGTCGCGGCCGTGGCACCCACGATGACGAGATCGACCCAGTTCACGGCACCGCCTCCGGCGGCAGGGTATCGGCGGCTCCGGGGCGTGTCAATTCGTCACCCGCGGAAGCGCCAGGTGATCCCGTACGTCCGCGAGAATCCGGGCAGGCGGAAACCCGGCTCGATCTCGTCGGCGCGTTCCATCAGGTCGTGGAAGCGGTAGAAGAAGACGGCGTCCCCCACCTCGCCTTCGAGCAGCACGTCGGTCAGCCATAGGTCGACGACGAGCTCGCCGTCTTCGTCCACCCGGCCGCCCTGGTGGGTGAGCCGGCCGCGCGCCCGCGCGAGCAGCTCGTCCCGGAAGAAGCGGTGCTCCAGGAACCCCTCGCCGGTCCAGATCCGCTCCGCCCGCCGCGGGAGCGGCGCGCCGGTGTCGGAGTTCTCCGCCTCCTGCAGCGTGAAGCTCGTGTCCAGCTTCAGCCGCCCGAGCCACGACAGCCCCGGCACGGCGAAGCGCGGCGTGTCGATGCCCGCGGTCGCGCCGTCGATGCGGCCGCGGCCCTGCGGCGCGGCGGTGCTCGGCACGTGCGCACGCAGCTCGTCGAGCGTCGGCTCGGGGCGAAGGTCTTCGATCCGCGTCGCGAACGCGATCGCGCGCGCCTCGAGCCCCCCGAGCGAGAGCCGCGCGCCGGCCTGCGCGGTGCGATGCACCTCGTTGGTCGAGCTTTGCACGGCGGCGCGGTCGGCGAAGCGCTCCCCGCGCGAAGCGACGGCGAAGAAGGTCGCCGGGCCGAGCATCGTCCACGCCTCGGCTCGGGTCTGAACTGCGTTCCGATCGTTCTCCTCGGCGTCGACGCGCACCGTCCCGGTGAACCCGGAGCCGACGCCGATGGCACGCGTCCCGCGAAGCGCAGCGGCGCCGCGCCAGAAGACGTCGGTCACGTCTCCTTGGCCGTCCTCGATCTGCCACCGCACCGCCTCGAGCCGTGCCACCGAGGTCCATCCGGCGACGTCCGGAAGATCCGCGGTGACACGCACGAGCGGCCCGTCGACGTGGCGGGTCGTCACCGTGTCCGACACCACGCTCTTCAACTTCTCGGAGAGCCACCGGCCCTCCAGCAACGTGCCCCGACCTTCGCCCGCGGGGCGGAGTACCGACGCGCTCCACTCCGTTCGTCCGGTCTCGATCGTGCCGATGCCGCCCGAGTGATCGAAGCGCCCGTCGCCCTCGAAGCGGCGGTGCCCGAGCTCGCCTTCGAGACCGGCGGGAAGCCGGGAGGCGATGCGTCCGGCGAAGTGCCGGTCCACTTCCTTCGTACCCGGGAAGAACCCGTCGATGCGGCGCGACTCCGTCGTCAGGAAGAAGCCGGCGTTCCTCCCGAGGAACCGCGAAGCCTGGAAGCCGGCACGCTGGTACTCGTCCACTCCTTCCTCTGCGAACGCGCGCGTGACGAGATCGTCGACGACGGGGAACGCCGGGTCGAGCACGACCGCGCCGGACACGGATTCGGGCCCGTAGAGCGCCGCGGCGCCGCCGCGGACCACGCGCGCGCGGGAGATCTCCGAGAGCATCACCTCGTGCGTGTGCGGGCCGGACGTGAAGGGCACCTGGATCGAGCGCGAGCCCAGCAGCACGTCGGCTCGCCCCGATCCGCCGCCGTCCAGCTCGAAGCTCTGCGACGTCGGTCCCTGGGAGATCTCGCGGGTGCGCACCGAGGGGGAGAGCCGCAGCACGTCGGCGAGGGACTGCAGTCCCGGCGCGACGATCGGATCATCGGGCTCGCCGAACGCGATCTGCTCGAGGTCCGCGGAGCGCTCCAGGCGGAAGGCAGCGAGATCGTCCGCCGTCGGGTTGCGGCGGAACGGGGCGAAGACCACCGCGGCCGAGTCCGGGGCGGCCGTCGAGTCGGCCGCGAAGGCGGAGTCGGCTGCCGTCGGCTCCGCAGCGACAGTCGAATCGGCTGCCGCGGAATCGGCCGTCGCCGCCAGCAGCAGGAAGAGCGCGGCCGTCGTCAAATCGCGCGCGCCCGCCGCCGGCGGAGCGCCGCGAGCAGCGGCGGCCCGGCCACGGCGAAGAGGACCGCATTGGACAGCATGTGCCAGATACCGAAGGTGATCCCGCCGATCATCACCGGCACGACGTCCAGGCCCGTGGCCCACGCCGTGCCCAGGTTGGTCAGCACGTCGTAGCCGAACGTGAGCAGGAACCCGACCGCGCTGCTGCGGAGCGGTCCGAGCACGGAACCGGAGAGCAGGCCGCCGGCCGCGCCGATGCCTGCGGCACCCAGCACCTGGGTCAGGTACGTCGGCGGCGGGGCCATGCCGTACGGATTGAAGCCGGAGTAGAGCGCCATGCCGCACGCCCCGACGCCGGCGCCGCCCGCCGCTCCGACGAGTGCTCCCGACACGAAGATGCCCAGCGTCATGAGCTCGACGTTGGGCACGCCGGAGAGCAGGTAGCCGAGCGCCGCGACGAGCGCGGCGAACATGCCGACCGTGGCGACGGAACGCGAGGACATGGCGAATCGAGCCGGCGGGGAACGGGAGTTCAGTCGGCCCGGAAGGTAAGGGCACGCCCTCGGATCGTCAACGCGGGAGCCGGCCGGCCTAGCCGGCGTTGACCAGCCTCTCCAGACGGCTCCGCGTATCGCGGAAGTCCGGATCGATCTCCAGGATGCGCCGGAAATAGCCGATCGCGTCGCTCTCCCGATCCACCACGCGGCACGCGACCCCGAGGTTGTAGAGCAGCCCGAGCTTGTCGCGGTCGTCGTGACCCTCGATGGCGAGACCCTTGCGGAGCTCGCGGATGGCGAGGTCGATCTGGCCCTTGCGCAGGAAGCAGTAGCCGAGCATCTCCTGGCTGGGCAGCGCGAACGTCGGGCCGCGCGCGGAGATCTCGAACTCGGCGGCGGCCTCGTCGAACAGCTCCATCTCCATGTACGTCGTTCCCAGGTCGTAGTGCGACTGGTGATCGTCGAGATCCAGCAGCTCCATGGTCGCTTCGCGGAAGTCGTTGATCACCTCGTAGACGTCCCCGCCCTCGCGCACCAGCTCGAAGTCGTCGCCGACGATGACGGCCCGCTCGGACTCGGCGCCCGCCGCGGTCTCGAAGAACTCGACGAGCTCCGGCGCCTCGGCCGGCTCCGCCGGGACGACGGGGTCCGGGCGCATCGCCTCCGGGGCCCGCGTCAGATCGAGGTGCTTGGTGATGGCGGCGTGCGGCGGCTCGAGCTCCAGCGCATACGGGTCGGCTTCCTCGCCGGCCGCCTCGGCCGCGACGGGGAGCGGCGGCGGCAGGACGGGCTGCGGCGGGAAGGCCGGCGGCGGAGCGACGGTCCGCGGCGGCAGTGCGACCTGCGGAAGCTCGACCGGCGCGGGTGCCGGTGGTGGCGGTGGAGCCGCCGGTGCGACGCGCGGCAGCTCGATGGGCAGCTCGTAGATCTGCGGCGACGACTCGATCGGCTCCTCCGCCAGGTCGGCGACGGGCTCGAACACCGGTGCCACACGCTTCGCCCCCGGACGCCGAGGCAGGGGCGGCGGCGGCGGAATCTCGGGATTCTGCGCCGGATCGAAGACGTTCCAGGCCTTCCCGCGGGACGGCGACGTCGCGGGTTTCGGGGTGTCGTCCAGCGTGCGCAGGTTCATCAGCTCGCGGACGCCGCGCACCTTCGATTCCTCGGAGGGGCCTCCTCCTCCGCGGAGAGCGCGGGCCCGCCGGCGCTGCTCCATGGCCTCGGCGTGCATCTCACGCTCGGCGAAGGCCGTCGCGGCGCGCTCGAACGCCGTCGCCGCGTCCTCCTTGCGGTCGACCCCCTCCAGCATCTCGCCGTACGTCATGTGCACGTCAGGGAAGTCGGACAGGACCTCGCAGGCCTCGGCGTACGAGGCCAGCGCCGCCGGGAATTCGCCCGCGCGCTCCATGCGGCGCGCGTATTCGCCGAGGAACTTGACGCAGTCCATGCCCAGGCCCTGCCTCGCGTAGAGCAGGCCGAGCATCCCGTACACCTCGTTCTGATCCTTGTCGAGACGCAGGACCTTCTTGCCGACCGCGATGCCGTTGTGGAACAGCCCCTCCTCGGCGTACCCGCGGGACGCCTGCAGGTAGCACTCGAATCCCTTCTCGAAGTCGCCCTGCTTGACGTGGAGATCGCCGATGAGGTTCAGGATGGCGGGGTTCGGCTTCCTGAGCTGCGACAGGAGGCTCTGGTACTCGGCGATGGCCTCCTGATAGCGCCCCTTGTGCAGGAACTCGTTGGCCCTGCGCTTGATGTCGAGCTCGTTCAATGGACTCCTCCGGCCGGCTCCCTCTCCCTTCGGCCTTTCACGGAGAAGGCTTGAGGCCAGCCCGTCCCGACAGGAGGAGCCGATGGGTCGAACGTCGTTGCTGCCGCGGCGGAGCCAAGGACGGCGGCGTTACAGGCCGGCGACGAGGCGCCCGTCCTCCACCACGACGCGCCCCCGCTTCACCACGGTGCGGACATGGTTCGTGCCGAAGCGGTAGGGAACGATGCGGTGATCGCTCACCGAGAGCACGAGGACGTCGGCCTGCTTGCCCGGCGCGAGCGAGCCGATGCGGTCGGCCCGGTCCAGGGAGGCGGCCGCATTGAAGGTCGCGGCGACGAACGCCTCGGACGGAAGCATGCCGAGGTGCAGGCAGGCGAGCCCGATGACCACGCCCATGGACTCGACCGCGGAGCTGCCCGGATTCAAGTCCGTGGCGATGGCGAGCGCGATCCCCGCTTCGACGAGGCGGCGCGCGGCGGCCGGCGGAATGCGGCAGGAGAAGGTCGTACCGGGAAGCAGCGTGCCAATCGTGCGGGAGCGCGCCAGCGCCTCGATGCCCTCGTCGGAGACGGCGCTCAGGTGATCGGCGGAGAGCGCTCCGATGCGCGCGGCGAGCTCCGCCGCTCCCGACGGCGCGAACTCGTCGGCGTGGAGCCGCGGGCGAAGGCCGTGATCGAGGCCGGCGCGAAGCACGCGCTCGGCTTGCTCCGGGGTGTAGACGCCGCGCTCGCAGAAGACGTCGCAGAACTCGCAGAGGCCGGTCTCCGCCGCCGCCGGGATCATCTCGGCGACGAGCAGGTCGACGTACCCCTCGCGGTCCTGCGCGAACTCCGGCGGGAACTCGTGCGCGCCGAGGAACGTCGACACGGTCTCGACCGGATGTCCCGCGGCAACCCGCGCGAGCGCGCGGATCTGCTTCAGCTCGTGCTCCGTGGCGAGACCGTAACCGCTCTTGCACTCCACCGTCGTCGTCCCGTGCAGGAGCAGCAGGTCGAGCCGTTCCCGCGCGAGGCGCACGAGGTCTTCTTCCGAGGCCGCGCGCAGGTGCCGCACCGAGGAGCGGATGCCGCCGCCCGCCGCCGCGATCTCGAGGTACGTCCGGCCCAGCAGGCGCTGCTCGAACTCGTCGTGACGCGAGCCGGCGAAGACGAGATGCGTGTGCGAATCGACGAACCCGGGCGTGACCGTGCCGCCGCGGGCGTCCACGCGAACCGTGCGCGCGTCCGCTTCCACCGCCGACGCGAGCTGTGCGGCGGGACCGACCCAGGCGATGCGCTCGCCCTGGACGGCGACGGCGCCGCGCTCGATTCGTCCGAGCTCGCGGAGATCCGCGCCGCGCCGCGGCCCGGAGAGCCCGCGCCGCTCCATGGTGAGAACCTCGGAGGCGTTCTCGACGATCAGGTCGGCGCGGGGCCGGCTCATCGGTCGGTGATGCCGGGCAGGTCGAGGCCCTTCGCCCGGGCCACCTCCACGGCCAGCTCGTAGCCGGCGTCGGCGTGGCGCATCACCCCGGTGCCCGGATCGGCGGTGAGCACGCGATCGAGCCGTGCGCCCGCCTCCCTCGTCCCGTCGGCCACGATGACCATGCCGGCGTGCAGCGAGTTGCCGATGCCGACGCCGCCGCCGTGGTGGAAGCTCACCCAGGTCGCGCCGCAGGCGGTGTTCAGCATCGCGTTGAGCAGCGGCCAGTCGGCTATGGCGTCACTCCCGTCCTTCATCGCCTCGGTCTCACGGTAGGGCGAGGCCACCGAGCCGCAGTCCAGGTGGTCCCGGCCGATCACCAGCGGCGCCTTCACCCGCCCGCTCGCCACGAGCTCGTTGAACACGCGTCCGGCGCGCTCCCGCTCCCCGTAGCCGAGCCAGCAGATCCGCGCCGGCAGTCCCTGGAAGGTCACGCGCTCCGCTGCGAGCGGCAGCCACCGCGCGAGCACGCGGTCCTCCGGAAACGCGGCGAGGAGAGCCTCGTCGGTCGCGGCGATGTCCGCCGCGTCGCCGGAGAGCGCGGCCCAGCGAAACGGTCCCTTGCCGCGGCAGAAGAGCGGGCGGATGTACGCCGGGACGAAGCCCGGGTACGTGTACGCGTTCGCCAGGCCCCCTTCCTCGGCGGCCCCGCGCAGGTTGTTTCCGTAGTCGAACACGACGGAGCCGCGAGCATGCAGCTCCTGCATCGTCTGCACGTGGCGGACGGCGGTCTCCCGCGCACGGCGCACGTACTCCCGCGAATCGGACCGGCGCAGCCGCAGCGCGTCGGCGTACGGAATCCCCGCCGGCACGTACCCGTCGAGGAGGTCGTGCGCCGAGGTCTGATCGGTCACGACGTCGGGGCGAAGATCGCCGCGGAGGACACGCTCGAAGAGGTCGGCGGCGTTCATCTCGATGCCGATGGAGCGCGCGCGGCGCTGGGCGAGCGCGTCCTTCACCTTCGCCATGGCCTCCTCGAAGGTGCCAGCCTGCTCGTCGAGGTAGCGCGTGTCGAGCCGCCGCCGGATCCGCGCCGCGTCTACCTCGGCCACGAGGCACACGCCGCCGTTCATCGTCGCCGCGAGCGGCTGCGCGCCGCCCATGCCGCCGAGACCGGCGGTCAAGACGAAGCGGCGGGAGAAGTCGCCGCCGAAGTGCTGCTCGGCGAGCGCCGCAAAGGTCTCGAACGTGCCCTGGAGAATGCCCTGCGTGCCGATGTAGATCCAGCTGCCCGCGGTCATCTGCCCGTACATGGTGAGTCCAAGTGCCTCGAGCCGCCGGAACTCGTCCCAGTTCGCCCAGCGGCCCACGAGGTTCGAATTGGCGATCAGCACGCGCGGCGCGTCCCGCGTCGTGCGGAACACGCCGACCGGCTTCCCGGACTGCACGCACAGCGTCTCGTCGTCCGCGAGGCGGCGCAGCGTGCGCACCAGGTCGTCGAACGCCTGCCAGCTGCGCGCGGCGCGGCCGGAGCCGCCGTAAACGATGAGCTGCTCCGGCAGCTCGGCCACCTCGGGGTCGAGGTTGTTCATGAGCATGCGCAGCGCGGCTTCGGTCTGCCAGGAGCGGCAGGAGAGCTCGGTGCCTCTCGGAGCGCGCACGGTGCGGGACGGGGCTGCCATCGGGTTCCTCCGCGGGACTCTGGCCGCCGAGGGTACCGCGCCTCAGCGCAGCCGGACAGTCCGCTCCGACGCGCCGCCGGACGGGGTGGAGAGCCTCACGAAGTACACACCCGGCGCAACCGGGCCGTCCGGCCCGCGTCCGTCCCAGCTCACCGCGTGCTCTCCCGGACCGACCGGGCCGGCGAGCAGCACGGCCACGAGGCGCCCGCCGACGTCGTGCACGTCGAGGGCAACGGATCCCGCGGCCGGCGTGCGGAACGCGATGCGCAGGACGTCACGGAAGGGCGAAGGCGAGAGTGCGAGGCGCACCGCAGCCACCGGCGCCGCCGGCACGGACGCGACGCCCACCGGTCCGGGCGCGGTGCGCAGATCGGTCTCGCCCGGGGCGTTGCCCGGGAGGTGCTGCCACGGCGTCCTCGGGAACCAGGGCGAAGCGCTCACCGTGCGGCAGCGCCAGCGGTACGCCCGCGAGAAGGAGAGTCCGAGCGCCGCCGCGGTGGTCGTCGCGCGGCTCCCGATTCCCGCGACCGGCGCGCCGGTGTCCACCGTCGGCCCGAGCGCCGCCGCGCCGCCGAACGCAATGCCGAGCCGCTCCACGTCCCACGCCAGCGCGACGCGCGCGCGCCCGGCGGCGGAGCGCAGCGCCGCCTCGATCACGAATCCGCTCTGCGAGTCCGACGCACCGAGCAGCGCGACGGGAGTCGCGGTGCCGGCGCGCAGCTGCCGCGCCGCGCGGTCGAGGCCGCCGCCCCCGTTGCCGGCGTGCAGGAAGGCGGCGCCACCGGAGGAGACCGAGTCCGCCCAGCCCGGCGCCGCCGCGATCAAGTCGTTCCAGCCGTCGCCGTGGACGTCGCCCGGGCCGGCCACGCGCTCCCCGAGTCGCGCCAAGACCGCGCCCCCGAGCCGCTCGACGGCCGGCGCGGCGGCGAGCCCCGACGCCGTCCCCAGCCAGAGCGAGATCCTCCCTTCTAATGAGGAGCTGCCGGTGAAGAGCGAGGCCCCGGTGACCACGTCGCCCAGGCCGTCCCCGTCGAGATCGCCCACGCCGCGCGCTTCGCCCAGCTCGGCGCCGGCCTGGTCGGCTTCGGCGGTCCACGCGGGAATCGGGTCCAGGCCCGACGGCGCGCCGAGATAGAGGAACGCGCGCCCCTCGTCCTCTTCGCCCCCGTCCCACAGCCGCGCGACGAGCAGCACGTCGGAGAAGCCGTCGCCGTTCACGTCGCCGGCGGCGGCGACCCGATCCCCGAGCCGGGCGCCGATCTGGTTCGCCTCGACCGACCGGGCCGGCGCCGGCGCCAGCCCCGCGTTCGTTCCGAGGAAGAGGTGCGCGCGCCCCTCCTCCGCCTCGCCGTTCGCCGCGCCCGGCTCGCCGACGAGCACGTCGGAGAATCCGTCGCCGTCCACGTCGCCGGCCGGCGCCACGGACCAGCCGAACTGGGCGCCGCTCTGCGTTCCCGAGAGCACCAGGTCCGGCACGAACGGCAAGCCCGACGGCGACCCGAGGAACACGTGCACCTCGTCCCCGCCGGGCGCGCCGACGACGACGTCGGCGAAGCCGTCCGCGTCCAAATCGCCGGCCCCGCAGACCGACTGGCCGAGGAAGAGCGAGGCAGCGTTGCCCAGCACCTCCCACGACTCGGTCGTCGCCAACCCGCCGGAGGATCCCCCGAAGAGGACCACGCGTCCGGCGTCGAGCACGGGCGTGTCGTGCAGCGGAGCGCCGACGATAACGTCGTCGTATCCGTCGCCGTCGACGTCACCGGCGCCGCTGGCGGAACGCCCGTGGGACGCGCCGGACTGCACGCCGGCGTCGGTCCAGTCCGGGGACGCGTCGGGGCCCGCCGGCGTTCCCAGGTAGAGGTCCACCCGGCCCGCGCCGACGGCCACGCCCGACCACAGCGGATCCGCTGCCAGCAGATCGGAGCGGCCGTCGCCGTTCACGTCGCCGGCCGTCTCGAGCGACGCGCCGTAGGAGATCGCGCCGGGGCCGGCGGCACCGCGCCAGGCGGGCGAAGCTCCGGGCAGCGCACCGCCGCCGCGCCAGACGAAGGCCGCGCCCTCGTCCATCTGCCCGCCGTCCCAGAAGTCCGCGCCGGCGATCACGTCGGCGAAGCCGTCACCGTCCACGTCCCCGGCGCCGGAGACCGACCAGCCGAGCTGCGCTCCCTGCTGCCCGCCGCCCGCGGTCCAGATCGGGGCGGCGCCGAGGCCCGTCGCCGATCCGGCGAAGACGAGCACGCGACCGGCGTCGATCCAGCCCTCGTCCTCGCGGTACGCGCCGACGATCACGTCCGCGTATCCGTCGCCGTTCACGTCTCCGGCGGTGCCGACCGACCAGCCGAGGTTCGCCTTGATCTCGCCGCCGTCGAAGAACCATGCGGGCGCCGCCGCGACTCCGGCGGGCGTCCCGGCGAAGACGTACGCGCGCCCTTCCTCGAGGAACGAACCGGTGTGATAGCGCGCGCCGACGATCACGTCCGCGTATCCGTCGCCGTTCACGTCGCCGGCGCCAGCCACCGACCAGCCGAAGGTCGCGCCGGCCAGGTTCCCCTCGGCCGTCCACGCAGGCGTCGCCGCCGGCCCGCCGGGGCCGCCGAGGTACACGTCGGCCCGGCCCTCGTCGGTGAGCCCGCCGTCGAAGAAGAAGGCACCCACGATCACGTCGGCGTATCCGTCCGCGTTCAGGTCGCCGGCGCCGGCCACAGACCAGCCGAGCGCCGCGTCCATCTGTCCGCCGAGCACCGTCCAGACCGCGGTGGAGTCGAGGCCGGCCGGCCCTCCCAGGAAGACCTGCGCGCGGCCTTCGCTCGTGAAGGAACCGGTGTACCCGCGCGAGCCCACGATCAGGTCGTCGAAGCCGTCGCCGTTCACGTCGCCGGCGGAGGCGGCGCCGCTGCCGAGCGTGGCGCTCAGCTTCCCGCCGTCCTTCGTCCAGGCCGGCGCTGCGGCGAGGCCGCCGCTCGATCCCACATACACGAACGCGCGCCCCTCGCCGGTGAAGGACGCGGCGAAGTTCGCCGCGCCGACCACCACGTCGGCGAAGCCGTCGCCGTTCACGTCGCCGGCCGGCGCGACGGTCTGCCCGAAGAAGGCCAGTGCCAGATCCGGCTCCGCCGTCCAGCTCGCGGCGGGCGCGGGGCCGGCGGCGCTCCCGTGGTACACGAACGCGCGTCCCTCGCTGGACTGGCCTGCGTCGTAGTCGCGCGCGCCCACGATCACGTCGGAGAAGCCGTCGCCGTTCACGTCCCCCGCGGCGGCGACGGACCAGCCGTAGTGCGCACTCGTCTGATTGGGCTGTCCGGTCCAGAGCGGCGCACCCGAGAGCGCGACCGCGAGCGGAGCGACCTGTCCGACGACCATCCCCTCACCCCTCCAGGAACCGCCCCGGCTCCTTCTCGAACGCCTCGACCGCCTTCGCGTAATCCTCCGGCCGGCCGAGGTCCAGCCACACCCCTTCGAACCCGAACGCGCGGATGCGCCGTCCGCGGCGGATGAGCTCGAGCACGAGATCGGGAAAGTCGCAATACTCCGCGGAGATCAGCGGCACCACGCCGCGCGACAGCGCGTACACCCCCATGGAGACCTCGTAGCGGAACGTCGGTTTCTCGTCGTAGCGGACGATGCGCCCTTCCGGATCGCGCTGCAGCACGCCGAGCCCGATTCGCACCTCCTTCTCGCACACCGCGATCGTCGCATCGTTGCCCTGCTGCCGGTGGCGCTCGAGCACCATGCGGAAGTCGATGTCGGTGAGGATGTCCCCGTTCACCACGAGGAAGTCCTCCTCGAGATCGGTGATCCTACGCAGCGGACCTGCGGTCCCGAGCGGCCGCTCCTCCCGCGAGTAGTCGATGGTGAGTCCGTACTTCGCGCCGTCGCCGAAGAAGGCCTGCAGCACTTCCCCGAGGTGGCCGACGGCCATCGTCACGCGCTCGAAGCCCTGCCGGCGAAGCTGCCGGACGATGATCTCGAGCACCGGGTGGGAGCCGAGCGGCATGAGCGGCTTGGGCAGCGCCACGGTGTACGGCGCGAGCCGCGCTCCCACCCCGCCGGCCAGCACGACCGCCCTCATCCTCCGCCCTCCCGCGCGGATCCTATCACGGCACCGCGAGAAGCTCGCGCGAACGGGTGCCGAGCACGATCCGCTCGGCGAGCCCCGGCCAGCGCGCCAGCGCGCGGACGGCCAGGTCGGCTCCACGCGCCGAAAGCAGCACGCGCTGCAGCGCGCGGCCGGTCCGCAGGCGCCCCGCGAACCGACGCGACCACTCGCGCGCGTACGAGCCGGCGGGTGCGTCCACGTGCGACGCGGCAAGCCGGCCGCTCTCCAGCGCGAGCGACAGACCTTCGCCGAGGAACGGGGCGATCTCCGCGGCGGAATCGCCGGCGAAGAGGATGCCGCGCTGTTCGGGACGTGCGCCCCGCCAGCTCATCGACGCCGCCGCCGTCCACGGACTCTCCCGCTCGAGCGCGCATCGCGCCCGGGCGAAGGCCGCGTTGCGCCGCGCCCCCTCGTCGAGGAGCGCCTCGGCCGACTTCCCGGCTTCGCGGAACGCGGAGCGCCGGGCGAGGAAGCACACGTTGAACGTGCCCGGCCCGACCGGAGCGATGCCCACGTACGCTCCACCCAGCGGGAAGAGCTGCACAAGGTCGCGGTCGGCCTCGCCGCGAAAGTGCGCCTTGAGCGCGACGAATCCGGGCACCGCCGGCGTGTCCCGCACCGGCACGCCGGGCAGGCGCGCGCCGCGTCCCGCCGCCACGATGAGCCGCCGCGCCGAGAGCTCGGCGCCGAGCGCGGTGCGGACGACGAAGCCCGTGCCGGCGCGCTCGACCGCAGCCACGCGCTCGCCTTCGCGGACGAAAGCGCCGAGAGCGGCGGCTCGCCGGCGGAGCAGCGCGTCGAACGTGCGCCGCGCCACACCCAGCCCACCGCCGGCCGGCAGTTCGCCCACGACGGACGCGGACGACGACTCGATGCGCCACCGGCGCACCCGCGGAGCACCGGCGCGGGCCAGCTCCCCGGCCACACCCA
>JBQTGV010000081.1:0-20691 GCA_052390515.1 Candidatus Eiseniibacteriota bacterium | reverse complement strand
ACCGCGGCGAGCTTCACCGCCTCGCCGGCGGTGATCTCCTGTCCCGTCCTCGCCGCGCCTTCGGGCAGCACCAGCGCCGGCGCGTCGGCGAAGCTCGCTGCGGTGCTGGCCGAACCGGCGAAGTACTTCGAGAAGACGATCGTCGTGGAAGCCACGGCCGCGGCGGTGTGCCAGTCCAAGGGCTGCTGGATGACGATCACGGACGGGGAGGCCGAGCCGATCTGGGTGCGCTGGTCCTCGGGCTGCGGGGGGCAGTACGCTTTCCCGAAGGATGCGGCCGGCCGGCGCGTGCTCGTGCAGGGATCGTTCTACGAGAAGGAGATCGCTCCGGCGGACGCGGCGCACCTGGCGGCCGAGAGCAAGGGTCTCGTCGCCGAGGATATCGCGGGCAAGACCTACGAGATGAACGCCACCGCGTTCGTGCTGCTGCCGGACGGGCAGGCGGACGGTTAGCCGGCGCGCGCATCCGGTTGCAGGCGCGGATCATTGACCAGTACGACGGTCGCCGCTTCTCTCGGGCGATCCTTCCGGAAGTGGAGCTCCTGAGCGGGGAAGTAGATCCTCTCGTACTCCCGGACGGTCTCCTCACGCGAGAGCCCCTCCTGCGCCCGAGCGATCGCCCGTTCCAGCGCTGTCTCGAAGCTGCACTCGACCCAGACGGACAGGTCGAAGTGCCCGCGGTGCTCGCGCTTCAGCAGGTAGATGCCCTCGAGCAGGACGACATCCGCGTCCTGAACGTCGTACACGTGCCGGCGGTAGCGCGTGGCCGTCTCCTCCGTGAAGTCCGCTTCCACGGTCACGGAGCGTCGATCGCGGAGCGGGAGGATCAGTCGTTCGAACATCTCGTCGAAACGGACGGCATGAAGGTAGAAGTGCTGCGCCGGCTGCGTGTCGTGGAAGCGGCGGTCGGGAAGGTGAAGCCAACCGTCCACGGAGATCCCCACCGCGCGGATCCCGATGGCCGCCAGAGCCTCGAGGAGGCGCGAGGTCACCCAGCCCTTGCCGCAGCCGTCGATCCCGGTGACGGCGACCAACACGCTTCGGTCGGCGGGAAGGGAACGCCGGCAGGCGAAGATCCTCTCGACGACGTCGCCGAGGCTCGATGACGGCAACGTGCTTCTCCAGCGACGGGGTTCAGGTCGAGGGCGGCACGTAGTCCGGCGGCGGCTCGATTCCCTGCCCGTAGAGGAACTCCTCGAGCTTTTCCATGAGGAGCTTCTGCGCGCGCTCGTCGGCCAGGTTCAGCCGGTACTCGTTGATGAGCATGGTCTGCAGTCCGGTCCACTGCGCCCACGCCTCCTTGGACACGCCCTCGTAGATCTTTCGCCCGAGCTCGCCCGGGACGGGGGGGTAGTCCAGTCCCTCCGCTTCCTTGCCCAGGATCACGCACTTCACCATGCGAGCCATTCCACCCTCCGGGACGCGCGGGATCCTATCACGCGGGCGGCCGGACCGCTCCGGTGCCGTCCGCCGACTCACGCCGGCGCGTCGACCGCTCCGGCGCCCTCCCGCAGCGCGCGGAACGAGAACATCCCGGTCCGGTGGCCGTCGCTCCAGACCGGCAGGATGGCGTAGCGGCCCACCGAGCGGATGGTGACGGGGCGAACGCCCCGCGGCACGGTATCCAGGGAAGGCTGCCGCTTCCCGGACCACTCCTCGACACATCCGGCGCACGGGCAGGCGACGCGCAGCGCGTACGCTCCGTGGAACGTGGTCCGGCCGTCGCCCCAGCGGATGCCGAGCACGTCGTCCGCCGCCTGCCACAGTGCGTCGGGCCGCCCCGGCTCGCCGGACGGCTTGACCTTGCCCGGCGGATCGCGCCGCCGCTCCTTCGCCTTCATGCGCTTCCACTCGATGTCGAAGGACGAGCTCTGTCCGCTCAGCGCCATCCGCGCCAGCATCGCCTTGGCCACCGCGTCGAAGGCGCGCGCGGCCGGCTGCCCAGCGTCCTTCGCCAAGATCGGCACGCCCGAGTCTCCCGCCGGCACGACCAGGGGATCGATCGGCACGCGCCCGAGGAACGGAATGCCCAGCGCCTCCGCGGCGCGCCGTCCGCCGCCTTCGCCGAAGAGCGCCACCTCGTCCCCGCACGCATCGCAGACGAACGAGGCCATGTTCTCGACGAGACCGAGCACGGGGACCTCGAGCCGCTCGAAGGCGTGCACGCCGCGACGCGTGTCGGAGACGGAGAGCGCCTCGGGAGTCGTCACCACGACCACGCCGCTGAGCGTCACCGCCTGGCCGATGCCGAGCACCGCGTCTCCGGTACCGGGCGGCATGTCGACCAGCAGCATATCGGTTTCGCCCCAGTCGACGATCTCGAGGAGCTGGCGAAGCGCACCCGCCACCATCGGCCCGCGCCAGATCACCGGCGCGTCGGGCTCGGCGACGTTGGCGAGGGAGAGGTACTTCACGCCGTGCCGCTCGATGGGGAAGACGCGGTCGCCGGACGGTGCGGTGCGCGGCCGCTCGGACGAGCCCATCATGTGCGCGACGGATGGGCCGTGAATGTCGGCGTCCAGCAGCGCCACCCGCATATCCATCCGCGCGCACGCCACCGCCAGGTTCACCGCCACGGTCGACTTGCCGACGCCACCCTTCGCGCTGTGTACCGCGACGATCTCGCGGACCCCGGTGAGCGGCACCCAGGCGGTCGTCACGACGCGAGCACCTTGAACGGGCTCTTGGCGAGGGAGAGCGTGGCCGCGGCGGCGGCGGTCTCCGCGGCGAGACGGCGCCACGCGTCGGCGAGAACGCCCTTCCCGAACGCGATGGGTACGCCGGCGCCCGTGCTCGCGCTGATCTCCGGATCGAGCGGCAGCCGCGCAAGCAGCGGCACGCCCTCCTCCGCGGCGAGCTTCGCGCCGCCGCCGGTGCCGAACAGCGCATGCTCCTTCCCGCACTTGCGGCAGCGGTAGCTCGACATGTTCTCGACGAGGCCGAGGACCGCCACGTGCACCTCGCGGAACATGCGCAGCCCCTTGCGCGCGTCGATCAAAGCGATCTCCTGCGGCGTCGTCACGATCAGCGCACCGGAAACGGGCAGTTGCTGCGTCACGGTGAGCTGCACGTCTCCCGTGCCGGGCGGGAGATCGAGGATCAGGTAGTCGAGCGTGCCCCAGTCGGCGTCTGCGAACTGCATCACCATCTTGTGCAGCATCGGCCCGCGCCACACGACCGGGCTGTCCCCGCGGGCCAGCTGGCCCATGGACAGGAAGCGAAGGCCGTGCGCTTCCGAGGCGAGCAGGCGTTCGCCGCCGGCGACGCGCGGTTCGCTGTCGTCCCCGAGGACAACCGGGACGCTCGGGCCGTAGATGTCGAGGTCCAGGAGCCCGGCCGAAGCGCCGAGCGCGTGCAGCCCCGCGGCCAGGTTCGCGGCGACGGTGCTCTTGCCGACGCCGCCCTTGCCGCTGGCCACCGCGATCACGTTCTTGACGCCGGGGATGGCCGGCTTCTTGAAGTCGCCCTCGCGCACGCGCCAGGTCGTCTCCACGTCGACGGAGGCGACGCCGTCGAGCGCGGCGACCCGTTGCCGCACCGCGGCGGCCAGCGCGTCCGTCCGCGGATGCGCCGGTGACGGCATTTCCAGCGTGAGGCGCACGCGCCCCTCGCGGACCGTCGGTTCGACGATCATCCCCAGCGCGACGATGCTCTTCGGCGCTGGGTCCAGACGCAGATCCTGGAGGGTTTCGAGGACTCTCTCGGGAGTAGCCATCGGTTCAGGCGCCGCTTTCCTCGGCCAGCGCCTCGAGTTCTGCGATGGCCTCGAGATCCTTCGGGCGTCCCGCCGCGCGCTTGACCTCGATCAGCTTGCGGAGCGAAAGGCAGCGGACGGAATGCCCGAACACCAGGATCTCGATCGAGCTGGACAAGAGATTCTCGTACGTTCCGCCGCCGGTGAGCTCGCCGAGCAGGTCGATGTCTCCCGTTTCGGTCTCCAACGTGAAGTTCAATCCGGCACGCAGGGTTCTCGCGTCCCAGGAGAAAGGGAGCCCGGGGGGAGCGCCGCGCAGGTAAGGACGCACCGGCAGGAGCGCCCGAACCAGCCGCTCCAGATTCGCCTCGGTCCGCGAGTAAACTACGTGGACGTCCTGAGTAGACCGCGCCGCGCCATGCGCGATGCCCGCGAGTCCGCCGACGACGATGAACTCGACTCCAGCATCGACGAGCCGGGTCAGCAGTGCCCGAAAGTCCGTCATCGCTCGGGGCGTGCTCCGTGCGCGCGCCGAAGCTCGTCGAGGAGCCGCTGCAGCTCCATCGCCGCAAGGATCCGCTGCTCCGGCGTGAGGCGCAAGTTCTTGCGCAGGAGCGTCCGGTCGACGTCCTTCTTGTAGACCTCGATGACGGGGTCCTTCCATCCGGCTTCGCTCATGCCGCGATGATACCGCGGATGCATCGGCCGGGGTACCGCCGCGCTCAGGCCGTCCGCACCGTCTCCTCGATCCCCGCCCCGGCGAGATCCGCGAGCACGGGCTCGTAGACGTCGCGGGACGTCGGGATGTGCACGCCGGTCTTGCGGATCGTGCCGTCTAGAATGCGGCGCGCAGCGAACGCCGCGGGAAGCCCGACCGTGCGCGACATGGCCGAGTCTGCGCCCGGCACACCGTACTCGGTCGTCGAGGCGAAGAGCCTTCGCGGCCGACCCTCGCGGTCGGTCCAGTCCACCTGGTGGTGCATCACGAGCAGGTCGCGCTCGCCCGGCGCGTACTGCAGGCGCTCCTGCATCCGTGCGACGAGCACGTCCGCGCGCGATGCGGCGGAGCGCGGGACGGGCAGCTCGGAGAAGAGACCGAGCCAGTCGAGGTATCGCAGCAATTCGTCGCTCTCGCCGAGCCCGAGCACCCGGGCCGCGACAGCGCGGGGCGTCTCGCCCGGACGTCCGCCGGCCGCGCGGAGCATCACGTGCGCGTGCGTGGATCCGGCGAGCCCCGGATCCGGCGCATCGGTGACCCAGCCCAGCCGCAGCAGACACGACCAGAAGGCGCACCACCCCGGCCAGCGCAGCGTGCCCCGCACCAGCGTGTCGACGCCCTCGAGCCCGTACTCGCCGGTGAAGCGCGTCGAGTCGCCGTTGGGATACGACTCGAGCCGGCCGATCCCGTCGATCTCGATCGGCGCGGGGTGGCCGAACACCTCGATCGGCTGGCTCTCGCGGACGCCGCCGTTCTCGATGTACCGGGCGGGCCGCATCCCCGCGAGAACGACGCCGCGCGGGCTCCACGACACTTTGTAGTGGAGGGGATTGTCGTCGGCGTCGGGAGCGGGAATCCCACCGCACAGCGAACGGAACCCGGTGATGCGCCCGCCGTCATCCCGCACCCGGTCCATCAGGCGCATGGCCTGCATGTGGTCGATGCCGGGATCGGCGCCCACCTCGTTCAGCAGCAGCACGCCGGCGCGGCGCGCGTCCGCATCCAGCGCGCGCATCTCCGCCGACACGTACGACGTCGTGACCAGCGGGCGCCGCTCGGCGACGCACGCCTCCGCGACGCGCACGTGGAACGCCACGGGGAGGAGGCTGACCGCCAGGTCCGCGTCGCGCACGATGGCGCGGACGTCCTGCGGGCGCGCCGCGTCGGCCTCGCGCACCGAGCCGTGCGGGTGGCCGTCGAGGAGCTTCCTCGCCGCGTCGGGTTGGTCCGTGGCCACGCAGACTCGGTGGCCCGTGTCCAGCAGGGTGCGAACGGCCGGCCGCGAGACCATCCCGGACCCGAAGACCGCCACGCTCCTCATCGACGGGCTCCGCCGGCACCGTGTCGCTCGAGCGGCGCGGCGAGCCGCTCGTTCCACGGCGAAACGAGCCGCCCGCGGTGCGCGATGATCGCGCGGCGGATCTCGCCGGGCACCGAGCCGTCCCCCGGATCGGGAGCGCCACGCGCGAGCGCCGGCAGGAGCGGCGTCAGGCATCCGCTGAAGTGGCGGGAGGCGTCGACCGGAAGCTCCGCGGGCAGGATGTCGATGGCGATGACCGCGACGCCTTCGCCCTCGAGGCCGTCCCTCGCTTCGCCGGTGCGCGGATCGAAGACGTATGCGGGATTTCCGGGATCGGTGAGGCGCACGAGCGCCTCGTCCGAGCCGCCGAGGTCGCAGGTGACGTCGGTGATGAGCTGCAGCCGCGAGCCCGGCCGCGCGGAGAGCGCAGCGAGATCCTCGCGCAGGATGAAGCGCGGATACCCTTCTTTCCAGAAGATGCCGTGGATCACGGCGGTCAGGTGCGCGAGGTGCGCTCCGAAGCGCGCGCGGTACTCCTCGGGATGAGCGAGGTAGTGCTCCCAGGAGTACGACGCACCCGGCCGTGCCGGCTCGACGAGATCCTCCGGTCCGTAGCCCACCACGAGGACCTCCCGCGCGCGTCCGGTGTGACGCGCCATCTCGGCGGCGAGGTCGGCGGGGCGAACGTCGCGGTGCGGCAGGTGCGCGAGCACTTCCATGGCTCCGCCGTACACCTTGCCGCCGCTGCCGGTGACGCCGAGGGCCAGCGGAGAGATCTCCTGGGGGAGCCCTTCCCCGACGATGCGAGCACCGGCCTTGCCGATGTCGGCCGCGGCCCTGGCCATCTCGCCGTACTCGACCGCAGGGCGAAGCCGCGCGAACGGAGTGTCGATGCCGCGCGCGGCGAAGCGCCGGCCGAGCGCCCACAGCGTGTCGACCGCGCCGGCCAGCCCCGCGTGTCGTCCGAACGCCACGGTACGCAGGCCCCGGTCGTCGGTGACGAGCTCGTAGTCGAGCAACGTGGCGCCGAGATCCAGCATGCGCCGCAGCATGGGCATGTTGTAGGGCTGCCCTTTGATGGTGTGGGAGAAGAACGCGTACGTCTTGCCCGGCGCCAGGCGGTCCAGCGGGATCTCCTTCACGCCGAGCACGATGTCGGCGCCGGAGAGATCGTCGGCGAGCCGCGCGCCGGCGGCCGCGAACTCCGCGTCGGAGAAGCAACGCGTCGGCGAGCGCTCGACGTGGATGGTGATGCCCCCGGCGACGAGCCGGCGTACGTCCTCGGGGATGATCGGCGTCCGCCGCTCCCAGACGCTCTTGTCCTCCCGGCGGATACCGACGACGGCCATGGGGCTTCGCTCAGTTCAGACGCGGATCGATGGGCACGCGGGTGAGGCGTGCGTACCCCGGCCCGAGCGACTCGAGCACGCGGTCCCACGCCCGATCCGGCTCGGTCTCGAACACGATGCGCGAGTCCCCCGTGCACAGGATCCAGGAGCCGGACTCGATCTCCGCGGCCAGCTGCCCCTGTCCCCAGCCGGCGTACCCCACGTACGCATGCAGGGCCTCACCGGGCAGGCGGGTCTCCGCCACGACGCGCCGGAACGTCTCCGGGTCCAGTCCGAGCCGCACGCCGGTGATCACCTCGATCGGACGCGGGAGCTCCCGGCGCAGCCGGTGCAGCACCTGCATCCGCGACGTCTCGCAGGGTCCGCCCCAGTACACGGGCCCGCCTCCCGACGCGGGGAAGGGCAGGTCGTCCAGCAGCTCGCCGAAGGTCAGCGGCGTGCGCCGGTTGAGCACCAATCCCCACGAGCCTTCCTCGCCGTGCTCACACATCAGGACGACCGTGCGGACGAAGTTGGGATCGCGCAGCATCGGTCCTGCGACCAGGAACGTCCCCGCGGTCACTCGATCGACAGGCTTCACAGACGAATCCGCACGCACCAGCGTCGTGGCTCGGAAGAAGCGCGAAGTTCCACCTCGCTCAACCTCGCTCGGCGTCCTGCCTCGCTCGGATCAGACCGTCTTGGCCTCGAGCGAACGCGCACGGTCGTAGCGCTCCGCCACGTTCGCCCAGTTCACGACGTTCCACCACGCCTCGATGTACGCGGCACGCTTGTTCTGGTACTTGAGGTAGTAGGCGTGCTCCCACACGTCGAGCAGGAGCAGCGGGATCGCGCCGTGGATTCCCTGGTTCTGGTGGTTCATCGAGGCGAGCACGAAGAGGTGTCCGGCCATCGGGTGCCACGCGAGAATCCCCCAGCCGTTGCCCTCCACGGACGCGGCCGCCGCGGAGAAGTGCTTCTTGAACGGGTCGATGCCGCCGAAGTCCTTGTTGATGCGCGCCGCCAGGTCCCCGCCCGGCGCCCCGCCGCCCTTCGGCGACATGTTCTCCCAGAACACGCAGTGATTGATGTGTCCGGAGCCGTGGAACGCGAGCGCGCGCTCGACGGCCTGCACCTGGGCGAAGTCCCCGCTCTGCCGCATGCCGGCGAGCTTCTCCTCGGCGGCGTTCAGGCCGTCGACGTAGGCCTTGTGGTGCATGTCGTGGTGCAGCCGCATGGTCTGCTCGTCGATGTGCGGCTCGAGCGCCTTGTAGTCGTAAGGAAGCGGTGGGAGTGCGTGCGCCATGGTAACCGACCTCCGCGGTGGAATCGGGAGTCGCGCGCGACCGCGGAACGGGCCGCGAAGCGAGAAGCAGGCTCACGATAGGCCCGGTGCGGTCCTCGGTCAAGATCGGCCCTCGCACGGATCCCCCGCACGCGAAGCGACCGACTACCGCCGCTCGGCCAGCGTGATCGCCTCCAGGAGCACGGCCTCCGCATCGCTTCCGGGAGCGAGGCGCCGCACCGCCTCCAGCTCGACGCGCGCCTCCTCGAGACTGCCCCTCAGGGTGAGGACCACGCCGAGGCGCGTGTGAGCGGGCGTCGGATCGGCGAGTCGCGGAATCGCCGCGCGGTACTCGGTCTCGGCCCCACTCAGGTCGCCCTCGCGTTCCAGCAACGAGCCGAGGTTGTAGTGCGCGGGGCCGTGACCGGGATCGATGCGGATCGCCCGGTGCAACGCGGACATCGCCTCCTCGAAGCGCTGCTCCAGCAGGCGGGTGAGCCCGATCTCGAACCACACCTCGGCGTTGCCGCTCTCCTGACCGCGGGCGAGCTCCAGCATGTCGGCCGCCGACTCGATGTCCCCGGCGGCGCGGAAGGCTTCACCCGCGGCCAGCGCCCACGAGGCGAACGCGCTGCTCGTGTCCCGCAGCGCCGAGAGCCGCGCGGAGCGCGAGGCGAATGCGGCGGCGCGTGCCGAGTCGGGTTTCCACGGTTCCGGCCGGCGCAGCACGGTGACCGGCGACGCCGGGTGCGCGCGCTCGCCGAAACGCGCCGCGGTCTCCCACTCCGCGTCGAAGAACTCGTGGAACGCACGCTGCGGCGCGCGCGCGGAAGCCGGCGGGTCTCGGAGCACGAGCCAGCCGAACCGGCGGGCGATCTCCGGATCGAGGAACGCGTCCGCCTCCTCGCCGCTCGTCCCCGGCGGCGGAAGCGGAAGCCGCTGGAAGCCCTTCGCGCCGGAAGCCAGGTCGAACGCGGGAAGCTCGAGGTCCGGCTCTCCGACGAGGATGGCGGCGCCGTTGGGGACGTTGCGCCGTACCCACTCCGCAGCCGCCTCGGCCGGTCCCGGCGCGCGGCTCGCGGTGATGGCCAGCGCCGAGCCGACCAGCGTCACGATCCCAGCGACGGCGAACACGAGCGACCTCTTCGCCATCGGAACACGGGCGAGTGCGATGCCGGCCAGCACGGTGAGCCCGGGAAGGGCGATGCCGATGGAGAGCGGATCCGGCCCCTCGCGGAGCAACGCGATCACGAGCATCGCCACGGTGGCGACCGCGACCATTCGCGCAGGGGAAGCGGCCTCGCGCACCGCGAGCCAGACGCCGGCCGCGGCGAGCACGAGCGCCGCCCAGCCGCCGGCGCGGCCGGACTCGACGATCGCTTCGACGATCGGGGACACGACGCCCTCGCGCGCCACGTTGGTGAGCGGCGCCGAGGCAAGGCCGGCGATGCCGACGAGCGACCAGGCGGCCGCGGCCGCGAGGTCCCGCGCGCGTCGATCGAGCCGGTAACGGACGAGGTGCAGGAGGCATCCGGCGGCCGCGAGGAGCAGCGCTCCCGGAGCTCCGACCCAGCCGGAGTGGCTCAGCGCGAAGGGTGCGGCGGCGAGGAGCGCCCCGGCCGCCAGGCCGGCGAGACGCCCGCCGAGGGCGGCGGCGGTGGAGGCGGTGAGCACGACCGCCAGCGCGCCGAGCACCAGGGATCCCACGCGTGCCGCGAGCAGAACGGGCCCCGGCTCCGGGCCGAGAAGGACGGCCTCCGGAGGCGCCGGCGGGAGGCCCGGCCGGAACGCGGCCGCGCGCAGCAGCAGGGCGGCGGCGAAGAGCGCGGCGGATTCACGGGGGGTGGGGGCGGAAGGGTGGGCGGACACGAGTCCTCCGGGCGGCGAAACGACCCGGATTCTAGGCGCAGGGCGCGGCTGCGGCCAGACCCGTTCCCTTGCTCGCTTTGCCGAATCGCCCTAACGTAGGCGCGTGATCGACTTCCTCGGGCGATTCCTGCGCGAGCTCGTCCTCGTCTTTCTCGAGGCCTCCCCCTATATCCTGCTCGGCTTCGTCGTCGCCGCAGCGATCCAGACGCTCGTGCCCGTCGCGTTCATCCAGCGGCTGCTCGGTCGCGGCCGCTTCCGCTCCATCTTCACCGGCTCCCTGCTGGGCCTGCCGCTCCCACTGTGCTCCTGCTCGGTCCTGCCGACCGCCATGGCTCTGCGGCGGCGGGGGGCGAGCCGCGGGGCCACGGTCTCCTTCCTGGTTTCCACCCCGGAGACGGGCGAGGAGGCCATCGCCCTGACCTGGGGCCTCATGGGGCCGTTGATGGCGATCTATCGCCCCATCGCCGCGCTGGTCTCCGGCATCGCCGCGGGCTTCGCGACGGAATTGTTCGGCGGCCCGGAGGAGAAGGTGAAGCCGGAGGCCGCACAGCCGACCGCCGCCGAGCCGCCCGCCTGCGACGACTGTCCCCCCGACACCCACGGCCACACCCACGACGCGCTCGCCGCCGCCGAGCGGAAGGCGGGCGGGGAATCGTCCATGGCCGCGAAGCTCCGCGCCGGATTCCGGGAGGCGTTCGTCGAGATGTTCGACGAGACGTCGCACTGGATGTTCGCCGGCCTGGTCATCTCCGCGCTGATCACGCTCCTGCTGCCCGCGGACATCGTGACGCGCTACCTCGGGGCTGGACCGCTGCCCTACGTGGTGATGCTGGCCATCGGGATCCCCTTGTACATTTGCGCGTCCGCTTCGACTCCCATCGCCGCGGCGCTCATCGTGAAGGGGCTGTCCCCGGGCGCGGCGCTGGTGTTCCTGCTCGCCGGCCCGGCCACGAACATCGGATCGCTGGCCATCCTCTCACGTTTCCTGGGCCGCCGGGTGACCATCATCTACCTCGTGACGATCGGCGTGACCAGCGTCGTGCTCGGCGTGCTGCTCGACGTCGCGTACCGCACGTTCGCCATCGATCCGCGCGCGGTGGCCGGCGGCGTGTCGCACCTGCCGCTGTGGATCTCGGTGCCGGCGTCGGTCGCCTTCGCCCTGCTCCTGGTCTTCTCGTTTTTGAGAGCGCCGGCTCCGGTCGAGTTCCGCGCCGTCGGTCGCGCGCTCTCTTCGCTGACCGGCTTTCGCCCGAGCCGCGCCACCCTGGCCGGCGCGGCCGTCGTCGCCCTCGTTCTGTGGGCGGCGTCGACCTGCCTGCTGATCGTGCCTCCGGGTCACCGCGGGCTCGTGCAGCGCTTCGGGGCGCCGCGAGGAGAGCCGCGGGGGGAGGGGCTGCACCTCAAGCTGCCGGTGCCGCTGGAGGTCGCCGAGCTCGTGCACGTGGACGGCGTCCGGCGGCTCGAGCTGGGCTTCCGCTCCTCGGGCGCCGGCCCGGACACGCTGGCTGCTCCGGTGACGCCCGACGCTCCGCGGCTGCTGGAAGAGGAGTCACTCTTCCTCACGGGAGACGAGAACCTCGTCGACGCGAAGTCCGTGGTGCAGTATCGGATCCTCGACGCGGCCCGCTGGCGCTGGGGGTTCGTGGATCCCGAGGCGGTGCTGCGTTCGGAGACGATCGCCGAGATCGTGGACGTGGTGGCGGCGCTCAGCATCGATCACGTCTACGGCGATCTGCGGCGGACGGTCGAGCAGCGCGTGGGAGAGGGCCTTCGGCGAAGGGTCGACGCGCTCCCGCTCGGCGTGGAAGTGCTGCGCTTCGGGGTGCTCGACCTGCACGCGCCGCCGGAAGTGCACGCCGCGTTCCGCGACGTGGCCAGCTCGCAAGAGGACAAGCGCACGGCCATCGACGTGGCCAGGAGGTACCTGGTGGAGACCGTGAATCTGGCGAGGGGAGACGCCGTCGCGCAGGTGGAGGCGGCGAAGAGCTTCGCCACCGCAGAGGTGTTCCGCGCGCAGGGCGAGTCCACGAGCCTGGCCCTCCGATCCGATGCGTACCGCGCGCGCAGGACCGGAGCCAGGACGCGGCTGTACCTCGAGACCGTCGAGGAGGTGCTCGCCGGGAGCCGCAAGATCGTGCGACCGGGTTGGGGCGGCTCCGCCGGCGTCGACCTGTGGATCTCCACCGGCGCGGGGGACCCCGAAGCGATCGGCGACGTGATCCGCGGCAGCGAGGTGCGGGAAGCCGCGCCCGACGAGGGGGAAGGAGAGTGACGCAGTGACGAACGCAAGGATGGTCCTCGCGGCGCTCGCCGTCGCGGCGGCGCTGCTTTGGGGGTCGTTCTTCACCGTGGACGTGACCGAAACCGCGGTGGTGACCCGCTTCGGCAATCCCGTGCAGGTCGTCACCGAACCGGGGCTCCGTTTCCGGATCCCGATCGTCCACCAGGTGCGGCGCTTCGACGCCCGCCTGCAGGTGCTCGAGCCCCAGCAAGGCGAGTTCCTCACCAACGACAAGAAGAACGTCGTGGTGAGCTACTTCGCCGTGTGGCGCGTGGCCGATCCGCTGCAGTACTTCCGAGCCGTCCCGTCGGAGGCCGCCGCCCGGAGCCAGCTCACCGACGTGCTCGCCTCCGAGCTGGGCGCTTCCCTGGCGGTCGTTCCCTTCGACCAGCTCATCAACACGGAGGCGGAGAAGCGGACGCTCTCGACCATGGTGCAGGCCATCGAGCAGCAGCTGCGGGAAGTGGCCCGCTCGCGCTTCGGCATCGAGGTCCTCGACTTCGACGTGCGGCGGCTCTCCTTCCCGGACCAGAACCGCCGCAGCGTGTTCGAACGCATGCGCGCGGAACGTGAGCGCATCGCGCGGGGGTACCGCTCCGAGGGCGAGGAGGAGGCGCGCAAGATCCGCGCACAGGCCGACCGCGAGGAGAGTCAGATCCTCGCCGAGGCGTACCAGCAGGCGGAGATCCTGCGCGGCGAGGGTGAGGCCGAGGCGACGCGCATCTTCGGTGCGGCCATCGCCAAGGACCCGGAGTTCTACGAGTTCACCCGCACGCTCGAGGCGTACCGCAAGTTCCTCGACGATCAGACGACGTTCGTCCTGCCCTCGGACTCGGAGCTCATGCGCCCGCTGATGGACGGTGCGGGTGGTTCGCGGGGGGACAAGTGATCCAGCGCTGGCTCCGTTTCGCTCCGCTGGCGGTCGTCGCCTTGTGGCTTCTCTCCGGCTTCTACAAGGTGGAGCCCGAGGAGCTGGCCGTCGTGAAGCGCTTCGGCCGCGTGACCGAGCATGCCGTCCCGTCGGGGCTGCACTGGCGGATGCCATACCCCTTCGAGAGCCACGCGAAGTTCCAGACCACGACCGTGTACAAGATGGGAGTCGGCATGGTGACGCGGGACTACCTCCGCGGGATCCCCTCCCCGGAGGAGCTCTCGCTCTGGCTCACCGGCGACACGAACATCGTTTCGGTGAAGGTGATGATCCAGTACACCGTGGTCGACCTCGCCAGGTACCTGTACCGCATGGAGGGCGCGCAATTCCTCATGGCGACGATCGCCGAGGCGGCGCTGACCGACGTGCTCGGGGCGATGAGCGTGGACGACGCTTTCACCAGCGGCCGCGCGCTCCTCTCCCAGGAAGTGCGCCGGCGCACGCAGGAGCGGGCCGACGAGCTCGGGCTGGGGATCGCCGTCGCCTCGGTCAGTCTGCTCTCGGTGGATCCGCCGAGCCAGGTGATCGACGTGTTCCGCGACGTGTCCAACGCCGTGGCCGACCGCGAGCGGGTCATCAACGAAGCCAACGGGTACGCCAACTCGGTGATCCCGCGGGCCCGCGGCGAGGCGAGGTGGATCGCCGAGCGCGGACAGGGCGATCGGGACACGCGCATCGCCGCCGCGACCGGTGAAGCCGCGCGGTTCCTCTCGGTGCTGGCGGAGTACCGCAAGGCTCCGAGCGCGACCAGGCGGCGCCTGTACCTGGAGACGCTGGAGACGGTGCTGCCGCGGACCAAGCGATACGTCATCGACGGCGGCAAGGCGCCGCGGTTCGATCTCAAGATCCTCGACCTCGGGAGCCAGGCACCGGAATGAGCGAGCCTCTTCGACTGGTCGTTGCGCTGGGGTCGGTCATGCTGCTGTCTCTCGGCGGCGGACTGCTACCCCTGGCGAGGGAGTGGGACCGCCGCTCCATCCGCGTGCTGCTGGCGTTCGGGACCGGCGTGCTGCTGGGCGCTTCGTTCTTCCACATGATCCCGGAGGCCATCGAGGGCATCGGCGCGTCGGTGGGCACGCCCGTGCTCATCGGCTTCCTGCTCATCTACGTGCTGGAACGGTTCATCATGCTGCACCCCTGCGAGGAGGAGCACTGCAACTTCCACCACATGGGCATGGCGGCCTTCGCGGGGATCACCCTGCACGCGCTGATCGACGGGCTGGCGCTCGGCGCCGGGCTCACCATGCCGGAAGTGGCCACGGCGGTGACGCTGGCCATCGTGCTGCACAAGCTGCCCTCGTCCCTGTCCCTGACCGGGATCCTGCTGCACTGCCAGTACCCCAAGCGACGCATCGCCCTCATGAGCGTCCTGTTCTCGCTGGCGCCGCCGGTCGGTGCGCTCCTCTCGTACAGCGCACTCTCCGGGCTGACCGGAACCGGGGTGCACTACGCCATCGCCTTCTCCGCGGGCACTTTCCTGGCCATCGCCACGGCGGATCTCCTGCCGCAGATCCACTCCGCCCCGGAGGGGCGCTACCGGAACCTGGCGGCGCTGTTCGCCGGCATCGCCATCATGACCCTGGGGCACTGAGCGCCCCACGCCCACCGCCCGGCACCTGGGAGTCGGAGGTTCGGCCGACCTCCCCGACAGCCCGGGCGTGGTATCCTGCGTCCATGCGCCTCGCCTCGTGCTTCGCCCTGCTGGCGGCCCCCGCGCTGCTGGCCTCGTTCCCCGGTGAGGGAGCGGCGGCTCCCGGGGGGACCTGGGGCGGCCACACCGCGCGGCACCGCCTGGTGGCCGGCGATGCGCTCGCCGACCCGCGGGATCCCCTGATGAGCTGGCGCTCCCGGACCGAGCCGGCTCACGCAGCCGCTCGAACCGTCGACGGATGCCCGCACGACTTCGATGTGCTGCACTACGAGCTGAACTTCGACAACCTCGACCCGGCCGTCTCCATCCTCGACGGCAACACCGTGATCACGCTCGCGTCCACGATCGACGGCCTCGGTCAGATCGACCTGAACCTGACGACGCAGCTGGCCGTGTCGTCCGTGACGGTGACGCCGAACGGAACGACGGGGTTCACGCACGCGGGCGACGTCCTCGGCGTGACCCTGGCCGCACCGGCGAACACCGGCGACACGGTCGTGGTGGACGTCGCCTACTCCGGACTTCCGGCGAACGAAGGCGGCGGCGGTTTCGGCGGGTTCTGGTGGTCGCTCATTCCCAAGGTGGCGTTCTCCATGGGGGTGGGCCTCACCGCGGATCCTCCTTCGATGGGCTTCTCCTGGTTCCCTTGCTACGACTGGCCCTGCGACAAGGCGACGGTGGACCTGAACATCGAGACGCCGCTCTCGCAGGTAGCGGTCGCCAACGGGCTGCTGACCGGCGTGGACTCGACCGCCACGAGGCACACCTGGCACTGGTCGCACGACTTCCCCATCAGCACGTACCTCATCGCCGTCGCGGTCGCGCCATACCGGACGCTGTCGAACACGATCGTCACGGATCCGCGGATCACCGTGTACCACAGCCCGGGATTCAAGGCCGCCTCCGAGGTCAGCTTCCAGTACGTGGACTTGATGATGCAGGCGTTCGAGTCCCGCTACGGACCCTACCCGTTCGACAAGTTCGCCTTCATGACCACGACGATCGGGGACATGGAGCACCAGACCTGCGTGAGCCACGCCATCAGCCTGGTGGACAGCACGAACTCGCACGACGACATCCTGGCGCACGAGATGGGCCACCAGTGGTTCGGGGACTGCGTGACGTACGCCGACTGGCATCACATCTGGCTCTCCGAGGGATTTGCCACGTACAGCGAGGCGGTGTTCTTCGAGCACCAGAGCGGGATGGGCGCCTACCACTCGCACGTGACGAGTCGCCTGATGAACCCGGTGATCAACTCCGGGATCGTCGACGGCGTCGTGGATCCGACGGAGAAGTGGGGGGTCATCAACTACGAGAAGGGCGGCTGCGTCCTGCACATGCTGCGCGGCGTGCTGGACGACGACCCGCTGTTCTGGCAGGCGCTCCGTGACTTCCTGCAGGCGCACGAGTACGGCAACGCGGAGAGCGCCGACTTCGTGACTTCGGTCAGCTCCACGGTCGGCGAGGACATGAGCTGGTTCTTCGACCCCTGGCTGTACGGCGAGGGACACCCGCACTACGAGTACGGGTGGTCGGCCGAGGACCTGGGCGGCGGGCAGTGGCAGGTCGACGTGATCATCCGCCAGGTGCAGACCACGGCGAGCCTCTTCGACATGCCCGTGGACCTCCGCGTGCAGACCGGTTCCGGAGACTTCGACTTCTCCGAGCGCGTGGACTCCGCCGAGCACGAGTTCTCCTTCGTCGTGAGCGCGCAGCCGACCGGGCTCGAGGTGGACCCGGACGACTGGATCCTCGACGAGCAATTCCTGGCGCCGACCTCCGCCGACTGGGGCCCGGAGGCGGCTGCCGCGCAGGCCTTCGCCCTGCATCCGCCGGCGCCCAATCCGGTCCGGGATCTCACGCAGATCCGCTACTTCCTCTCGCGCCCCGGCGAGGTGCGCGTCTCGGTCCACGACGTCGCGGGGCGGGAGATCCGCTCCCTGTGGAGCGGGACGCAGACCGCGGGGTCCCGCGCCCTCTGGTGGGACGGCAGGGACGGGGCGGGCGCGCCGGTCGCGTCCGGGGTCTATTGGGTGCGCCTCGCCGCACCGGACGGACGCCTCTCGCAACAGGTGGTCGTCCGCCGCTGAGGCCGCGCGGAAGCGCACCCGCCGCACCCTGAGTCCGCCGCGGTTTTCGCTGTTCCCCCCCGGGACCCCTCGATATGCTGCCGGCGTTCCGGCGAGGCGCGCGATTCGGCCGGAGGTGGGTGGGGATGAGCTGTGGTGGTCGGCTCCCGGGGTTCCCGGGTCTGCTGGCGGCGGTGGTCCTTCCGGCGGCTGCCTCCGCGACGGAGCGTACCCCGCCCGTTTCCGCGCCCGAGCCCCCCCGAGCCGAGTCCCTGGTCGGCGGCCAGTTCATCGACGAGGCCTTCGAGGCCGCCTTCCCTCCCGCGGGCTGGACCAACACCGGCAACCCCGCGGTCACCGGACCGAACCGCTGGCACCAGACGTTCGATCCGGCCTACGTGCGCACCGGGGCGGGCGCTGCCCTGATCCGCTGGCAGAGCACGCGAACCCAGGACGAGTTGCTCGCCACCTCCGCCATCGATCTGTCCGGCGCCCCCGGCCCCGGCCTGCGCCTGGAGCTCTGGTGGTACGGGAACCCGTTCTGGGCGGCGAACGCCGACTTCTCCGTGCAGGCCTCTGCCGACAACGCGACGTGGGTCGTGCTGTGGAAGATGTCGGATCTGGCGGAGACCGGCTGGGCTTGGCGCGCGACGGTGCTCGACATCGGCTCCTGGGTCGGCGGCAACCTCTGGCTGCGCTTCCGCTACAAAGGCAAGGGCGGCGCGGATCTCGCGCTGGATGACGTCCGCGTCGGCTACCTGATCCCGCCCGCCGCGCCGATCAACGACGACTGCGCCGGCGCCGCGGGCGACCCGCAGTACGTGATCGGGGCTGCGGGGGCCTTCGCCCTCTCCGGCGACAACTCGCTGGCCGCGCCGGACTACCCGCTCGCCACGCCCGGAAGCTGCACCGGGTTCAGCCACTCCGGGAAGGACGTCGTCTGGGTGTTCGACGTTCCCACCCTGCACGAGATCGTCGCCACGATGACCACGGTCGGGAGCTGGGACGACACGCTGTTCCTGGTGACCGACTGCGCCGACGCGCAGGGCTCCTGCGTCGCGGGGGACAATGCGCTCCCGGACGGCTCCACCGTGCGGTGGGCGAACCTGCTCCCGCAGACGCGGCGCGTGTATCTCGTCGCGTCGGGCTACTCGCAGGGGGCGGGGCCGTTCGCCGTCACCGGCACGGTGCAGCCCGACACGCCGGTCACAGCTCTCTCGTGGGGCGCCGTCAAGGCGCGCTACCGGTGATTCCGCTGCGGGCGGTCGCGGCGTCGGCGGTGCTCGCCGGCGTGGCGGCTGCGGCGGGGGGCGGCGGCGACATCTCCGTGACGCCGCTCTCGCTGACGCTCGGGCCGGTACTGGCGGACTCGCTGGCGCAGGGGACGCTCTCGGTGAAGAACCTCGGCGCGGCAGCCCTCACCTTCGGCGAGATCACGGTGGGCGACCCGGCGTTCGACGCGGGATCCCGCGTGCCGAGCATTCCGCCCGGCTTCACGCTCGGCGCCGGCGCGACCGTGAACCTCGACGTCTCCTTTCGCTCCGCGTCCGTCGGCACCACCTTGACGACGCTCACCATCCCGACCGACGACCCCGACGAGCCGGAAGTGGCGGTCGCGCTGCGCGGGATCGTCGTCCCGCCGCCCGTGATCCAGGTCACTCCCGATTCGCTGAGCGAGGCCCTGAGTCCCGGGCAGACGAAGACGCGGCAGCTCTCCATCGCCAACACCGGGGCGTCGAGCCTCTCCTGGTCCGTGTCCGTCGTCCCGGTGGCGGGGCGAAGACCGCTTCGTGCCGGCCTCGACGGCGTGAACGTGCTGTGGGACCGGTCGCACGGGCAGATCAACACGACCACCTGGACGGCGATGGTCGACTCCATGGAGGCGCGCGGCGCCACGGTCACGGAGGTCGCCGGATCGCCCGGGGCGATCACCGCGACGTTGCTCGGCAGCTACCGGCTCTACTGGTCGGTCGACGTCGGCTCGGGCTGGACGGCGGCGGAGCGCGGCGTGCTCGCCACGTGGGTGTCGAACGGCGGCGGGATCATCCTGCTCGGCGACAACCTCGCGTCGCTCGGGCACTACGATGCGCTTCTCTCCGCGATCGGCTCGAGCATCCGCACCTCGTCGGTCCTGGCCACTTCCGGCACGACGACGAGCGCGGTTCTCCCGCACGCCGTGACCCAGGGAGTCGGCAGCGTCTACATCGGTGTGAACGCACGCACGCTCTCCGTACCGCAGCCGGCGCAGCCCCTGGTGAACGACGCCACCGGGAAGAGCGTGGCGGCCGCCGAGGAGGTGGGCATCGGCCGTGTGCTGGTCTTCGCCGACGAGGTGCTGGAGGATCCGGCGCTGGCGACCGCCGCTCTCCTCGGGGCGGAGAACCTCCTCCTCGGGCAGCAGGCCGTGGACTGGCTCGCCGGTGCCGCCTGGCTCACCGCCCCGATCCGCACCGGAACGGTGGCCGCGGGCGGCGCGCAGCTCGTCGATCTCGTGTTCGATCCGGCCGGCCTCGCCGCAGGCGCCTTCGATCTGAACGTCCGCGTCGGGAGCAACGATCCGCTGAACCCCGTCGTCGACGTGCCCGTGCATCTCGTGCTCACTGGCGCGCCGGACATCTCGCTCTCGGCGGCGAGCTTCGATTTCGGCGCCATTCCGGTCGGAGGACAAGGAGGGCGAACGCTCGACGTCAGGAACGTGGGGCAGGACACGCTCTCGGTCTCGTCCATCGTCTCCTCGACGCCGTACTTCTCCGCCGGCCTCTCGTCGTTCGTGCTCGCGCCGGCGGAGAGCGCCTCGGTCCCGCTGGCGTTCCTGCCCGACAGCGTCGGCGCGTTCCAGGCCGGCCTCACCATCACGAGCGACGACCCGGACGAATCGAGCCTCGTCGTGCCGCTCACCGGCCAGGGACGCGTCGACTGCACGGCGCCGTGCGCGGCGCCTTCCATTCGCCCGGCCGATGCGCAGGGCAGCATCGGCTTCGACTTCGTCGTCGACATGCACATCGCGGCGAACCCGGCACCCATCACGTCGTTCGGCTTCCAGCTCTCGTACGACGGCACGCTCATCGAGTTCGCCGATTCGGCGGAGGCGGGGGCGATCGCGCCGGGGTTCCTGGTGAGCGCACAGGAGAACCAGACGGGTCTCGTGACCTGCGGCGGCTTCGGCGTGACCGGCGTGCCGGCCTCGTCCGCCGGGTCCATCGCCAGGCTGCACTTCCGCGTCCTGTGCGACACGTGCGCCATCGGCACGGAAACGGACCTCATCCTGTCCGGCCTCACCGACGACATCGCTCTGCTGAACGCGTGTTGCGGGACGTTCACGCTGACGCAGTGTCCGAGTGGAACCGGGGACGTGAACACCGACGGAGCGCTCACCCCGCAGGATGCGCTGTGCGCGTTGCAGATCTTCCTGAACGGCGGCACCCTGCCGGCCGATCCGCAGTGCGACGGGAACGGGAGCTGCGAAGTGGAGAACGCAGACGCGGACTGCGACGGTTCGGTCACGCCGGGCGACGCGCTCTCGATCCACAACGCGTGGCTGGCCGGGGGCGCGCCCCCCCCC
>JBQTGV010000080.1:0-6851 GCA_052390515.1 Candidatus Eiseniibacteriota bacterium | reverse complement strand
GCCTACGGGCTCTCGCTCGACTTCACGCTCTTCGACGGATTCCTCACCAAGTCGCGGATCCGTCGGGCCCAGTCCGACCAGCTGATCTCGGAGCGATCCGTGGAGAGTACCGAGCGCGACGTGATCTTCGCCGTGCGCCAAGCCTGGCTCGACCTGGAGATCGCCCGCGAGGCGATTCGCGTCTCCGAGGAGGCGGTGCAGTCGTCCGAGGAGGACCTTCGCCTCGCGCAGGAGCGTTTCAAGATCGGCGAAGGCACGATCCTGGACGTCATCGACGCGCAGGTGAACCTCACGCGCTCGCGCTCGAATCTGGTCAACGCCACCTACGATCGCCGGCTCGCGGTCACGGCGCTGCGGGATGCGGTCGGGGACGTGGAGCTTCCTCCCGCGGAATGAGCCTCATCCGTATCCGGGACGTCACCAAGCGCTACGACATGGGCGGGGACGTGATCCTCGCCCTGAACAACGTGTCCCTGGAGATCGACTCCGGCGAGTACGTCGCCATCATGGGGCCCTCCGGATCGGGCAAGTCCACGTTGATGAACATCGTGGGGTGCCTCGATCGCCCGACAGCGGGTTCCTACGCGCTGCGCGGCCGGGAGGTGGCCGGCTTGGAGGACGACGAGCTCGCGCGCATCCGCAACCAGGAGATCGGGTTCGTGTTCCAGACGTTCAACCTGATGCCCCGCGCGGACGCGTTCCAGAACGTGGAGCTGCCGCTGGTCTACGCCGGGGTGAAGCCCGCGGAGCGGAGGGACCGCGTGCTGCACGCGCTGAACGAGGTGTCCCTCGCCGATCGGGCGAAACATCGCCCCAACGAGCTCTCCGGCGGGCAGCGGCAGCGCGTGGCGATTGCGCGGGCGCTCGTGAACTCCCCTGGGATCCTGCTGGCCGACGAGCCGACGGGCAATCTGGACACGCGGACGAGCGAGGAGATCATGGCGCTCTTCGCCGCGCTCCATGCCAAGGGACACACCGTCATCGTCGTGACCCACGAGGAGGACATCGCCTCGCTCGCGCCGCGCGTGGTTCGCCTCCGGGACGGACGAATCGAGTCCGACCGGAAGGCGGCGGACCCGGCGGGTCGAAGCGCGTAGTGTTCCGTCTCGACAGAAGTGACCGGATCGCCTCGCTTGCGCTCGCCCGGCATCCGTGCCTCCCTCGCTTCTCATTTCTCGCGAGACGGAGCACCCGTCGGTCGGCGATGCCCCGAGCTCCCGCCCTCCTCGTCGCCGTGCTCGGCGCCCTCCTCGCTCCGCCGGCCGCGGCGGAGCTGCCGGTGCGGTCCCAGGCGCGGCCGGTGTTCGTGCTGAACGCGGTCGCGCTGCCGCAGGGAGCCGATTCCGCGCGCGTGGAGATCACCTGGGAGATCCCCTACCGTGAGCTCGCCTTCCGCGAGGAGGAGCGCGGGCTGCGCGCACGCTACGACGTCACCGCCGTACTGGCCCGGGGGTCCCGCCAGTTCGCCGGGGAGGTGTGGCAGGAGCGCGCCCGGGCGGCCACGTTCACCGAGGCGCGCGGTTCCCGGCTGGCGAAGTCGACGCGCGTGCTCGTCGTGCCTCCGGGGGAGTACGAGCTCCGTGCGACGGTGACCGACCGAGTCGCCGGCACGACCTCGTCGGTCCGGACCACGCTGGCCGTTCGCCTCGGTCCGACTCGAATTGGGTTGAGCGATCTCCGATTCGTGCGCTACACCGAAGGCGAGGCGCGGCCCAACCCCGGACGGGAGATCCCCGTGGGAGAGCGCGGACACGCGGTGCGCGTCACGCTGCACCCGGAGACCGCGAGCGGGGGGGAGTTCCGGCTGCGGTGGCGCCTGTTCGGGCCGGCCGGCTCGGACGCCATCTCCGGGGACTCCACCATCGTCCTCGGGAACGAACCGTTCCCGATGGAGATCGGGGTGCTCTCGGAGCGCTTGAACGCGGGGATCCACAACTTCGAGGTCCGCCTCGAGGGGCTGGACGGGACGCTCGAGGAGAGCCGCAAAGCCACCTTCTTCGTTCGGTTGACGCCGCAATGGTTCATCCTTCACCGAGAGGCCGCGTTCGAGGTCCTGGAGACGCTCGGGACGGACGCGGAGGTGCGCCCCCTGCGCGAGGCGGACGCGGGAGGCTGGGCGAGCGCCGTCGAGGCGTTCTGGGCAGGCCGGGATCCGGATCCTCAGGAGCCGGGCAACCCCTTCCGCGACGCCATCCAGGAGCGGATGGAGACGGCCGCCTCGCTCTTCGAGGAACCGTTCCGGCGGCCGGGCTGGCGCACCGACCGCGGGAGGATCCTCGTCCGGTACGGACATCCGCAGCGGCGCACGGTGCGCACCCCGGACTTCGAGGGGCCAGCCTCCGAGCTCTGGGAGTACGACTCGCCGCGCCGGCTGTTCTTTTTCGTCGACGAGCGGGGTTCCGGCGAGTTCTGGCTGCGGGGCTGACGGCGCTCGCGGGGGCCGGGTGCAGCCCGGCTCTGGACGACTCCGGGATGCTGCGGCTCGCCTGGTCCTCGGATCCCGCCACGCTCGATCCCGCGCTGGCCGTGGACGTGGTCGGCGGCAGCGCCGTCTCGCTGCTCTTCGCCGGTCTGGTGGCGTTCGACACCGACGGGGCGATCGTCCCCGCGCTCGCCGAATCCTGGGAGCTCTCTCCCGACGGGACGACCTATCGCTTCCGCCTGCGCGCCGGTGCGACCGCCTCCGACGGCAGTCCGCTCGGCGCCGCGGAAGCGGCCGCCTCCTTCCGCCGCCTGCTCGATCCGGCGGTCGCTTCGCCGCGATCGTGGGTGCTGGAGCGGGTTCTCGGCGCGGACGCCTTCCGGCGCGGAGAGGCGAAGGACGTCGAGGGGATCGCGGTGGCGTCGCCGACGGAGCTCTTGATCCGGCTCGCGCGTCCGTCCGCTTCGTTCCTCGCGCTGCTGGGCATGCCCAACGCGGCGGTGCTGCCGGGGGGAGGAAACGCGTCGGGCGAGGTGGCGACCGGACCGTGGGTGCTGGAGGAGCACGTGCGCGACTCCCGCCTCGTGCTGCGCCGCAACCCGCACTGGTTCGGGGAGGCTCCCGCGTTCGACGGCGTCCGCATCCGCATCCTCCCCGAGGAGTTCACGCGGGGCGCGGAGTTCGAGGTCGGCAACCTGGACGTCATCGACGTGCCGCCGGCCGAGTCGAAGCGCTTCCGCGAGACCTACGGCGATCGCGTGCTGCGCCAGGTCTCGCTGGTGACCGAGTACGTCGGGCTGAACCACGACGACCCGGTGCTGGCCGACGCGCGCGTGCGACGCGCGCTGAACCACGCGGTGGACGTGGACCGCATCCTCGAGCACGTGCTGCAGGGACGCGGCGTCCGATCCGCCGGCGCCGTTCCTCCGAGCTTGCCCGGTGGCGGCGCCGGGCCGCCCTTCGCCCACGACCCGCAGCTCGCCCGCCGCCTGCTGGATGAGGCGGGCGTGCCCGCCGACTGGGTGCTGGAGCTCTGGCAGCGCCCGAGCCCGCTCGGATCCCAGGTGCTGGAGGCGGTGCAGGCCGAGCTGACGCGCGTCGGGGTGCGCGCGGAAATCCGGCTCCGCGACTGGAGCGCACTCAAGGCCGCGATCGACCGGGGAGAGACGCAGGCCTTCTACATCAACTGGTACGCCGACTATCCCGATCCGGAGAACTTCCTCGTCCCGCTCTTCCACTCCGCGAACGTCGGAGGCGGCGGGAACCGGGCGAGGCTCCGCGATCCCGAGATCGATGCGCTCCTCGCCGAGCTGGACCGGCCCCGCGAGGCCGCGGCGCGGGCCCGTCTCGCGGGCGAGATCGACCGCAAGATCCACGACGGAGCCCCGTGGATCTATCTCTGGCACCCCGTGCTGGAGGTGTGCGTCTCCGAGCGGGTCGCGGGCTACCGCCCACACGCCGTGCCCACGTGCGAGCGGTGGTTGCGCGTGTCTCCCGCCCTCGCGGATGCAAGTGCCCGTTGACCGCGTACATCCTCCGGCGACTCCTCGAGACCATCCCGGTCGTGCTCGGCGTCACCATCGTCGCCTTCACGCTGACGTACCTGCTCCCCGGGGATCCCGCGCGCGCGCTCGCCGGCGAGCGCTACCGCGAGGAGGACGTGGACAGGATCCGCGCCGAGCTCGGGCTGGATCGGCCCGTCGTCGAGCAGTACGTGGTCTACCTGGGTCGGCTCGCGCGGGGTGACCTGGGCGAGTCCTTCGCGACCGGCCGGCCCGTGGCCGAGGAGCTCGCCGAGCGCTTCCCGCGGACGCTGCTGCTCGCGGTCGCGGCCATGCTCGTGTCCACGGGGCTGGGGCTCGCGCTGGGCACGCTGGCGGCGTCACGCAAGGGTGCCGCCCTGGACCGCGTGTCCATGCTCTTCGCGCTCGGGGGCATCTCCATGCCGGTCTTCGTCTCCGGCATCCTGCTCCTCTGGCTCTTCGCCATCGTCCTGCGCTGGCTGCCCCCGTCGGGATACGTGGACGTGACGCCGCTCGCGCTGGTGCTTCCCGCCACGACGCTCGGTGTCCGGTCGGCGGCGGTGCTCGCGCGGATGACGCGGACGAGCCTCGTGGAGGTGCTCCGCCAGGACTACATCCGCACCGGCCGGGCGAAGGGAGCGAGCGAGGCGCGCGTCGTGGTCGGTCACGGTCTGCGCAACGCGCTCGTTCCCGTCGTCACGTTGCTGGGGCTGGATTTCGGCAGCTACCTCTCCGGCTCGGTGCTGACCGAGTCGATCTTCGCGTGGCCGGGTGTCGGGCACTACGCGCTGACCGCGATCCTCCGGCGAGACTTCCCGGCGGTGCAGGGAACCGTGCTTTTCCTGTCGCTGATGTTCCTCCTCGTGAACCTCCTCGTGGATCTGCTGTACGGCGCGCTGGATCCGCGCATCCGCCGCTCGCTCGGCCGGAGCAGCGGAGCGTGAGCCGAATACGCCGCCTCCGTCGCGATCCGATGGCCTGGCTCGGCGGCGGCCTGCTCGCGGCCATCCTGCTCGGCGCGGCGCTGGCCGATCTCGTGACCGCGGACGCGAACCTGGGGGACCTGGATGAGCGCTTGCAGCCGCCGTCGCTCGGGCATCCCTTCGGCACGGATCCTCAGGGGCGGGACGTGCTTTCGCGCACGCTGCACGGTGCCCGCGTCTCGCTCGCGGTGGGGCTCGGGGCCCGGCTCGTCTCCGTGCTGCTGGGCGGCCTACTCGGATTCGTCGCCGGCTTCCGCGGCGGGCGCACGGACTCGGTGGTGATGCGGGCGGCCGACGTGTTCTTCGCCTTCCCTTCGCTGCTCCTGCTCATCGGCATCACGGCCGCGTTCGAGCCCGGCTTGCGTATCGCCTTCCTGGCGCTGGGCATCGTGGGGTGGGCGGAGGTGGCGCGGCTGGCCCGCGCCGAGGCGCTCCGGGTGCGCGAGCAGGAATACGTGGCCGCGGCCCGCGCACTGGGGGCGGGAGAGACGCGGATCCTGTTCGCGCACGTCGTCCCGAACTGCCTCGCGCCGTTGCTCGTATCGTTCACCATGGGCGCGGCGACGACGGTGCTGGCGGAGGCGTCGCTGTCGTTCCTGGGGCTCGGCGCTCAGCCGCCGACGCCGAGTTGGGGGGCGATGGTCTCGACCGGGAAGGAGTTCCTGCGGGCGGCGCCGTGGGTGGCGCTGTTCCCGGGCCTCTTCCTCGCCGCGACGGTGCTCGCCTTGAACCTGCTGGGAGACGCCCTGCGGGACGCTCTGGACCCGCGGGAGGGGTGAGGGGTTGCCAGCAGCCGGCCTTCGCGCGAACCTGGGACCGGGAGGACGAACGTGAGAAAGCTGGAACGTTCCCGCGACGAGCGCGTGCTCTTCGGCGTGTGCGGGGGGCTCGCCCGTTACCTGGGCGCCGACCCGGACCTGATCCGAGTGGGCTGGATCGCCACCGTGGTTCTCGGCGGCATCGGCATCCTGCCGTACATCGCCGCCGTCTTCCTGGTCCCGGAGTCACGCGAGGAGACGGCGCGCTCCGCGGACCGCATGGCGAAGAACCTCGGCCTGCTGCTGGTCGGCCTGTCGGGATTCGCCTTCCTGCGCGCGGTTGGCGTGCTGGACTCCGCCGACTGGGGATTCGCGTTCTGGGGATTCCGGTTCCTCGTGCCGCTGCTGCTGCTCGCCGGAGGCGTGGTGCTGGTGTGGCCGAGCGTCCGCGGCGCGCTGGGGTTCTCCACCGAGCGAAAGCTGGAGCGCGCCGTGACCGATCGGGTTCTCGCCGGTGTGGCGGGCGGCATCGGCCACGCGGCACGCATCGACCCCAACGTCGTGCGCCTGGTGTTCGTGTTCGCGGCGGTGCTGACCTCCGGAATCGCGGTGCTCCTCTATCTCCTGCTGATCGTCGTGATCCCGGAGGAACCGCTCCCCGATCGGACGGAGACCGGCGGCACGGCCGCCGCGGCCGGCCCGGGTCAAGGCCCTCCCGAGCCCGGCCGATGAAGGCGGGAGATCGGGGCTCGCCATGCTGCTGAGGTGGCTCCTCAACCTGCTGGCGGCCGTGATCCTCTGGCGGGTGCTGCGCCGGGCCTTCGGGCCGCGTTCCGCGCCCCGCGCCGGCGCCGGCCCGAGTCCTCGGCTCGATCCCGATCGCGAGGTGCGCGCCTCGTGGACGGAGGTGCGGAACCCGGGGGAGGGCGGGCGCTCCTGAGCCCGGGGGGCGGTCCGCGGTGTACTTCCTCTTCTTCTTCCCGGTCGGTACCGACTCTCGTCCGGGAAGGCGCCCGTGGGGCACCGCGCTCCTCCTGCTCGTCCTCGTCGTCGCGTTCGCGGTGCGCTTCTTCCGCCCGGAGGTCGCCGAGCGCCTGACGCTCGCGTCGTTCCGGCCGGCGGACCCGAAGCTCTCGGCGGCGTTCCTGTCGCTCTTCCTGCACGC
>JBQTGV010000079.1:0-7383 GCA_052390515.1 Candidatus Eiseniibacteriota bacterium | reverse complement strand
GTGACCAACGCGGTGGCGGGCTTCGGCCAGTACTACATCGACAACACGGCTCCCCGCAGCGGCCAGGAGACCCTGGTGGACGACGAGGCGAGGTTCGGGACGCTGACCTATGCCCCGACGCTCGGCGACTCGGTCACGGTTCGTGGCGTCGTCGACTTCTCCTTCGGGGAGTACAAGATCCAACCTCGAGGCGATTTCGACATCCTGCCGTACGATCCGGCGGACGCCGTCAGCTCGCCGGCGGGAATCGCCAACCTGGACTTCGCGCTGCACCAGAACGCACCCAACCCGGTGGAGGGCGCGACGACGCGGATCTCCTTCGCCGTGCCGCGGGCCACCCACGCGACGCTTCGCGTCTACGACGTGGGCGGGCGCCTCGTGGCCACGCTGCTCGACGGGAACGTCGAGTCGGGCGTCCACTCCATCGAGTGGAACGGACACAACGGCGGAGAGAAGGCGGTCTCGTCCGGCGTGTACTTCTACCGGTTGCAGGCCGACGGTAAGGAAGCGACGCGGAAGCTGGTCCGGCTGCGCTGACCGGAAGCCGCATCGATCGAAGACGAGCCCGGGGGTGATCGACGCCCCCGGGCTTCTTCTCGCCCTTGCCGGAACCGCATCTCGGGCTACTTTGATGATCCCGCCCGCTTCGCGGCGGGCGTCCCCGCTCCCCGGATGAGCGCCGTCTCCCCGGCGGCGGTGCACTCCCCGTTGCATTCCCCTCCCCGATTCAGTCGGAACCTGGGAACCCGGGAGGGATTCCATGCGGTCTTGCATTCACGCGCTGGCCGGCGCCGTCATCTGGGTGGCGCCGGCTTCGGGACAGGTCGTCATCAACGAGGTCCTGCCGGCGCCCGGCACGGACTGGACGCAGAACGGGATCTTCGCCTCGGCCGAGGACGAGTGGCTGGAGCTCCACAATGCCGGGGCGGCCGCGGTCGACGTGACCGGTTGGCTCGTGGGCGACTCTTCCGGCGGAGCGGCGACGCCGCGGATGGGGCTCGCCGGCAGCATCCCCGCCGGTGGATACCTCTTCGTGACCGGAGAGATGTCCTCGGACTGGGAGTCGCTCAACGGCTTCCCGGCGGTAGGCCTCTCCCTCAACAACTCGAGCGAGACGGTGTACCTCTACGACCCTTCGGGGGGCACGCCCATCGTCGTGGACAGTCTCTCGTGGAGCGGCAGCGCTACGAACGTCTCCATCGGGCGCCTTCCGGACGGCTCCTCGACGATCGCGGACTTCAACGCGCTCACACCTTCGGGTACGGGCGTGCAGCCGACCCCGGGAGGTCCCAACGGCGGCCCGGCGACGCCCAAGATCCTCGCCTCCTCGGTGACTCCGTCCTTCCCGACGAGCGCCGACGCGATCACGGTGCAGGCCGTGGCCGGAGACACCGACGGGATCGTCCAGGCGCTGCTGCTGCTCAGCGTGGACGGCGGCCCGCAGGAGCAGCACGACCTGGCCCTCGTCTCCGGCGCGGCGACCTACGGAACGTGGGAGCGGGCCATCGGGCCCTACGCCGCGGGGACGAACGTCTCCGTGATGGTGCGCGTGGACGACGGAACGCTGATCGAGCAGACGAACGCGGTGAGCGTGAGCGTCATCGCGTCGGGCGCGGGCGTGGTGCTGAACGAGATCTTCGCCGATCCCCCCTCGGACCTGTCCGGAGACGCCAACGGCGACGGCGTGAGGGACACGTCGGATGACGAGTTCGTGGAGATCCTGAACACGTCGACCTCGCCGATCGACCTGACCGGCTGGGCGATTCACGACGCAACCAGCCTCCGGCACCAGTTCGCCGCGGGGCCGGTGCTCGCGGCGGGGGAGATGTACGTCGTGTTCGGCGGAGGGACGCCGACCGGGGTCCCGTCGGGAGCCGGCGTCGCCTCGACCGGTCAGCTCTCACTGAACAACACGGCCGACACGGTCCAGCTCGTCGGGCCCGATTCCGTCACCCGTGACGCGCATCAGTACGGATCGGAGGCGAACGCCGATCAGTCGCTCATCCGCGTACCGGACGGCTCCGGACCGTGGACCCGCCCGGGTGACGAGGGCTTCTCCTGGATCTTCTCGCCCGGTGCTCCGAACGGCGCGACCACGTCGCTCGCCGAACGGAGCTGGGCGGACGTGAAGGCGCTGTACCGGAAGTGAGCCTTTGTGCGGGCCGGGCGCTCGGGAGCGTCCGGCTCGCGACTTCCCTCCCGCCGAGCCGCTTGCTATCCTGCGCCTCCCTTTCGACGGGAGGTCAGCGTGGAAGCGGTCGTCCGGGGAATCGAGAGCCGCAACGAAGAGGCCGTCCGCCAACTCACGGACTTCCTCCGGATTCCGAGCATCAGCGCGGATCCGCAGCGGAAGGGCGACGTGCTCCGCGCCGCCGAGCACCTCGCCGCGCTGCTGCGGCAGGCGGGAATCGGCGAGACCCGGCTCCTGCCCACCGCCGGGCACCCGATCGTCTACGGGGAGTGGCTCGGCGCTCCAGGCCGGCCGACCGTGCTGGTCTACGGCCACTACGACGTGCAGCCCATCGTCGATCCCTCGCAGTGGACCAGTCCGCCCTTCGAGCCCGCCATCCGGGACGGCAAGATCTGGGCGCGCGGCGCGACCGACGACAAGGGGCAGCTGCTGATGCACGTGCTCGCGGCGGGCGCGCATCTCCAGGCGTCGCAGTCGCTGCCGGTCAACGTGAAGTTCCTCTTCGAGGGTGAGGAGGAGGTGGGCAGCGCGAACCTCGCCGAGTTCCTGCGCCGGGAGAAGGACCGCTTGGCGTGCGATGCGGTCGTGATCTCCGACACCCAGATGTACGCCCCGGGAGTTCCGACCGTGTGCACCGGACTGCGGGGGATCGCCTACACCGAGTTCACGCTGCGCGGCGCCGCCATGGACCTGCACTCCGGCGGCTTCGGCGGAGCCGTGGACAACCCGGCCATCGTGCTGGCCCGTGTGATCGCCGGGCTGAAGGACGCGAGGACGGGCCGCGTGCTCGTGGAAGGATTCTACGACGGGGTCACGGAGGCCTCCCCCGCGGAGAAGAGCGCGTGGGCGCGGCTGCCCGATCCGGACGGGCAGTTCCTGCGCGTGACCGGCTCGCCCTGCCTGTACGGCGAGGAGGGGCGAAGCGTGCTGGAGCGCGTGTGGGCCCGCCCGACCCTGGACGTGAACGGCATCTGGTCCGGCCACACGAAGCCGGGCGAGAGCATGACCGTGCTGCCGGCCCGCGCCAGCGCCAAGGTGAGCATGCGTCTCGTCCCCGGCCAGCGTCCGGCGGACGTCGCCGCGAAGCTCGAGCGACACGTCCGGCGGCACCTGCCGCCGACGGTCACGCTGGAGGCCTTTAGCGACCTGCACGGCGGGGAGCCGTGGACGACCTCGCTGGAGAATCCCGCGGTGCAGGCGGCGTTCCGCGCGGTGGAGCGGGCCACCGGCAAGACGCCGGTGCCGACCCGCGAGGGCGGCTCGATCCCCATCGTTTCGCTGTTCGAGAGCATCCTGCGCGCGCCCGTCGTGCTCATGGGCTTCGGGCTTCCCGACGAGGGGGCGCACGGGCCCGACGAGCACTTCGACCTGGGCAACTTCCTGACCGGCACGAAGGCGGCCGCCCTGTTCCTCCGCGAGATGAGCGAGGTCGCGCACTCCGCCGGAGCGGCGTGAGCGCAGCCGCGCGCGACGCGGCCCCGGACGAGACCGCCCGGAAGATCGTCCACGCACTGTATGGGCTCGTCGCTCTCTCGCTGCGTTTCCTGCCTCCCTGGGGCGCGGTCGCCGTGGCCGGCGCGTTCGTGATGCACAACCGCTGGTTGCTTCCGCGCTGGGGTGCCACGCTGCTGCGTCCCGGAGAGCGCTGGCCGTGGGGCGGCGTGCACCTGTACCCCCTCGCCGTGCTCGTGGCCGTGGTCGTGTTCCTCGGACGGCCGGAGCTCGCCGCGTGCATCTGGGGAGTCATCGCCTTCGGGGACGGCGCCGCAGCGCTGGTCGGCCGTGCGGTGGGCGGCGCGCGACTGCCGTGGAACCCGGAGAAGACCTGGGCGGGCACCACGGCCTTCGTCGTGTCGGGGGCGATCGGCGGGGGCGCGCTCACCGCCTTCGTTTCGGTGAGGTCGCCGGAGGGTGCGATGACCTTCGCCGCGGCCTGCGTGCCCGCCGCCCTCGCGGCCGTCTCGGCGGCCGCCGTCGAGTCGCTGCGCACGCGGTGGAACGACAACGCGACGGCTCCGCTCGCCGCGATCGGAGCGCTCGGAATCTGGGTGACGGCCGACGTCACCCTGTTCGTGGAGCGGGTCCCGGCCATCGCGGGGCGCGCGCTTCCGGCCTTCGCAGTGAGCGCCGTGGCCGCGACGTTTGCCGCCCGGGCGGGAGTGGTCACGCTCTCCGGAGCCGTAGCGGGGCTCCTGCTCGCCGCGGCTACGTGGATGCTCGGCGGACCGCGCCTCTACGCGCTCTTCGCCGCGTGCTTCGTGCTGGCCGCTGCGGCCACCCGCTTCGGAAGGGACGCGAAACGCGCGCTCCGCGTCGCGGAGGCGAACGAGGGGCGCCGGGGCGCGCGCCAGGCGCTGGCCAACACCGGCGTGCCGGTCGCGCTGGCGGCGCTCTCGGTCTTCGCCCGCGAGCCCGGGCCCTTCCTGCTCGCCGCCGCGGGCGGGCTCGCCACCGCCGCGATGGACACTGCCTCGAGCGAAGTCGGGCAGGTGCTCGGGCGGCGGCCGGTCCTCATCGGAACGCTGCGGCGCGTCCCGATCGGGACGGAGGGGGGAGTCTCTCTCGAGGGAACGGCGGCGGGCGTGCTGGCCGCGCTGGCCGTGTCCGGGCTGGGCTGCGCGGTCGGCCTCTTCGCCCCGGCCTGGGTCGGCATCCTGACGCTGGCCGCGACGGCCGGGGGGCTCCTGGAGTCGGCCGCCGCCCGCGGTCTGGGCCCGAAAGGTCACCTCGGCAACGACGCGATGAACCTGCTGAACACGGCGGCCGGATCGGCGCTTTGCCTCGCCGCCGGCCTCGTCGGGGGCGTACAGTTCGACTAACGGGCGCATCGAACGCCGCTTGGCCTCCTCTGGTGACAGATCCCCTGAAGTGGAGGGGGCTAGCTTGCCGTCCTGTCGCCAGGTGGCTCTTCCGCCTGCTTGACCCTCCCGAAGCGCATTGCTATCCTTTCGCCATCAGGGTTCCATCTTTGCCGGTTCTTCGGAACGGCAAGGAGTTTCTTCCGGTTCCTTGACCCGCGACGCGACGGAGTGACCCGCATGACGAAAGCCGATCTGGTGGAGGACATCGCCAACTCGACCGGTCTGACGAAGAAGGACACCGCGCTGGCCGTGGATCACCTGATCCAGGCCGTGAAGGAGGCGCTCACCGAGGGAAGCCACATCGAGATCAGGGGGTTCGGGACGTTCAAGGTCAAGCAGCGCAAGGCCCGCACGGCCCGGAACCCCAGGACCGGAGACCCGGTACAGCTGCCACCCCGCAAGGTGGCCGTGTTCAAGGTCTCCAAGGAGCTGAAGGACCGGATCTCGCAGGACGGACGCTGAGGGCGGCCACCTCGCCGGTTTCCGAAACGACATCCCTGACCCCGCATCCTGAACAGCGCCCGGGAGCGCAGATCCTCCGGAGGGGAGGTGGCCCCGGGCGGGAGACGAGCGCGATGAGTCCCGAGATCATGGACATCTCCGAGGCCGCGACCTACCTGAACATCAAGAAGGGAACGCTCTACCGCCTCGCCAAGAACGGCAAGGTCCCGGCGACGAAGATCGGCGGGCAGTGGCGCTTCAAGCGCGAGCGGCTGGACGAACTGTTCCGGCTGCGGGAGAGCGGCTCCTTCCGGGCGAGCTGACCCGGGTCCCCGCCCGGTACTTGGCTCGGCCGGCCGTCGGTTCCGGGAACCCCTCGCCGGAAGCGGAACCCGGAAACACCCCTTCGGGAAACCCGCGGCCGGAGCGGCTCTCCGCATCGCCGAATCGTCTCGTCCCGTTGACAGGCCCCCGTCCCGCTGCTACGTTGCGCGCGGCTCCTTGAGAGCCTGAGTCGTGCCAAACGTGTTGTGAGGAGGAGGTTGAAGAAGATGAACAAGGCCGAGCTCATCGAGATGGTGGCGAAGCAGACGAAGCTCACGAAGAAGGAAGCGTCGAACGCGGTCAACGCCACGCTCACCACGATCAAGAAGGAAACGAAGAAGGGCGACGGCGTGTCGATCGTCGGCTTCGGCAGCTTCGTGACGGTGAAGCGCAAGCCTCGCATGGGTCGCAACCCGCAGACGGGCGAGCAGATCCAGATCAAGGCTTCGAAGACCGTTCGCTTCCGTCCCGGCAAGGCTTTCAAGACTTCTCTCTGAGAGATCTCTCTCGAGAAGCGAGAGTGAAGGGCAGGTCGCGCGGATGCGGCCTGCCCTTTTCGTTGGCCGCAGCGCGCGGCGAGGGAACCTGCGCACCGTCACGGGGTGGACCGCGTCGGAGGGAGAGCTGTATGAGTGCTCGTCGCGCCGCCTCGAGAGCCTGTTGTGTCCTCGCCGCCGTCGGCTGCGTCGCGGGTCCGGCCTCCGCGTCACCCGACGGGCTCGACGAGCTGGCGCGCGCCGTGGCCCGCTTCCGTGGAGTCGGCCACGCGGACGTCGAGTCGTACCGCGTCGTCCTCGAGCTGCCGGACGATCCCGAGGGCGAACCCACGCCGCTCGTGGAGATCTGGCTGGCCCCGGCCGATCTCGGGCTGAGCGCCGCGCAGCCGGGCACCTCGCGCGCCATCGTGCGCGGGCTCGCGCTCTATCTCGAGCCGCTCTACGTCGCGCGCGCTTCGCTGCTCGGAGCAGACCTGGAGGGGAGCGTGGAACGGCTACGCGCGACGTGCGAGGTGCGCGCTTCCTCAGAAGGTGCCGGACGCCGCGTCATCGTCGAGTTTCCCGCGGAGCCGGTCGAAGGGCTTCCCGGCGAGCTCGCCGACCTCGCGCGCATCGACGTGCTGCTGGACCGCGGCGGCCGCATCTCCTCGATGGCCCTCGCGACGCGCGAGGGCGACCGGATCGACCTGGAGTGCACGTACGACGGTCCGGCGTCGCTGAGCCAGCCGACGCGCGCGCGGTGGACCTTGCCGGGGGACGATCTCGTCGAGATTCGCACGGAGTTCCGATCCCGGTCGGGGCGCATGCTTCCTCGGGAGCGCGTCATCTCGTTCCCCAGCCGCTACGCTCCCGGCGAGACTGAGGAGATTCGTGTCCGCTATCGGGATTGGGAGCTCGGCGTCGAGCTGGGCGCATCGTCGTTCGCGGCGCCGGACGTCTTCCGCTACGACGGGGACGGGCTCGTCGACGACTGACCCGCCGGCCGGACTCGAGCTCCGGTAGCGGCGGCAGAACCCGCTCCGTTCGCCTCGCTTACGCTCGCTCCGCCGTCCTGGCTCCGCTCCCTTCG
>JBQTGV010000078.1:0-4408 GCA_052390515.1 Candidatus Eiseniibacteriota bacterium | reverse complement strand
CATCGTAGGACCAGCGGCACGGCACGTACGAGCTGCTCATGACGCTGCCCATCCGGCCCGCGCACATCGTCCACGGCAAGTACTTCGCCAGCGAGGCCATCTACATCATCGCCCTGGCCGGCACGCTGACCATCCCGCTGACGCTCCTGTGGATCGGGAACCCGGACAACGGGGCGATCGTCTCCGGCTACGTCGGCGCGGTGCTGGTGGGCGCGCTCTTCCTCTCGATCGGCGCGTTCGTGTCCGGCCTGTTCCGGGACCAGATCACCGCGTTCGTGGTCGCACTGCTGGCCTGCGCACTGTTCGTCCTCGCCGGGGTGCCCTTCTTCGTGGCGGTGCTCGACGGCTGGGTGCCGTGGGGCGGCGGGCTCGGCACGTTCCTCAGCAAGAGCTTCTCCATCGCGGCGCACTTCGACGGTATCGAGCGCGGCGTGGTGAGCCTCGGCGACATTCTCTTCTTCGTGGCGTTCTCGACGGTGTTCCTGATCCTGAACACCTACTCGCTCGAACGCCGCAAGTACTAGGAGACCCGCGATGATTTCGAGAGCGACGAGCTTCCGCGTGGGCCTGACCCTCGGTGCGGTTCTCCTGGTGGGCATCGCCATCTTCCTGAACCGCACCGTCTCGAACCTCGGGATCGGCCGCTTCGACCTGACCGAGGACAAGATCTACTCCATCTCGCCCGGGGCGAAGCGCATCCTGGCCGACCTCACCGTCCCTGTGCAGATCAAGTACTACGTGACTCCCGAGAACGAGATGCCCGCGTTCCTCAAGACACTGCAACGGGACGTCACCGACAAGCTGAACGAGCTGTCCATCGCGTCGAAGGGTCGGCTCGAGTACCAGGTGGTCAATCCCAAGGAGACGCCGGAGCTGGAGGAGGCGCTCATCGCCAAGGGCGTGCGGCCCTTCCAGGCGCAGAGCCTGGAGCGCGACGCGATGGCGGTGAAGCTGGTCTATTCCGGCGTGGCCATCGGGTACAAGGACGAAGCCGAGGACCTGATCCCGCAGCTGCTGCCCGACAACCTGGGCAGTTTCGAGTACGACCTCCTCTCCCGCATCGTGAAGCTCGTGCGGGACGCGGATCCGGTGGTGGCCATCTACTCCGCGAAGGAGCCGCTGGATCCGCAGATGGTGCAGTTCTACATCCAGTCCGGGCAGGATCTGCCGCCGCCCACCGACAACTTCCGCCCGATCCCGGAGTTCCTGCGTGGCGAGGGCTACGACGTGCGACCGGTGGAGCTGACGCAGGACAGCACCGTGCCGGAAGAGGCGAAGACCCTCCTGCTGCTCGGCCCGCGGGACCTGAACGACCGCCAGCGCTACGAGATCAGCGGCGTGCTGCGCCGCGGCGGCAGCGTGATCGTGGCGGCCCAGGCCACGGTGTACGACTACACGCCGGGATCGCGCGGGGGCTTCACCATCGCCGTGCGCCCGCAGCAGCTCGGCGTCAACGACCTGATCTCGCAGTTCGGCGTGCGGATCGAAGACCGGATCCTCATGGACACGCAGATGGCGACGCTGGCCATCCCGCGGGAGTCGACTTTCCTGGGGATGCGCGTGCAGACGAGCGAGCCCGTGCAGGTGCCGACCCAGATCCGGGTGCTCGGCGATCAGCTGGACCGTGACCTGCCGTTCAACGCCGGGGTCCCCGAACTCCTCTACCTGTGGGGCAACCGGCTCGTGGTGGACGACGCCGGCATCCAGGAGAAGGGGCTCGAGGTCACCACTCTCTTCACCGGCGGCGACGTGACCTGGACCGTGGAGAAAGCCGGCGGTGGACTGGTGGAGGAGGACCTCTCGCCGGACGGCCACCCCCTGCTCCAGCGCCCGCCGCTCGCCGTGCTCGTGGAAGGCGTCTTCCCTGATCCCTGGGCCGACGCGGCCGCGCCCGATTGGCCGGTCTCGCCCTCGGACACCGCCGCAGCTCCCGCGGTGGAGGCCGCTCCGGGCGCGCTGCCCCCGCCCGCGCCGGGGCGTCTGGTGGTGATCGGCTGCTCGAAGATGTTCGAGGAGATGCTGATCAACCAGGCAGGGCACGCGCTGTTCCTCATCAACATGATCGACGCGGTGACGCTGGGCGAGGATCTCATCTCGATCCGCTCGAAGCAGTTCGACCAGCGTACGTTCGGCGAGGTGACCGACGGCAAGAAGCTCGCGTTCCGGGTGATCAACATCGCGCTGGTTCCCGCGCTCGTGGCGGCGTTCGGGCTCGGGAACCGCATCCGGCGTCGCCGTGAGGCGGACGAGTACGCCGCGCAGTTCGCTCGTGCGGGAGGTGAGGCTTCATGATCAGTCGCAAGATCCTTCTGGTGCTGGCCGGAGTGCTCGTCGCGTTGGGGTTGCTTTCCGCGCTGACCGGCCGCTCGCGTTACGCGACCGCGGAGCACGGCGGCTTCGTCGAGCTGCTCGAGGGCTCGTTCGACGCGGCACAGGTCCACAAGGTCCGGGCCTGGCTCGGCAGCCTGCCCGACGAGCCGGTCGTGCTGGAGCGCTCCGGGGAGGGCTGGGCGGTGGCCTCCCGGTGGGGCTGGACCGCGAAGGAAGACCTGGTGAAGCGCCTGCTCGACGACTTCCAGGCTCTCCGCGGCGAGAAGCGCGCTTCCTCGAGCGACGTCCTCGCGGACTTCGAGGCCGACGACGAGAAGGGCCTGCACGTCGTGGCCGAGGCCGCCGGCGGTTCCGAGCTCTTTCACCTGATCGTCGGCAAGACGTCCGTCCGAGGCGGGGGGTTCGTGCGGCTCGCCGGCTCCGACGACGTCTACCTGACCCAGTCGGCGCTGCGCTCCTCGTTCGGCGTGTGGGGTGACGAGCCGAAGGCCCCGGACGCGAAACGCTGGATCGAGCTCCGCGTCTACCAGGCGGACCGGCTGGACGTGGACCGCATCGTCGTCCGCGACGGGGCGAAGGAGCTGGTGCTGGAGAAGGAGTTCCAGCTCGCCGCGGCGGCACCACCGCCGGCACCCGCGGACTCCGCGGCCGCCGCAGCCGCCGCGTCCGATACCGCTGCCGTACCCGCCTCCCCGCCCGGCCCGGACCGCGCCGAATGGACCTGGAAACGGGACGCTGCCGGCGAGTTCGACAAGGGCAAGGCCGACGGCATCCTGTCGACCTTGTGCTCGCTCTACGCGTTCGACGTCGCCGACCCGGACAGCGCGGTCGCTTACGGGCTGGACGCGCCGAAGCGTTCCGTGGACCTGGTGCTGCAGTCGGGGGAGACGGTCACGATCTGGTTCGGCGCGGACACCGAAGACGAGAAGAAGACCTGGTTCCGCGTCGGAGCGGACGGCCGTCCCGCGGTCATCTACAAGAGCACCGTGGACCGGATCTTCCAGAAACGGCAGGATTTGAAGCCCCAGGCGTGACGGGCCGATAATCGGGCGATGGCCGAGACGATCCCGTCGCCCTGCGTTCCCCGAGGAGTGGCCCCCGTCCGGGAGCGCAATCCGTTCCCGGTCTTCGCCGGCGAGCCGCGCGTCGAGGGCCCGATCCGCCGGTCGCGGATGGGACGGCGGCGCGCGCTCGTACTGGGCGCGGTCCACCTCGTGATCCTCGCACACGTCACGCACTGGCTGGTCCGCGGTCGCACGCTCTCGCCGGTCGAGCCGTCGGAGGCGATGGAGACGCTGGAGCTCGGGCGGGTCAACGCCGGCTTCGTCTTCTTCGCCCTGGCCATCCTCTCGACGGCGGTGTTCGGTCGCTTCTTCTGCGGATGGGGCTGCCACCTCGTCGCCCTTCAAGATTCCTGCGCGTGGTTCCTTCGCCGCATCGGCATCCGCCCGAAACCCTTTCGCTCGCGCATCCTGGTGTGGGCGCCGCTCGCACTCGCCGCCTACATGTTCCTGTGGCCGACGCTGGAGCGGCTCCTGCTGACCCGGCACGCCTTCCCGGGCTTCACCTCCGCGCTCACGACGGAGCATCTCTGGGAGACGTTCCCGTCGGTGTGGATCGCGGTCCCGTTCCTGGCAATCTGCGGCTTCGCCACCGTGCTGCTGCTCGGAGCGAAGGGATTCTGCACGTACGGATGTCCGTACGGGGCGGTGTTCGCCGCAGCCGACGCAGTGGCCCCCGGACGTATCCGGGTCACCGACGCGTGCAACGGATGCGGGCACTGCACCGCGGTGTGCACATCGAACGTGCGCGTGCACGAGAACGTGCGCGAGTTCGGCATGGTCGTGGACCCCGGCTGCATGAAGTGCCAGGACTGCGTGAGCGTCTGCCCCAACGACGCGCTGTACTTCGGCTTCGGCAAGCCGGCGGTCGGCGCCGGAAAGCCGAGGGGACGCGGCCTCACCCGCGTCTACGACCTCGCGCCGCGAGAGGAAGCGGCCGCCGCGCTCTCGTTCCTCGTCGTGCTGCTTTGCTTCCGCGGGCTGTACGACGCGGTGCCCTTGCTGATGGCGGTCGG
>JBQTGV010000077.1:0-15650 GCA_052390515.1 Candidatus Eiseniibacteriota bacterium | reverse complement strand
GGCGCGCCCAGCAGCTCCAAGAAGAAGGGACCGGGGCCGTCGGCGTTGTCGGCCGGCTCCAACGTGATGAACACGCTGGCCGCGGACAGGTCGACGCCGCCGGTAGCGTACGGGAAGTCGGAGCCCGGGAAGGGATAGCCGGCGCCGTCCGTCGGAGGCGCGCCCGAGAGCGGGCCGTCCGCGTCCGAGTCCGGACCTCCGACGGTGGAGAAGCGACCCAGCGTCGTGATCCCGGCGGAGTTGTTCGAGACCCAGGCTTCGTAGACCCACCCGGCAGGAAGCGCCGGCAAGTCGAGGGAGGCCGAGCCGCCTCCGGGGGCGACGAACCAGATCCCCTCCGCGGCATCCGCGGAAGTGGACGTCGACGGGGTTTCGAGAAGGAACGACCCTCCGATCCCGGCGAAGTTCCGGTTCACCGCGTCGGCGTGGCCCGGCGAGAGCTGGGCGGTCCCGTTCAGGAATGCGCCGCCCACGAGCGCGGATCCGGGAACATCGTCGTCGTCGCCGGCCGCCTCGATGGTGATGAACGCGTCCAACACGAGAGACCACCGCGGCTCCCCGTCTCCGTCCAGCTGCGCGTCGGGATCGGTCGTGTCCACCGCGAAGGTCGCCGGCTGACCGTCGAGCCCCACGACGGCACCCGTGGCGTCCACGCGGAACTTGCCGGCGGAGGCGTTCGCGGAGTGCCGCAGCCTCGGAATGGCGAACGAGAACCACAGCTCGAAGTGGCCTTCGCCCTGAGCCGCGGGGTCGAACTGCGTCACCGTGACATCCACGTCGCTCGGTGCTCCCGGCCCGGACGGGTCTTCATTCGAGCAGGCCGGCAGGAGGGCGACGAGGCAGGCGGCGCTGCAGAGCCGCGTGAGGAACGGCGATGGCCTCACGGCAACAGGCTGACGAAACGCGCGAAGTTGGGGACCTCGGCGACCGAGAGCACGTCATAGGTCTGGGCGTCCAGGATGGTCACGTTGCCCGGGTTCTTCTCGCCTCCCGGCGCCGGATGGTGTCCCGAGCCCTGGTTGTCGTCGTTCGCGCTGGCGACGAAGACGCGCGAGCCGTCCGGCGAGAACGTGATGCCGATCGGACGCTGCAGGGCCGGTCGGGTGATGTCCACGGGGTGGGTCGGCGTGAGCGTCCGCTCCACGAAGGCGCTCGTCGCCGTGACGCAGTTCGCCACGGTGACGCTGCTTCCCAGCCAGTTCGCGACCCACAGCCTCGCTCCGTCCGGAGAGAGCGTGAGGTGCCACGGCGCGTCCCCGGTCGGGATCGTCGCGGAGGGGATGAAGCTCGGCGGCAGCGTCGTCGTGTCCATCACGTAGACGGCGTCCGTGCCGAGCGCGGAGACGAACAGGAAGTTCTCGTCCTTGGAGAGCACGCACTGCTGCGGCTGGTGAGCTGAGCCTGCGGCGGGCAGGGCGATCGGTCCTTCCTCGAACGTCGGGGACGGCATCGTTCCGAAGATGGTCACGTTCCCGGTTCCGATGTTCGAGACGTAGACCTTCGACTGGTCGGCCTTGACGGCGATGCCGTGCGGCTGCGTCGCGCCGGCCACTTCGATCGAAGTGATCTCCGCGAGGGTGGGAGACGTCGGATCCAGGATCCGCACCGCGTCGTCGCCGCCGCTCGTGTCGAAGTTCGTGACCCAGAGCTGCGGTCCGAGGCCGACCGGCCTCACGATGGCCATGAGCGCGGGGAAGGTGCCGGCGCGTCCCGTGGTCACGAGCGCGTACGTGTCGGCGTCGTACACGTGGATGTTGTCGGACGCCGTCTCGAAGCGCGTGACGTAGAGCCGTCGCGTGGACGTATCCACCAGCACGGAGTGCGGTGCGTCCACGTCGATGTGGCGGATGGTCAGCCCCGTATCCAGGTCGATGACGGCCACGACGTTCTCGCCCTGACAGGCCACGAATCCCTTGCGGGTTGCGCCCGCGTACATCGGCGTGCGGGAGTCGTCGACGGCGCCCTGCTCGATCCACTTGCGGATCACGTCCATGTCTCGAGGGGACAGGGGATCCCGGCCGAGCGGCATCAGCGGCGTCGTCTCGCCGGTCAGGTGCCTCCAGAAGTGGCTGCGCTCCGGGTGGAACGGGACGATCGTCGCCCCGTAACGGCTGCCTTCCGCGACCTGGGCGTGGGTCTCGAGCGCCAGCCCGGCCGCCCGGAAGGAGCTGTTGTGGCAGGACGCGGTGTTGCAGTTCGGAGTCATCACCGCCTGCACGTCGCGGAAGACCGGCTGCTCGATGGGCCCTGGTCCGGAGCCGGAGTCACCCCCGCAGGCGGCGAGGCCGACCGACAGAACCATTCCGGCGAGACTCGGGAAGACTTGCAACCTGTTCCGAATCATGGAATTCCTTGAGCAAGGGGGCGCGAGCGCGGTTCGGACCGGGGGCTGGTCCGTGACGGCCTCCATTTTAGAGACCCGGTTGCCTCGCGTCAACCGAGCGAACGGGGGCGTCGTCCCGCCTTCGCCGGGATCCGGGGCGCCTTCACGCGCAGACGGGGGCTGCTTGATCGAGAAAATCTACGAAGGGCGCGTGGTCAACCTGGCCATCGAAGACGCCCATCTGCCCAACGGCGTGGTGACGCGCCTGGAGGTGATGCACCATCCGGGCGCCGCGGCGTGCGTCCCGCTCTTCGAGAACGGCGAGGTGGCCATGCTGCGGCAGTGGCGCCACGCGGCCGGCGGCTGGCTCTGGGAGGTCCCCGCGGGGAAGCTCGACCGCCCGGGAGAGGACCCGCTGGATTGCGCGCGCCGCGAGCTGCAAGAGGAAGCCGGCCTCGCGGCCGAGCGCTGGGTGAAGCTCGGGTCGATCCTCACCACGCCCGGGTTCTGCGACGAGGTCATCCACCTGTACCTGGCGCGCGGTCTCTCGAGCGCGCCGCGGCAGCTCGAGCACGACGAGGTCATCGAGGTGCATAGGCTTCCTCTTTCCGAGGTCCTCGCCCGGATTCCCACGGAGGAGGTTCGCGACGCGAAGAGCGTCGCCGCGTTGCAGGCGACGGCGCTCTACCTCGCAGCGGGGCGCGCGGTGTGACGTTCCGGCGATCGCTCCTCCTCGTCTTCGCCGTCGGCGTCGTCTACCTGGCGTGCATGCTCCGCGCGACCGGGGGCAGACCGTCCCTTCCGCTCGACGACTCGTTCATCTACTTCCAGTACGCGCGGCAGGCGGCCGCCGGCCAGCCGTTCGTATACCAGCCCGGCGAGGCCCCCACCACGGGAACGACGAGCCTCCCGTGGATGATCCTGCTCGGCCTCGGGTCCCTGCTCGGCTTCGACGGCAAGGCGATGATCTTCTTCGCGATGATCCTCGGGGGCGTGGCCCTGGCGGCGTGCGTGCGCTTCGCCGGGGCGGCGGGGGCCGGGCTCGCCGGGACGGCGGGCGAAGGCGCGCCCCCCGGTCCGCGCGTGATGCCGCTCGCCGCGATCCTCGTCCTGCTCTCCGGCCCGCTGCACTGGGGCGCGTGGAGCGGCATGGAGATCGCGTACTTCTCGGCGACGGTCGCGTGGGCGTTCGCGGAGCTCGTGCGGTCGGGCGGACGGCCGGCGGCACGCGCGGCGCTCGCCGCGGCGACGATGGCCACCGCGCGGCCCGAGGGTGCGCTGCTCGCCGTCGCCCTCGCAGCGCTGTGGGTCGCGCGCGCGCTGCTCGACCGCGAAGCGCGCGCCGGGCTCGCCTGGGCGGCGCTCCCCTTCGCCGCCTCGCTCGTGCAGCCGCTCGTGAACCTGGCCCTGACGGGGGACGCGCGCTCCAGCGGTCTCCTGGCGAAGACGCTCTTCTCGGTTCCCGGCGCGACGCTCCTCGACGTGCTGCGCGTCGCGCTGCTGCGCGCCGCCAGCCTGGCGGCCGCGCTCTTCGGCGGCCTCGCGCCCTTCGCGGACGGACGCGGGCTCTACGCCTACGAGTCGGAGGGCGCGGCGCTCTGGGTGCCGCCCGGCGCGGGGATCCTCTTCCTGATCGGTGTGCTGCCCGAGGCGGCGCGGGAGTGGCGCGAGCGGAAGCCCGCGACAGCACTCGTCGCGTTGACGTGGGTCGCCGCGCTCCTCGTGTCCACGGCGGCACTGGAGGAGCCCGATGCGCACTTCAGTCGCTACCAGATGCCGATCCTCCCCGTGTTCCTGATCTGGACGGCGGTCGGAGTGCGCCGCATCGGCGAACCGATCGCCGCGGGCGCTCGCGGCTGGCTCGTCGCGACGGCCTCCGTGTCCGTGGTGTTCTTCGCCGCCGCCTTCGGCGACAACTGCCAGGACATCGACCGAATGCAGATCTGTTTCGGCGAGACGATCGCGGAGACGCTCCCGCCGGATGCCGTGGTGGCCATCAACGACGCCGGCGCGATCGCCTACTTCTCGGGGCGTCGCACGCTGGACCTGATCGGCCTGACGACGCCGGGCATGGCCGGCTTGTGGCCGCAGGGGTCGGGCGTCCTGTGGGAGAGCCTCGAGGCGCGGCCGCCGCGGGATCGACCCGGATGGTTCTGCTTCTTCCCGAACTGGTTCGAGTTCGACGACCTGGGCGTGATCCGGCGCATCGGCAGCGTGCGGCTGCTCGCGCCGTCGATCGTGGACGCCGAGAAGGTGCTGGCCACGTTCGACTGGACGCTCGCCGGGTCGGGCGACCGGCCCCGCCTGGGTGGCCCGGCGGCGCGCCTCGTGGACCGGGTGGACGTGGCGGACCCGGCGTCGGAGCGCGCGCACCGCTTCACTTGGCGGAACGGCGAGCGCGGCGCGGACGCCGGCAGCTTCGTGCGCCGCGCGACCTTCGCGGGAGTCGTCGGAGACGAGATCATCGACGCGGGGCGGTCCGTCTTCGGCGAGGTCCAGTTCGATCTCGCGCGGGACCCGATGTCGCCGGTGAACGTGGTGGCGCGTACGCCCGGAGGCATCCGCCAGCGAACGCTCGTCTCCGTGGACGGAGGTGCCGAGCAGCCCGTCGAGATCTACGGGCCAGGCGGCGGCTTCTTCCACGAGCAGCAGGTGGCGGCGATCCCGCCGGGACGCGGCGCGGCGCGCGTCCGGATCCGGCTCGTCGAGGAGGCAGCGGGCAGCGCACCGCTCGTGCTGACGCACGTGTTCGCGCTGGCCGGGGCCGAGGAATGACCCGCACGCGCCGCGACCTCCTCCTCCTCGCCGGCGCGCTCGCGGTCCGCCTGCTGCACGTCGCCGCGCTGCGCGACGGTCCGCTCTTCCGTTACCTGCTGATCGACTCCGCCTTCTACGACGGCGTCGGGCGGCGCCTCGCCGAGGGCGCCGGCTTCCCCGACGGCCCGTTCTTCATGAACGTGCTCTACGGGGCGTTCCTCGGCGCCGTGTACTCGGCTTTCGGCGCCGGCGATGGCGGGCGGCTGGCTGCGCTCGTGCTGCAGTCGCTGGCGGGAGCGGCGAGCGTCGTGCTGCTCGCCAGGCTCGGCGATCGGCTCGGTCGCCCGCGCGAGGGGCTCATCGCCGCGGTGGGGCTCCTGGTGTACGGCCCGGCCATCTTCTACGACGGGGCGCTGCTCACTCCGAGCCTTCTGCTGGCGCTGACGCTGGTGACCGTTCTCCTCGCGCTGGACGCGGGGCCGGGAAGGCTGCGTGCCGCCGCCGGGCTCGGCGTCGTGATCGGGCTTCTCGTGCTCGGGCGGGCGAACAACGCGCTGCTCTTGCCTGCCTACGCCGCGGTGTTGCTCCGCCGGGGCAAGGGCGCGGCGGCGCCGGTCGCGCTCTGCTTCCTGTCGGCCGCGCTCGTCGTCCTGCCCGTGACCGTGCGCAACTGGCGCGAGTCCGGCGAGCTCGTCCCGGTCAGCGCGAACGGAGGCATGGCGCTGTGGGCCGGGAACCACGAGCGCGCGACCGGGATCTACTCCGAGCCCGCGTTCCTCTCGAATCCGGTACCGGAGTCCGAGGCCGAGGACTACCGCGCGGAGGCGTCGCGGCGGGCCGGGAGAGAGCTCACGCTGGCGCAGGCCAGCTCGTTCTGGACGGGCGAGACGTGGCGGCGCTGGCGGGAGGAACCGGCCGGGGCCCTGCGGCTCGCGCTGCGCAAGCTGCGCTTCTTCGCCAGCGCGACCGAGTCGCAGACGAACCTCTCGTACTACTTCGCGATGGAGCATTCGCCGGTGCTCGCGGTTCTCCGTGTCCACCTCGGGTGGGTGCTGCCGTTCGCCGTGTTCGGGCTGCTGGATCTTCGGCGCCTGCTCGTTCCGGCCATCCCCGTGGCGGTGTCGCTCGTGACCTGCGTCGCGTTCTACGTGTCGTCGGAGTACCGCCACCCGGTCGTGCCGAGCCTGCTGCTGTTCGCCGCGGTCGGGGCGGGGCGTGCCACGCGGATCCTCCGCGCCGGTCCGCTGTCACGCCAGGTGCTGGCGGGGGCGGTCCTGGCCGGCGCGTTCGTGGGCGTGAACTGGCGCGACGAGTTCCTGCGCCGGCTGCACTCCATGCGCGTCGACCACTACAACTTCGGCACGCTGGCCGCGGACGCGGGCGAGCTGGCCGAGGCGGAGGAGCTCCTGCGCCGCTCGATCGCCATCGATCCGGCCTGGCCGCCGAGCCGCAGCAAGCTCGCCGAAGTGCTCGGCCGGATGGGCCGCGTGCGCGAGGCGGCCGAGGAGGCGGCGCGCGCCGCCGCGCTCGGGGCGGGGCCGGCGGGAGCACGCGCGCAGGGACTGGCCGAGGCGAACCGGCTGTTCCAGGCCGGCGACTTCGCGGCGGCGAAGGAGATCTTCGTGGCCATGGCCGCGGAGGACGAGGTCCTGGCAGCGGAGGCGTTGAACAACGCCGGGCTCTGCGCGATGAACCTCGGCGAGGCGGCGGCCGCGGAATCGCTCTTCGTCGCCTCGGCCGCGAGGGATCCCGGCTACGCGAGCCCCATCGTCCACCTCGGGCGGCTCGCCCTATCCCTCGGTGACTCTGCGTCCGCCGAGCGCAGCGCGCTCCGGGCGCTGGAGATCGCTCCGGCGGACGAGCGCGCGCAGCGGCTGCTCCGGCGTGCGCGGGGCGGAGCGGAGTAGTGTTCCGTCTGGGAATGAGTTTCTCTGACGGTCTCGCGTCGTAGCCGCCGCAGCCGGAGCCACGGACGGCGGAGGCCGGCGGCAACGATGCGAGCGAGCCAGGCGGCGAGCGGGCTTGAGCGAGGCCGTCAGAGAAACTTCTTCCCGGACGGAGCGCTCACGAGTCCTCCCGCTCAGCCTCCGCCGTCGAGCCCCAACTCGCGGGCGACGCCCGCCATCGCGTCGCGGACGAACGCGATGTGCTCGTCGAGCGCGACGCCCAGCTCCTCGGCTCCGCGGCGCACGTCGTCGCGGTTCACGGTTCGTGCGAACGCCTTGTCCTTCAGCTTCTTCTTCACCGAGTCGACCGGGACCTCGGCGATCTTCTTCGAGGGACGGACGAGCGCGCACGCGGTCAGGAACCCGCTGAGCTCGTCGACGGCGAAGAGTGCCTTCTTCATGGGATCGTCCCGCGGCACGCCGGTGTGGTCCCCGTGCGAGAGGATGGCGGTGCGGACGCTCTCGTCCACGCCGCGCTGCGCGAGGATCTCGGCACCACGGAACGGATGCTCCTCCAGCGACGGGTGGCGCTCGTAATCGAAGTCGTGCAGCAGACCGACGACCCCCCAGACCTCCGGATCGCCGCCGAGCTTCGCGGCGTAGGCGCGCATCCCGGCCTCGACCGCGAGCGCGTGCTTGCGCAGCGCATTGCTTTGCGTGAATTCGGTGAGGATGGCCCAGGCCTCGGCGCGCGTCGGGACGGACATGCGCGGATCGTACGCGAACGGCGCGTTCCGGTCAGCCGGCTCCGTGCACCAGCGCGGCCATGAGGGGGCCGGCGTCACCGGCGAGAACCGCGGACCGGGCGCTCCCGTCCACCGGCAAGATGTCGCCGCCGGCGGTGAGCACTGCACCCAGTCCGCCGCCCAGGAGCGCGAGCCAGGAGGCCCGTTCCGCGGGCGAGACGCCGTCCAGGATCCGCTCCAGCACGTGAGCGGGGGCCGGCGCGCACACCCCGATGAGCGCTCTCGATCCCGCGCGAAGGGCGCGCAGCGCGGCGGCGAGCGCCGGGCGGCAGTCGGCGTCCTCCACGGCGACGAGCGAGGGGGCGAGCCTGTCGACGAGGCGCATCCCCTCCGCGCGGTCGTGCTGGAGCAACGTCGACAGCAGGATCGCTCCGGCGCGGCGCGTGGACGGCGTCCAGCGTCGCGCGAATGCGATCACCGGTCCGGTCTCGGAGCTCAGGAAGTGGGCGCAGGCGGCGGCGAATCCGCCCGCCGCATCCGGGTACTCCGGCGCGGTCACCAGCACGACGGCCCCCGGAGCGCGCAGCAGCTCGGTCAGCGTCGCCGCCGGCCAGGGGAGCGCGGCGACGAGCTCCGCCTCGTCCGGCGCGAACCGCACCGTGATCATCTCGCCCGCCGTCCAGCGGATCCGCTCCACCCGATAGCGCTCGTTCGGGCCGAGAGAGAGACGGTACGCGTCCACCTCACCGCCGACCGGGCCCAGCGCCGTTGCCCCGCGCAGCAGGAGATCGCGTACCTCCTGGTAGCCTCGCCGGTCGAGCGGCGTCGAGCCCACCGGTGACATGCGCACGCCGTCCCGGGTCTCGGGCAGCGCTCCCTCCCGCAGGTGCAGCACCGCACCGGCGGTGGCGCGCAGCGGCGCGAGCAGGTCTGCGATGGTCACTCCGAGGTTCGCGCGCAGGGAGAGGATCCGCGAGTCGGTATCCAGCTCCCGGAAGATGCGGTGCAGGGCGTCGGTGGCTTGCTGCACCTCGCGCACGCGGTCGGTCGGCGACGTACCGCCGTCGACACCGATACCCTCCTCGTCCAGCTGCCGGGCGACCTCCATCATGAGGTTCTGCGTCGAGCACTGGATACGTTCGGCGACGCTGGGCAGCTCGAGCGAGAACGAGTACTGCGCATCGCGCAGCGCGAAGACCCGCTTCGCGGCGTCCTCGCCGTCGCGATGGTCGCCGTCCAGCGCGTTGATGACGCGGCCTTGCTGCAGGTAGAGATACCCGCGCTCGGTGTGGTTCTCGACCTTGAGCATGCCGGTCGCCTCGTTGACCGACAGCATCTGCACGAGATCGAAGAGGGGGAGGACTGCGGTGTTGCCGGAGATCTGCACGGGGGCTTCCTAGCGCACCGGTCGGTTGATGTTGGCCCGGGACGCGGGTCTCGCAGCGGAAGGCTGCCCCGCGGCGGGCGCGCGCTCGGGCACGCCGGGCGCCGACGGCGGCGATGCCGGTGGAGGTGCGGCCGCGGCCGCCGCCCGGATCGAAGGCGGTGCCGTCGAGTACCGCTGGGCCTCCTCCGCGCTCACGATGCCGCGCGCGAGCAGGTCCCGGATGGAGTCCTCGAGGAGCTGCATCCCGTCGCGACGGCTGGTCTGCATCACCGAGGGGATCTGGTAGTGCTTCTTCTCGCGGATCAGTGCGGCGACGGCCGGCGAGCCCAGCAGGATCTCCACTGCCGCGACGCGTCCCTTGTCGTCCGCCCGACGCATCAGCCGCTGGGCGATGACCGCGCGCAGCGACGTGGCCAGCATCCCCCGCGCCTGCGACTGCTCGTCCGCGGGGAACGTGTCGATCATGCGCTCCACCGTCTCCGCGGCGCTGGTGGTGTGCAGCGTGCCGAGCACGAGCTGCCCGGTCTGCGACGCGGTGAGCGCCAGGCTCATGGACTCGTAGTCGCGGATCTCGCCCACCAGGATGATGTCGGGGTCCTCGCGCAGGGCGGCGCGCAGTGCGGCGGCGAAGCTGGGCGTGTGGCTGCCGACCTCGCGCTGGTTCACCAGGCACTTGCGGTTCTGGTGCACGTACTCGATGGGATCCTCGATGGTGATGATGTGACGGCGCACGCGGTTGTTCACGTGATCGATCAGCGCCGCGAGCGTCGTCGACTTCCCGGAACCCGGCGGTCCGGTGACGAGGACGATCCCCTTCTCGGCACGGCTCAGCTCGGAGAGATGCGGCGGCAGTCCGAGCTGCTCCAGCGTGAGAATCGACGTGGGCAGCAGGCGGAACGCCCCGGCCAGCCCCCGGCGCTCCTCGTACACGTTGCAGCGCACCCGGAACCGGCCGGAGACCTCGTAGCTGAAGTCGACGTCCTTGCGCTGCTCGAAGATGGCGCGCTCCCGCTCGCCCATCATCTCGTAGAGCAGCATCTCGGTGAGCTCGGGGGTCAGCTCCTGGTAGGGAACGGGATGCATTTCCCCGTGGCGGCGGATCATCGGCGGAGCGCCCGTGGAGATGTGCAGGTCCGAGGCGCCCTGAGCCTGGACCGCCTCGAAGATCGCGTCGATTCGCGCCATGTCGCCGCCCGTAAGGAGTTCTGGTCGGGGATCGGCACGTCGGGGCGGGCGGTGAAGTCCCGCGGTCAGGATTTCCAAGTTTCCCCTCGACTTTCGCCCCGGATTGACGATCTTTGGAGAGCGAAACTCGGGGGGGCCGGCGTGAGCCACGTCATTCCCAAGCGAAAAGTCCCGGTCCGGCTGCGGCTGTCCGGGGGCGAGCGGCTCGAGGGGCGGGTGTTCCTCGACTACATCGATCCCATCCACCGCGGCGAGCAGGCCATCCTCGACTTGTTCAACAACGACAGCCCCTGGTTCCCGATCGAGACCGACGGCGGAGTCCAGGTGGTGAACCGCACCCGGGTGGTGCTGGTCGAGCCGGCCGATGGTGTCTCGCCCGCGCTCATCCGCAAGGAGAGCACGCCGGTGTTCCGGCGGGAGCGGGTGTCGCTGCGCACCGGGCAGGGGATCGAGCTCGACGGGCGAATCGCCATGGATCTCCCCGACGAGTTCTCGCGCGTCTCGGACTTCCTGAACTTCCCGGAGGACTTCTTCGCGGTGGAGACGAAGGCGGGTCCCGTTCTGGTCGGCAAGCGGCACGTGACGGCGCTGACCCCGCACGAAGAGCCGCCGGCGGTCTCCGCTGCGGGATCCCGTCTCGAGGAAGAAGCCTGAACCGGACCGAGCTCGCAGCACCTCCGCCCGTCCGTACGATCGCGCTGTTCCCACCCCGTGCGACCCTCTTCCTGCTCGTCGCCATCTTCGTGTATTTCGTGATGAGCCGCATCGCCGGAGGTCCGGAGCGCACCGACGTGCTCGTGGCCTTCGGCGCGAACGCCCGTGCCTTCGTCGAGGCCGGGGAGATCTGGCGGCTCCTCGCCTCCACGTTCCTGCACGCGAACGAGCTGCACCTGCTCGTCAACGCGTACGCGCTCTACCTCCTGGGCGGGAACCTCGAGGCGTTTTACGGGCCGTGGCGACTCCTTTTCCTCTACCTCGTGTCCGGGATCGCCGGGTCCCTGGCGAGCGACGCGCTCGCCGAGCGGATCTCGGTCGGCGCCTCAGGCGCGATCTTCGGTCTGCTCGGCGGTTCCATCGTCTTCGCCTTCCGCTTCCGCGGAGTCCTGCCGGCACGCGTGGCGAAGATCATGGGCCCCGCGCTGCTTCCCTGGCTGGGAGTCAACCTCGCGCTCGGGCTGCTCGCGCCGCGGATCGACATGAACGCGCACCTCGGCGGGCTCGCCGGCGGCGCGGTCGTCGCCCTGTTCCTGGCCCCGCGTTCCCTGCTGCCGATCCTGGGGGTCGGCGACGCGGCGGTCACGAGGATCCTCCCGGCCGTGTGCACCGCGCTGCTGGTCGTTTCCTTCGCGGGCGCCTTCGAGAGCATCTTCCGGACGCGGGGTCCGGACGGTCCGCGCCTCGACGCCTGGCACTACGACGCCATCGCCGCGATGGAGCGGGACGCCGCGCTCGAGCTCGTGGAGGAGCGGCTCGCCGAAGCGCCCGACCAGCGGGACCTCCTGCACGTCCGCGGGCGGATCCGCGTGGAAGCCGAGGATTGGCCCGGGGCGATCGCCGACTTCCGGCGGCTCGCGGAGCTCGATCCGCGCGACTTCGAGTCGCGCAACAACCTCGCCTGGATCCTGCTGGAGGAGGCGCCCGAGACCTACCGGGACCGTGCGGAGGCCGAGCGCGTGGCTCGAGAAGCACTGGAGCTGGCGCCGGAAGACCCTTTTGTCCGCGGCACTTACGGCACCGCGAGGCTGCGCGCCGGGGACCCGGCCGGGGCGGCGGAGCACCTGCAGGCCGCGCTGGCCGCGCACCGGGACGACGAGGGTGCGGCGACGGATCGCTATCTCCTGGCGATCGCGTTGAGCGCTCTGGGCCGGCACGACGAGGCGCAGAGAGAGTTGGAGCGCGCCACCCGCGACGCCCCGGAAGACCGCTACCGGGCGGAGGCGGAGTCGGCTCTCGCCGCGCGCGCCAGCCAGAGCGAACCGGCGCCGTAATCGAAGGCCAGCACGGAGTCGAGGAACAACGCCCCGCCGACGTTGCCGATCGACTCCTCCAGCGCGATGGCCCCGGACTCGGAAGTGGCCAGCAGGGCGGGGACGCTCCGGAACACCGCATCGCCGAGAGCGAGCGAATCCACCTGGGTCCGCGTCATGGCCTCGGCGCCTCCCACTCCGGTGATCGAGAGGTCTTCGCCGCCGGCCTCGGCCAGCCCGTTGCGGCGGACGAACGGAGCGTGCAGCAGCAGGGGATACGCGTTCCCGGTGTCCAGCACGAAGCTCCCCGCATGCTCGCCCTCCAGCACGCCGTCGAGCCGGGGCACATTCGTCTCGATGCGCAGCGGAACCCGGATTGCGCCGTCGCGGGGCGAGTAGCTTCCGGAGCGGAACAGCGCCAGGCGCTTCGCCGGGTAGTCGATCTCGACGGCGAAACGGCTGAGGAAGTCGTACCCGAGGATCCCGTCCACCTGCGTGCCGAGCGCGCGACCCACTTCGTCGAGCGGAACCGTCACGACCGTCTGCCCGGACATCTCGATTCCCGGGAGATGGAAGCTTTCCACGTCGACGAAGCGGGCCGTCTGGCTGCCGCCGGCCCCGCGCGCCTCCATCGCCCCGCGCGGCTCGAGACCGAGGACCTCGCAGAACGCCGCATCGAGGACGGTCGCGCCGGCCCCGGTGTCGAGCAGGAACCGCCCCGGCCGATCACCGACCCGCGCCGGCAGGACGATCAGCGAGCCCTCGAGCTCGAAGACGATGGCGGCGGCAGAGTCCGGGTCCGACACCACGAAGTCGCGGGCCGGACCGGCGGTTGGCGTCGGGATGGCGCCCGCCGGCAGCGCCTGGGGATAGTCGACCTCGACGGTGAGGAGGGTCAGGTCGAAGCGCGGATCGCCGGTGGTCTGCGTGGAGGCGAACGGCCACAACACTCCCGCGGACGGCCGCCAGTCGGAGAACGTCGTTCGCGCGAGCGTGCCCGACATCGTGCGCTCGAACGCGACCGGAAGAGAGCCCTCGCCGATCGTGAGGTGGGCCTCGCCGGTGCCGTCGCGTGGCCGGAGGGTGACGACGCCGCCCTCGACCTCCACGAGCAACTCGGCGTCGGAGCCGTCCAGGTACGAGTGGAAGAGAAGGGAGTGCGCCATCCGCGCGCCGGAGAGCTCGTCGCCGGTCAGCTCGCGGATGGTGCCGTTCGTGTCCTCGAGCCAGCCGTCGTCGCCGAGCAGGGTGACCACCTGGCGGACCCCGGCGATCTCGGAGAGCTCGCGGAGCGCGCGCGGGCTCCGCTGCGCGAGCGTCTCCACGCGCCCGACTTCCTGGCCGGCCATGTGCACCGTCGCGGCGGAGGCGTGCGCGGCCAGCAGAGCCGGATCGCGCCCCGAGGAGACGGCCTTTCGCACCCGGGCGAGCGTCTCGTCGGATCCGGCTGCCGGGGCCGCCGCGGCCGCCAGCACGACCGCGATTGCTCCTGCAGCCGCCCACCGATACGATGCGATCATGCCCGGCGTCCCCCGCCTGCTCGCCGCCGCGTTCCTCACCGACGCCTCCCTGTATCTCGCTTTCGCCGCGCTTCCGTTCCGGGCGATCGACCTCGGGGCCGGACCCGCGCAGCTGGGCATCCTACCGACGCTCTACGCCGGCGCCTACATGTTCTCGGCGAGCTTCGGTGGACGTCTGTCGGACCGCGTTCCGAGGCTGGTGCTGGCGCGCCGCGCGCTCCTGCTCTTTTCCGCGGGGTGCCTCGCTCTCGCTCTCGCGCCGGGGTCGGCCGCCCTCTACGCGTCGCTGCCGCTGCTCGGTGCCGCGCTCGGGTTCTTCTGGTCGCCGCTCCAGGCGGCCGTCTCCGATCGATGCCCGGTGGAGTCTCTCCCGCGAGCCGTCGCCGCGTTCAACATATCCTGGAGCCTCGGGAAAGGGACGGGTCTCGTCCTCGGGGGCCTGCTGACCGAGGCCCTTCGCCCGGAAGTCGCGTTGCTCGTCGCAGCGCTGCCGCCGCTGCTCACCTTCGCGGTGCTGCCGCGCTCGGAGCCCGCCACGGTCCCTGCGCACGCGCCGCCGCCTGGCGCACACGCCCACTCGCCCGCGTTCCTTCCGCTGGCGTGGATCACCAACGCGCTCGCCTTCGGCACGGCCAGCACGCTCAACATGCACGCCCCGCGGCTGCTGCTGGACCGTGGCGCCGGGCCGACCGCGTTCGGCGTCATGCTCGGCTCGGTTTTCGTCGTCCAGACGGCGACGTTCGCTCTGCTCGCTCGACGGCGTCCCTCGCCGCCCTCGCTCTTCACCGCGTACGCGTTCGCGCTGGCCGGTCTCGCGCTGTTCGTGGCGGCGGTCGGCTCGCCGTTCCGCCTCGTGGCGGCGCTTCCGCTCGGCGCGGCGTTCGGGCTCGCCTACCAGGCCTCGATCCAGGCCAGCCTGGATCGCCCTTCCGGCCGTGGACGCGCCGCAGGCTGGCACGAGACGATTCTCGGCGCGGGCAGCTCGTCCCTGCCCCTGCTCGGCGGGCTCGTGGCCGCCGCCCACCAGGACCTCGCGGCGCCGTTCGTGGTCGCGGGCGTGCTGCTGGCCGGCGGTCTCGGCCTCAGCGTGCAGCGCCTGCTCCTCACCGGGAGGCGTTGACGTGGGGCTGCGCGACGACCGCTACGCGGTGCTCGATTTCGAGACGACAGGGGGCTTCGCGTCCGGCAGCGGCGAGGTCGTCGAGACCGGAGCGGTTCACTGGGAAGGCGGCCGGCTCGGCGCCTGCTTCCACGCCTGGTCGCGTCCGCTTCGCCCGATCTCCGCGTCCGCCGGGCGCGTGCACGGCATCGAGGACGCGGCGGTGGCGGACGCACCGCGGTTCTCGGAAGTGCTGCCTCGCCTGCTCGAGTTTCTCGGCGAACGCGTGGTCGTCGCCCATCAGGCCGGGTTCGACCGGTCGTTCCTCGATGCTGCGTTGGCTCGAGAGGGTCGTCCCGTCCTGGCGAATCCCGTCCTCGACACGGTGCGGCTCTCGCGGGCGCTCGGGACGCACCGCGAAGGCCACGATCTGGCGAGCGCGTGCATTCGCCACGGGATCCGTCACGAGGAGCCGCATCGTGCGCTGTCCGACGCGCGGGCGACCGCGAGCCTGCTCGCCGTTCTCCTGGAACTGGCGGAGGAGCGCGGCATCGTCACGCGCGAGGCCCTGCTCGCCGCGGCAGGTTGCGCGCGGCGGGACGGTCCGCGCGGGCGCGCGGAGCCGGCGCTGCCTCCGTCCGGCCAGCGCCTGCTCGAGGAGGCGCTGGTGACCGGGGACCGCGTGCGGATCTGCTACCGCACCGCCACGGGGTCGGTGCGCTCGGCGGCGATCGTTCCCTCGGCCATCGACCGGGTGGGCGGCAGGCCCCGTCTCGTCGG
>JBQTGV010000076.1:0-6990 GCA_052390515.1 Candidatus Eiseniibacteriota bacterium | reverse complement strand
CCCCGCGCCGCACCAGACCGCGGCGACCGCGAAGCGGCGCTCGATCAGCGCCACCGTCGCCGCCGCCAGCACCATCGAGGAGAAGATGAACCCCTGCTCGAGAGCGAACGCGCCGTGGATCCAGGTGTCGCTGCCGAGAAACGCGCCGATCAGGTCCGGCGAGAACGGCGGGCCGCCCGCGGAGCCGACCCCGGCGGCCCGCAGCCCGTTCTTCGCCATCAGCGTCCCCCAGGCGGCGATCCCCGGGAGCAAGCCGACCACCACCGCCGGGGCATGCAGGCGCGGCGTCGCCTGGAACGCCTGCGCCGAGATCACGATCCCGATCCAGAGGACGATCGCCATCCCGGCGTCGATCGGGACCGCCCAGGCGATGGCGGCGAGCGTCCCGGTGATGCCGACGGCGGTCATGAAGGCGCCGCTCAGGACCGAGTAGCCTGAGCGCGCGCCGAGCGCCTTCCATCCGGGGTGGCCGATGTAGATCGTCGTCGGGTAGGGCGAACCGAACGCCGCCGCGGCGAGCGTGCCGATCCCGTTGACGAGGAGCGACGGCCGCGTCGGGTAGGAGTCGCCGGCGGCCTCGGCCGACTCGATGTTCTGCAGGGAGCCGGCCACGTTGAAGAGCCCCATGGGGATGATCACCGAGAGGTACGGCAGCAGCAGGCCGCTGCGCAGCGCGTCCAGGAGATCTCCGAGCACGGGGACAGGCAGGCGAAGGGAGACGGAGCCGGGTGCGTCGCCGACCGGCGCGATGCCGGTGATCCAGGCGAGCGTCGTGCCGAGACACACGGCGACGAAGCCGCCCGGCAGCCCGCCCTTGAAACGAACTCGTCCGAAGTAGGTGATCAGGATGATGGCGAGGACGGTGAGCCCGACGACCGGCCGCGCGTACGTGCGGAACAGGAAGCCGAGGGAGATGAAGCCGAGCGCGATGCCGGCGAGTGTCGAGAGCAGCGCGGCGCGGGGCGTGGCCTTGCGGATCCGCTCCGCGACGAATGCGCCGCCCGTCTCGATCAGCCCGGAGCCGACTGTGGCGACGAGACCCGCCTGCCACGCCACGCGCACCGGATCGGGGTGACCGGTGGCCTCGGCGGCGAGCTTCGCCGGCAGCATCACCAGGAACGCGTGGCCGAAGAGCGACACCGTGTTGATGCCGTAGGGCAGCGCGCAGACGTCGGTGCGGCCGGTGACTGCGGCGAGCCGCATGGCCTGCCGCGCGTAGTAGAGATTGCCGACGAGCAGCGAGACCGCCGCGCCCGGCAGGATCCGCCCATAGAGCAGCTCCGGCGGGAAGCCGAGGACGAAGCGCCCGAGCGCGTCGATGACCAGCAGCTGCACGAGGTTGTCGAGGGCGAGGCCGAAGAACCCATCGACGTCGCCGCGGACGAAGGCACGCATGCGCGGATCCTAGCATCGGGTTCTCGAGTGCGCCCTCCCGGCGCGCCCGCTCACACGAAGCGGCCCCCGGATCTCTCCGGGGGCCGCCGCTCTCGCACGGGTCTTGGAATCGTCTAGCGGACCACGGTCACCTTCCTCGTGGAGGACCCGCCCGCGGTCTCCAGGCGCAGGAAGTAGACGCCGCCCGCGGCGAGCTCGCCACCGTCCCGGCGACCGTCCCAGATCGAGCGATGCGGCCCCGCGGCCACCTCGCCGTCGATCAGCCGGCGAACGAGCCTGCCGGTCACGTCGAAGACCTGGAGCGTGACTCGCTCGGCGGCGGGCACCTCGAACGAGAGTTCCGCCGATCCGCGCAGCGGATTCGCGCCGACCGCCGCGAGCCTCGGACGCTCCACCTCCTCCACCGCACGCTCGGCCGGCGAGCCGGCCGGAACGAACGAGAGCGCCAGCTCGTAGGGCTCCGACTCCAGCACGGTACCGAAGTCCAGCACCGCGAAGGACCACGTTCCGTGCGTCGGACTCTCGATCCAGGCCAGCTCCGGGCTGTCCACCGAGGCGGCGGGAAGGATCCCGTCCGGGCCCTGGATGTACATGTCCAGGTCGTACGTCGGGAACCGCGTCCAGTCGTGGCGCCAGGAGAGCCGCACCGCGAGCGCGCCGAGACCCTCCGGGACCTCCACGGTGTGCACGGTCATCTCGTCCCGTTCGAGCCGTCCCGTCTCCGACCAGGAGACCGGAATCGGGAGGCTCTCGGTGGTGACGCGCACCGACGCCGACACGTCCTCGTAGTTCGTGATGAGCCCGGCCACCGTGACCCGCATCGTGCCCGCCTCGGGATACGGCACCACGACCGATTCGCCGGCCACCAGCGGCCGGAAGAACCCGTCGCGGCGGAACACGTAGTCGCCGGTCCCGCCCCGCTTGGCGGTATGCACCGCGGCGACGACCGCCTCGGGAACGCCGTCCTGACTGCCGTCGCCGTGGGTCACTTCGGGGAACTCCACGGTGAGGCCGGTCACGCCGTACGGCACATCGACGAGGAAGTCGAAGGACTCGCCAGCGGCGAGCGGCGGTGTCACGCCGGAAGCGGATCCCCCGCCGAGATCCAGGTCCGTGACGTTCCGCTCGCGGGGGTCGTCCGGGGCCGGGTCGTGCACGCGCCCGGCATCCAGGAGCCGCAGCGCTCGGGATACGTTCACGAACCCGTGACCTTGGCGGTGCTGGCTCACGTCGGAGAACTCCGCGATCGGCACGGCGGCGCGCGTCAGCGCGTTCGCCACGTACGGCGCCTCCGCGAACTTCCCGATGCGGTCCCCGTACGCCGTGACGAGCGCGGCGGCGCCCGCCACCGCTGGCGCGGAGAACGACGTGCCGGAGCCGAATCCGAACACCGGTGTGTCGTTCAGCCCATCGCCGTCGATGTCGAAGAGCGCGGACGAGTACATGAAGAACGCCGTGGCCACGAGATCCGGCTTCACGCGGCGGTCGGCCGTCGGACCACGCGCGGCGACGTCCGCCATCTTCGGAGTTTCGTGCGGGTAGACGAGAGCGCCGAACCCGGGCGGGGCGCCGAACAGGAACTCGAACGCGGTGCGCGTGTGGATCGGATCGGACACCCCACCGACGGCGAGCCCGGTGAAGGCGCTCCCGGGGCTGCCCACGCTCAAGAGCGAGGGGCCCTCATTCGCCGCCGCGGAGACGACGGTGATCCCGGCGCGCGTCGCCGCGTCCACCATCTGGTCGAGCGCGTTCCACCCGTCGTGGAGCACCGGGCCGGAGAGGCTCATGTTGATCACGTCGGTGTCCAGCGTGCCGCTCTCCTTCCTCTCGATGAGCCGATCGATGGCCTCGGCGATGCGCGCGTCCGGAGCGGCGCCGCCGTCGAACGGAAACACCTTGATCCCGTAGAGCGAAGCGCCCGGCGCGAGCCCGGCGAAGCGGATCCGCGCGAAGCCGTCGTCGTCGAACTCGATGGACTCCGGCGAGTTCGCCGCCACGGAGAGGGCCAGCGCGTCGTCCCCCGGGAGCACGATCTCGGCGTGCCCGGCGATCACTCCGGACACGAACGTTCCGTGTCCGTCGTTCTCCAGGGCATTCCAGTCGAACGTGCGGCCGTCGGCGACGCCGTCGTCGTCGTGGTCGATCGCCTCCTCCTCCTCGGCGGGGACGAGGCTCTCCCCTCCGATCACGCTGCCGTCGAGCGCCGGATGCGCGGGATAGATGCCGGTGTCCAGAACCGCGACGATGACGCCTTCGCCCATGTCCGTGGCTTCCCAGGACTGCGCGGCGCCGGTGAGCACGTCGTAGCCGAAGAAAGAGGCCGGCCCGCCCCCGAGGAGCGCGGACGGCGGGAGGCGCCGGATCACGGCGTCCCGGACGGCGGCCACCTCGCCCTCGATCCGCGGGCGGCGCACACCCGGAACGCCGGAGAGGTCGGGCAGGGACAGCGGCACGACCGCGCGTCGGACCAACCGCTGCCGGTCCGCGTCCTCGACGCGCGGATCGGCGAGCAACGCGCTCATCCGCTCCCGCGGCAACGTCGCGGCGAGACCGTCGATGTTCCCGAACACGTAGGTCACTCGGCCGCCGAGCTCCCGGACGACGGCCGAGACGCCGGCCGCGTCGCGCGTGCGCACGATCAGCGGGATCTGATCGTCGGCCGTCGGGGGGACGAGCAGCGCTTCCGTCCGGCTCGGGGCGGCGCCGGCGGAGGTGGCGATCAGCGCGGCGAGAGCCGCGACGGCGAGACGGAACATGGAGTCGACTCCTTGCGAGGTGGGCGAGCGGATCTGCTGCGCCAGAATACGGGAACGACAGGATCCCGTTGCAAGGGGTCGTCGATTTTGACGTGCGGAGGGGCCCGCCGCGCTACTCGGCCCCGGTCCCCGGAAGCGCGCCCGCCGCGGCGGTCCAGGCCGCGTCGTAGCCCGCGCCCTCCTCCTCGCCGAGGGCCCGGTGGTGGACCCACGCTCCGGCCGCCACGGCGAGGGGATGCCCGGCCTCGCGCAGCCGGGCGAAGAGACCGTAGAGGGCGTCCGCCAGCGGCATCCCGGTGTCGATCCCGCCCACCGCCCGCGCGAGCTCCGGACGCAGCAGGAGGCAGAAGCCGCCAAGGTAAGGCGCCTCGTGCCAGCGGCCGCGGTAACGGCGGCGCCGCTTGGCGGCGAAACGCGGGGCTTCGCGGCGGGTGAGCGCGCCGCCGGCGGCCTGCTGCGGCCGCGGCGCAACGGCCGCCACCGGACCGACCGCTGCGAGCCGAGGATTGGCCGCCGCGACCGAGGTGAGCTCCTCCAGCGCGTCGGCGCTCACCTCCACGTCCGGCCCGAGCAGCAGCACGAGACCCGGGTCGGCCAGCCAGGACGCGAGCTTTGCGCTGGTGGAGACGACCGGGAGCGGCCCCTGGTGGCCGTAACGGGCGAAGAGCGCGCGGACGGCCACGTCGGGCTCGCCGCCGGGGAGCACTCCCACACGCAGGCGCGCCTGCCGCGGCGCCGGCTCTTTCCGGCGGGTCGGGTCCTCGATCCAACGCCCGCCGATCGTGGCCTCGTGCCGGCCGGCGATCGAGGGCAGCGGAATGGACGGCTGTCGCGGCCCGCGGGCCAGCTCCAGGAACGGATAGCCGTTCTCCGCGCGCGCTCCAGGATCCATGCCCCACTTCGCCTTGAAGCGCTCGAAGTTGTCGCGGAGGCTCTTCGCGTAGTCGATGCCCTCTCCCGCGAACGTGCGCCCGCCGGTGTGGTGCACGAACACGCCCCGCGCGATCCGTGCTTCCCACCCCGCCTGGTGCGCGCGCAGGCACCAGTCGTCGTCCTCGCAGTTGCCGTTGCCGAAGCGCTCGTCGAGGCCACCGACCACGTCGATCACCTCGCGGCGGACCAGCAGGCAGAAGCCCACCAGGCGTCGTGCTGGCTCGCTCTCGCCGGCGTGAGTCCTGGCGTGCTCCCGCGCGAATCGCTCCATCTCCGGGAGCGTCCGGTACGGCACGCCTTCGATGACCTGCGGCCCCGAGGCATAGTTCGTCACCGGACCGACCAGGCCCGCTGCGGGATGATCCTCCAGCACGGCCATGAGTCCGCCGAGCCATCCCTCGGTCACCACCGTGTCGTTGTTCAGCAGCACGATCTGCCGGCCGCGGGCCAGCGCGAGTCCCTGGTTGTTGCCGCCGGCGTAGCCGAGGTTGTCTGCCTTGATCACGGCGCGCGCATGCGGATAGTCCCGCACCACGTCGCGCAGCCACTCCACCGTACCGTCGGTCGAGCCGTTGTCGACGAAGACGATCTCGTGCGGCTCGGGGGTGTGCTTGCGAAGGCTCTCGTAGCACAACCGCGTGTGCTCGAGCTGGTTCCGGGTCACCACCACGATGGAGACGAGCTCGTCGTCCGCGGCCGCGGCGCGCGCGGCCTGCGCCGGATCGGTGCTCTGCGGCGACGCGTAGGCGCGGATGCGCCGCGCCTCGGTCCTCCGCCGCGAGCCGTCCGTCTCGATCACGTCGGGATCCACCTTGCCGAGCCAGCGCGAGCACAGCAGCTGCTCGTTCCCGGCCACGCGCGTGTAACGCTCCGAGCCGCTCTGCGACTCGTGGTGCACGAGGCAGCTCTGCGGCTCGTACACGAGCGTCCACCCCTTCGCCCCGATTTTGAGACACAGGTCCACGTCCTCGCAGCCGTTCCAGTAGTGCGTGTCGAAGCCGCCCACGGCCTCGAACACCCCGCGCCGCACGAGCAGGCACGCCGCCGTCAGCACCTGCACCTCCGAACGCACGTTCGCATCGGCGAAGTCGGCCGGCTGCCCGTAGTGCATGTGGAAGGCGCGCAGGGGCACGGGCGCCGCGGGATCGTGCAGCAGCGCGACGCCGGCGTGCTGGATGGTTCCGTCGAGGAAGAGCAGCCGGCTTCCCGCCGCGGCCACTCCGGGGTCGGCGTCGAAGAGCGCCAGCAGTGGCGCGAGCCAGCCCGGCTTCGCTTCCACGTCGTTGTTCAGGAAGAGCAGGTTGTCGGTGGCGGCCATCTCCGCGCCCTGGTTGCACGCGGTGGCGAAGCCGAGGTTCCGCTCGTTCACGACGACCTTGACGTTGCCCTCCAGGCAGCGCAGCAGGTCCGCCGTTCCGTCGGTCGATCCGTTGTCCACGAGGACCACCTCGTAGAGTCCCGGCTCGCTGTGCTCGGAGATGGACTCCAGGCAGCGAGCGGTGAGGTCGACGCGGTTGAACAGGGGAACGATGATCGAGACGCGCGGATGCCCCTCCGGCTGCTCGTACGTCCGCGCGACGGTCGTGCCCGGACGGCGCGTCAGCCGCGCATTCGTCTCCGTGGAGGCAGGCGTCTCCGCGGGCAGAGCTGCTTCCGACGGCGGGGCCGAAGGCGAGGGCGACGCCGTCCCACGCACTCGCAGCGTGGCGATCTTCGCGTCGCGTTCGCGGAGCGCGGCGGCGAGCCGCACGTGCTCCTGGCGAAGCCGGTCGGCCCAGGGCCAGAAGAGCCGCCCCGACGACTCGAAGCGGTCGCGGATGGCGGCGAGCGCGGGCCCCCGATCTCCACCCCCGGCGGCAGCGCGCCCGAGCCTCCCCCCCCCGCGCCGCCCCGGGGGCCCCTCCTC
>JBQTGV010000075.1:0-19016 GCA_052390515.1 Candidatus Eiseniibacteriota bacterium | reverse complement strand
GCGTCGCGCGCACGTTTTGATGCACGTAGGTCTCGAACTGCGCTCCCCAGCTCGCCCGCACCCCGGCCTGCGCGGCCAGGTGGTAGACCGCGCTCCTGCCGGCGACCAGCGGGGCCAGATCCGCGGCGGCGAGGTCCGCCTCGACGAACCGGAAGCGCCCGTGCCCGCGCAACGACTCGAGGTTCGCCTCCTTGACCGCGCGGGGATAGTAGTCGGAGAAGCAGTCCACGCCGAGCACGTCGTCGCCGCGGTCGAGCAGCGCCTCGCACAGGTGCGACCCGATGAAGCCCGCGCAACCGGTGACCATCACCTGCTTCGCCACGTCGTCCTCCCCCGCCTCAGTTCGCCGCCCGACTCGACTCCGCGGCCTGGCGCTGCCGGCGGATGTCCTCGAGGAACGCGCGCGCGGAGTGGTCGCCGGGGTGCATGTTGAGCCACTGTACCAGCACGTTCTCGGCCTCGGTCCAGCGGCCGAGCCGCCGGCAGGTCTCGAACAGCCCGGCCAGCAGCTCCCGCGACTCCGGAGCGAGACGCAGTCCCTCGAGGTACCACTCGAGCGCCTCCTCCCACTTCTCGGTCTTCCCGGCCGCGAGCGCGAGCCCGAGATACACCCGGACGTCCTCGGGGTGCGTCCGGAGCCGTTCGCGGTAGAACGCCTGCGCCTCTTCCAGCTGCCCGGACTCCAGCAGCATGCCGCCGAGCCCGCCCACGATCGGATCGTAGTGCGGCGCGATGTCGATCGCGCGGCGGATGCAGGCGAGCGCCTGGTCCATGTCCCCGCGATCACGGTAGGCGATGGCCATCCGCGCCCACGCCGCGGCGTAGTTCGTGACCAGCTTCTGCTCGTTCTCGTCCCGGTACACGGTGGGATCCAGCTTGCCGCTCTCGTCCAGGAGACCCCGGTAGCGGTAGACCTCCTCCAGGTTCCGGCGTGTCGCGCTCAGGTTCACGTCGCCGGCGATCTCCGCTCCGGCCGTGCCGAGCTCGGGGTCATCGGTCGAGAGCGCCGTCGCTCCCCGGGACGGCGCGACCCGGAAGACGAGCCCCTCGAGGTGCATCTCGTCGTCGAAGCCGAGCAGGTCGTCCACGGTCACCGCGAAGTACAGCGGCCTCTGGTTGCCCTGGCGCCGGATGGTCTGGACGATGTCCGTGCCCACGATGTCCTTCACGTACCAGACCTTGCCGGTGTTGGAGTCCCGGAACGGAGTGAGCTCCCAGAGCTGTTCGGTGGTCAGGCTCATGGGTACGCGCGGCTCCTGGTCCCGGATCTGCTCGCCGTACCACGGCGTGTTCAGCAGGGAGAGGTTCACGATGCGCACGTCCTTGCGGAACCCCTCCACCTCCTGCAAGTACCACAGCGGGAACGTGTCGTTGTCGCCGTTGGTGAACAGGACGGCGTCTTGCTCCAGGCCCGCGAGCATGTTGTAGGCGTAGTCGTTCGCGATCCAGTTGCCGCGCCGGTCGTGCGACTCCCAGCCGCGGGCCATCGGCACGCCGGCGATGAAGACGCACACGCCCGCGGTGACGAGCCCCGCCCCGCGACGCAGCGGCGCCGAGACGCCGCTCATCACCAGACTCGAGAGCCAGCCGAGTCCCAGGCCCATCCACACGGCGAAGTAGAAGAAGCCCGGCGCGAAGAAGTAATCGCGCTCGCGGACTTCCTGATCGGTGAAGTTCATCTTGAAGACGAGCGCCGCCGAGGTCCACAGGAAGAGCAGTCCGAAGAGCACGAACGTGCGGCGATCGCGGCGCAGGTGCACCAGTACTCCGGGCACGGCCAGCAGCGCCAGGAACGCCGGGCTCCACTGTTCGCGCAGGTAGCGCCAGAACATGTGGTCGAACTGGTACACCCACGTGGCTTGCCGGTCGAGGACGCTGGTGGGCTTGTACTGGTCGCGGAGAATGAGCTTCCAGAACGCGTCCCAGTTGTCCGGCTGCGCCTCGTTGATCGCGGGATCCAGCGCGGAGCGGATGGGCAGGTAGAGGTGGCAGGTGAATCCGAGCACGGTCACCAGACCGAGCAGGAACCCCAGGTCGGTGAACGGATTCTCCAGCTTCTTCGGCACCGGCAGGGCGATCACCGGCAGGAAGAAGGCGACCAGCGGCGGCACGGCGATGAACAGGTTGCGCAGCGCCGAGGGCGTCATCGACGTGACCGCCCACACCGCGAGGAGCACGGCGACACCGTGTGCCAGCATCAGCGTCCAGCGGTAGCGCTCCCGGTACGCAGCGGGTAGCAGCGCGAGCTGTAGCGTGGTCAGGATGAGCAGACCGACCACGACCAGGAAGAACTGCAGGTCCTTCGCCATTGCCAGCACGACGGCGAAGCTCACCGGGATGGCGATGCGCCGCTCGTGGAGGAAGGCGAAGGGCAGGATGGCCAGCGCGGCCAGGTAGGTCGCCAAGTGCACACCGATGTTCAGCGACAGCAGGTAGGCGGTCACCACCAGCAGGCGCTCGTCCCTCGGCTCCGAGTCCGCCCAGAGCAGGACCAGCCAGGTGGTGAAGACCGCCCACATGCCGCTGACCGCGTACACCTCGGCCTCGATGGAGTCGATCCACAGGGTGTTGGAGAACGCGGCGAAGATCGCCGCGGTCGCGCCGGCGATCGTGGCGGGGAGACAGAAGGTCGACTGCACGCCGTCGTTCCACAGGCGCTTTCCGACCCGCACGACGCACAGGTAGAGGAACACGGCGGCGATGGCGCTGGGCAGCGCGCTCAGAAGATTCACGGCCTGCGCGGGAGACGCCACCCCCAGTAGCCCGTGGAAGAGCAGGGAGAAGACGCGGCCCATGAGCACGTAGAGCGGCGTGCCCGGCGGGTGCGGAATCCCCATCGCGTGCGACGTGGCGATGAACTCGCCGGAGTCCCAGAACGAGACGTCGGGCGAGAGGGTGATCACGTAGACCGAGAAGATGGAGAGCCCGACCGCCCCCGCCACGATGCGGTTCGCCAAGTCGTAGGAACGGGCGGCGGCGGCGGCGGCGACCCGGGGGGCGCCGGCCGGCCGCGCCTCGGAGCTGGTGCTGAGGCTGTCCGGGAGACTCGTCATGGTTCCCCGAGGGAGGCGTTCCGCCGGCAGCCCGGGGAACGGTGAACTGTAAGTTCTTGCGGCGCCTCCGTCAATCGACGGGCCGGGCCGCCGCGCCCTGGCTTCGCCACTCCTCCAGCACGTCCCCGAGGGATGCCTCCAGCGGAATGCGAGGAACCCAGCCCAGCTCATCGCGGGCGCGCGACGGATCGCCGCGGAAGTCGGGCACGTCGGACGGCCGCAGCCGCGTCTCGTCGAGCACGACACGGATCGGCACGACCGAACGCGCGACGAGGAAAGCCAGCACCGCCTCGATCGGCGTGGAGGTCCCGGAGCACAGGTTATAGGCGCGCCCGGCGCGACCTCGTTCCAGCGCGAGGCGGTACCCGCGAACCACGTCGCGCACGTCGGTGAAATCCCGGCGCGCGGCCAGGTTCCCGACCCGGACCATCGCCTCGCACTCGCCGCGCTCGATCGCCGCGACCTGGCTCGCGAAGTCCGGAACCACGAAGCCTCGCCGCTGTCCGGGCCCGACGTGGTTGAAGGGACGCATGCGCACGACGTGCAGACCCCAGCCGGCGTGGGCCTGCGCGGCCGCGAGATCGGCCGCGGCCTTGGAAACACCATACGGCGTGCGCGGGGCGAGCTCGCGGGTCTCCGGGATCGGCATCTCCGAAGGATCGACCGCGCCGTAGGCCTCGGCCGAGGTGACCACCACGACGCGGGCCTGCGGCGCGCGCGTGCGCGCCGCGTCCAGCATGCGCCAGGTGCCCTCCGCGTTCACGCGGAACGCGGCGATGGGGTCGCGGTTGGCCTCGGCCACGTTGGCCTGTCCGGCGAGGTGCACGATCCCGTCCGGCCGCGCGGTGTCCAGCGAGCCGCGGAGGGATTCCCCGTCGAGCAGGTCCAGCTCCATCCATCGAACGCCGGCCGGCTCGTCGGGCACACGCTCCCCGGGCCGGCCCGTGGCGAACACGTCGTCGCCCGCCTGGCGGCACGCGGAGACGAGATGCCGCCCCACGAACCCGGTCCCGCCGACGATCAGGACGCGCACGTCTCCGCCCCGAGCGCGGCGAGATCCGCGTCCACCATCATCCGGACCAGCTCGCCGAAGGACACCTCCGGCTTCCAGCCCAGCTTCGTGCGCGCCTTGGTCGCGTCGCCGCAGAGCCGGTCGACCTCGGCCGGGCGGTACAGCTTCGGATCGACGACGACGTGCTTCTCCCAATCGAGCCCGACGCAGGCGAACGCCCGCTCGGCGAACTCCCGCACCGAGTGCGTCTCCCCCGTGGCGATCACGAAGTCGTCCGGCTCCTCCTGCTGCAGCATCAGCCACATGGCCCGCACGTAGTCGCCGGCGAATCCCCAGTCCCGGCGCGAGTCCAGGTTGCCGAGGCGGAGCTCGGTGGCCTGTCCCCGCGCGATACGCGCCACGGTGTGCGTGATCTTGCGCGTCACGAACTCGATGCCACGTCGCGGGGACTCGTGATTGAACAGGATCCCGGACGCGGCGAAGAGACCGTAGCTCTCGCGGTAGTTCACGGTGATCCAGTGGCCGTATACCTTGGCGACGCCGTAGGGGCTGCGCGGCCAGAACGGCGTGGTCTCCGTCTGCGGGGTCTCGCGCACCTTGCCGAACATCTCGCTCGACGAGGCCTGATAGAAGCGGATGTCCGGGTCCACGTGCCGGATGGCCTCGAGCGCGCGGGTGACGGCGAGACCCGTGTACTCGCCGGTGAGCACCGGCTGCGCCCACGACGTCGGCACGAAGGACTGCGCGGCCAGGTGGTACATCTCGTCGGGCTCGAACGCGCGGATCGCGTCGATCATCGACGTCTGGTCGTGGATGTCGGCCTGGAAGATCGCCACGCGGTCTCGGACCGCTTCGATGCGATCGAACTTCTCCATGCTGGAGCGGCGGACGACGCCGCCCACCTCGTAGCCCTTGCTCAGCAGGAATTCGGCCAGGTACGAACCGTCCTGCCCCGTGATCCCGGTGATCAGCGCTCTCATGCCATCTCCCGTCCGGCGATCGCCTCTTCGATCCGTTGCATCGTCTCGTCCGCGGCCCGCTCCCAGGAAAAAGTGCCCGCGAACTCGAGCGCCCCCCGGCGCAGCCTCTCCCGCAGCGGCTCGTCCTCGAGGAACCGCCGCATCGTCGCGGCGAGTCGGTCACGGTCGGCGTGCGGAACCAGGATGCCCGAGACCTCGTGACGGACCGCCTCGCGCAGCCCCGGGGAATCGCTGGCGATCACCGGCGTGCCGCAGGCTTGCGCCTCGAGACAGGTGAGGCCCCAGCCCTCCTTGGGCGAGGTCATCACCAGAGCCCAGGCGCGACGATACAGCCGGACCTTCTCCTCCTCGGACACCCTCCCGAGGAAGCGGACGTAGGCCTCGGCTCCCGTCTTGCGGGCGTGCCGCTTCAACGCCTCCAGGTAATTCCCGGTTCCGGCGATGATCAGCCGCAGATCCGCGTGACCCTCGCGCGCGACCTTCGCCACCGCGTCGACGACCAGATCCAGCCGCTTGTACTTGCGCACGCGGCCGAGCGCGAGCAGCGTCGGCGTGCTCTCCTTCGCCCCGTCGCCGGCCCCGTACTGCCCATCGTCGATGCCCACGTAGACCACTCGCATCCGCTCCGGAGAGAGCCCCCGCAGCACGAAGTCCTCGCGCGTGCTCTCGGAGATGACCACCATGGGGATGCCCCGATACACCCACGGGACCACCACCTCGCTGGCCAGCACGACGAGCGACATGGGCAGGGGCACCTCGCGGAAGATGGTGAGCCCGAACAGATGGTGACCGATCCCGAGCACCGGCGCACGCGCGAACAGTGGCGTGCACAGCGGGATCTTGTTGAGTGCCTCGACCACCACGTCGAAGCGCCTCTCCCGGCTCCACCGCCGCACCACCCCGGGCAGCGCCGCCGGGAACGTGTACCGCCCACCGACCCGCACCACCTCGATGTCGTCCAGGGTCTCTTCCGCGCGCGCGCCGGGATAGCCCGAGCACAGCAGGGTGACGCAGTTGCCGCGCCGCGCGAGCCGGCCGAAGGTCTCGTGCAGGTGGATCTCCGCGCCGCCCGCCCACGGGTTGGTGCGGTCGTTCCAGTTGACGAGGAGGATGTCCCTCTTCGCCGTCACTGGCCGACGGCGAGGCGGCGCGCGAGGATCTCCGGAAGGCCGGCCTCGACGATCTTGTTAGCCGCCGTCTCCCGATCGTAGGCCACGCGGCGGGACACGGCGCGACGACCCACGGGATCCCAGAGCGCGTAGGACGCTCGCCAGTCTCCGTCGCGGGGCTGGCCGACGCTGCCGACGTTGATCAGCGCGCGCTCCTCTTCGCCCACCTCCAGCGTCTCCTCGTGCAGCACCACGAGCCGCCCGTTGCGCAGCATGACGCGGAGCGGGACGTGCGAGTGCCCGACGAAGCAGACCGGTTCCGGGCAAGCCTCGAACGCGTTCCACGCTTCCTGCTCGGTGAGGATGTAGTGCCAGGCCGGAGGGTCGTCGGGCGAAGCGTGCACGTAGCGGGTGTCGTCGCTGACGTGATCGTACGGCAGCTCGTGCAGTCGGCGCAGGTTCGGGGCGGTGAGCTGCCGGCTGGTCCAGCGGATCGCCTCGCGGGCGACCTCGTTGAAGTTCTCCGCTTCGCGGAGGTCTCGGGCGGCGACGTCGTGGTTGCCCAGCACGGTGGCGACGCACTCGGCCTGCACGCGCTCCATGCATCCGTTCGGATCGGCCCCGTACCCGACGATGTCGCCGAGGCAGATCACGCTCTCGGCGTTTTCGCGGTGCGCGTCCTGCAGCACCGCCTCCAACGCTTCGAGATTGCCGTGGATGTCGGAGATGACCGCGATCACGAGGCCTCCTTCGTTTCCCGCGAGATGCGGTCCAGGACTGCGTTCACGAATCCCCCGGAGTGCTCGCCGCCGAACTTGCGTGCGATCTCGACGTACTCGTCGATGGAGACCTCGTCGGGAATCCAGGGCCAGAACAGGATCTCGGCGGCGCCGAGGCGAAGGATCGAGCGATCGACGACCGCCATGCGCTCCAGCGACCAGTTCTCGGCCGCCCCCTCCAGCGCCTGGTCCACGCGCGTCCTTCCCGCGCCGACGGTCTCCAGGAGCTCCCGCGCGAACGCCAACGCCTCGGGGTCCGACGGACCCTCCTCGACGAGCCCGGCGATCGCTTCCTCGATCCCGCGGCCGGTGAGATCGATGCGGTAGAGCGCCTTGAATGCGGTCTCGCGGCCGAGCCTACGCCGTCCCACGTCACGGCCTCCGCATCGATTCGAGGAGACTCGCCATGGTGAGCGCGGCGAGCGCCGAGTCCCACCCCTTGTTGCCGGCCAGACCGCCGGCGCGCTCCACCGCCTGCTGGGCGGTGTCGGTAGTCAGCACTCCGAAGATCGCCGGCACGCCGGTCTCGAGCGAGACGCGGCCGATGCCGCGCGCGCTCTCCCGCGCCACGAAGTCGAAGTGGGGCGTCGCGCCGCGGATCACCGCGCCCAGGCAGATCACCGCGTCATACTTCCCGGAGCTCGCCGCGACCCTGGCCGCGAGCGGGATCTCGAAGGCGCCGGGAACCCAGATCTCGTCCACGGATTCCGACCGCGTGCCGTGCTTCAGCAGGCAGTCGACGGCAGCCGCACGGAGCTTCTCGGTGACGAACTCGTTGAAGCGGCCGACGACGAGCGCGAAGCGCCGCCCCTCCCCGGCAGGAGTCCCCTCGAACGTCCGCCCCATGGATCACTCCGGGAAGTCGGGCAGGAGGTGCCCGAGCTTGTCCCGCTTCGCCCGGAGGTAGCCGACGTTCTCGGGCTTCGGCGGAACGCTGATGGGAACGCGCTCCAGGATGGTGATCCCGTAGCTCTCCAGTCCGATCCGCTTCGTCGGGTTGTTGGTGAGCAAGCGCATGCGTCGCACTCCGAGATCGAAGAGGATCTGCGCGCCGATGCCGTAGTCGCGCTCGTCCGCGCGGAACCCCAGCATCTCGTTCGCCGAAACGGTGTCCGCGCCGCGATCCTGCAGGTTGTAGGCCCGGAGCTTGTTCACCAGGCCGATGCCTCGCCCCTCCTGGCGCATATAGAGGAGCACACCGAGGCCGGCCGCGTCGATCTCTTCCATCGCCCGCGCGAGCTGGTCGCCGCAGTCGCAGCGCCGGGAACCGAAGACGTCACCGGTGAGGCACTGCGAGTGGACCCTGACCAGCGGCTCGGACCGACCCAGGTCCGCGAGCTCCCCCTTGACCAGCGCGACGTGCAGGTCCTCCTCCATCCGCGAGGAGTACAGCACCATGGTCCACAGTCCGAACTCCGTGGGCAGCTTCGTCTCCACCAGCCGCTCGACGAGCACCTCCGCGCGCCGGCGCCAGCGGATCAGGTCGGCGATGGAGATCATGGTGAGCCGGTGGTGCTCGCGGAACCGGACCAGGTCCGGGAGCCGTGCCATCGTGCCGTCCTCGTTGAGGATCTCGCACAGCACGCCGACCTCGCGGAGCCCGGCGAGGCGGGCGAGGTCCACCGCCGCCTCGGTGTGGCCGGTGCGGCGAAGCACGCCGCCGTCCATGGCCCGCAGCGGGAAGACGTGTCCCGGCACGGCGAAGTCCGCGGGAACGGCGTCCGCATCGGCGAGCTTGCGGAGCGTGACGGCCCGGTCCGACGCGCTCACTCCGGTCGTCGTCCCGGCGACGGCGTCCACCGACACGGTGAACGGCGTGCCCATGAGTGCATTGTTCCGCGGCGTCATCATCTTCAGCTCGAGCCGGTCGGCGATCTCGGGCGACAGCGGCGCGCACAGGATGCCGCGCCCCCAGCGGGTGATGAAGTTCACCGCGTCGGCGTTGGCCTTCTCCGCGGCCATGACCAGATCGCCCTCGTTCTCCCGGTCTTCGTCGTCGACCACGATGACCAGGCGCCCGGCGGCCACGTCGGCGACGGCCTTCTCTACCGGATCGAAGATCGAGTCGCGTCGCGGCGCGTTCACCGTCGCGGCCTGCGTCACGGGGCTCGCCACTTCGCCGGCTCCTCCCGCCGCGCGGCGTAGCGGGCGAGAATCTCCACCTCGACGTTGACCCGCGAGCCCTCGGTGAGCTCGGAGAGGTTCGTTTCCCGGAGCGTCGTGGGGATCAGCGCGAACAAGAACGTCTCCCGCGTGACCCCGGTGACGGTGAGGCTCACGCCGTTCACGGCCACGGAGCCCTTCTCGGCGAGATACGGAGCGAGCTCCTGCCCCACGCGGACGGTGACCACGTTCTGTCCGGGCTCGACGCTCACCTCGGCGACGACCCCCGTCCCGTCGACGTGACCCTGCACGACGTGGCCGTCCAGGGGGTCCCCCGCGCGCACGGGGAGCTCGAGGTTGACACGGTCGCCCGTGCGCACGTCGCCGAGGCGCGTGCGCGAAAGCGTCTCCGGGACGACGTCCGCGGCGAAGGCACCCTGTCCGACCTCGGTCGCCGTCAGGCAGATTCCGTCGACGGCGATCGAAGCGCCGGTGCGCAGCGCCGCGCAGGCCTTCGGCGCTTCGATGCGGACCCGGACGAGGCCGCCTTCGGGGCGAAGCTCGCGGACGACTCCCATCTCCCGCACGATCCCGGTGAACATCACGATGCCCCGCTCTCGACGCGTCCGGAGACCAGCAGGTCCGCGCCGAGCCGCTCGACTTCTACGTCCGCCAGGCGAAGCGCGTCGGATACCCGGCGAATCCCCAGATCGCCGACCAGCCTCGGGCCGCCGGCGCCTCCCAGGAGCAGCGGCGCCACGAACACGTGGACCCGCTGGACGAGCCCTCCCGCGAGCGCTGCGGTGTGCACGGTCTCGCCCCCTTCGACCATCACCGAGTTGAGCCCGCGGTCGGCGAGGAGCCGGAAGAGCTCCGGGAGCGAGACCCGGCCGGCGGCGTCCGGACCCGTCCGAGCGACTTCGACGCCCAGCCGCTCCAGTCGGGCGACCCGCTCTTCGCCCACTCCATCCACAGCGGCCACAATCACTTGTGATCCTTCCTTCGCGCGATTCCAGAGCTGGCGTTCAAGAGGAGCCGCGAGGCGCGAATCCACCACGACGGCCACCGGGCTGCGGCCGGCCGGGGAAAGGCGCACGTCGAGCCGGGGGTCGTCCCGCGCCAGCGTGCCCCGGCCGACCAGCACGGCGTCGTAGGCGTCGCGGAGCTCGTGAGCGCGAAGCCTGGCCTCGGGTCCGGTGATCCAGCGGGAGTCGCCGCCGTCCGCCCCGAGCCGGCCGTCGAGGGTCACCGCGGCCTTGAGCACGCCGAAGCACCGCCCGGTGGTCACGCGGTGCAGGTACTCGGCGTTGTCCTGCCGCGCCGCCGCTTCGCCCGCGCCCACGTCCACTCGAACGCCCGCCTCACGGAGCAGGCGGTGCCCCGCACCGCGGACCCGCGGATCCGGATCCTCCAGCGCGGAGACGACGCGGCTCACTCCCGCCGCGACGACCGCCGGTGCGCACGGGGGTGTTCGCCCCTGGTGCGAGCAGGGCTCGAGTGTCACGTAGAGCGTCGCGCCCCGGGCCGCGTCCCCCGCCCGCGCCAGCGCCACGGCCTCGGCGTGCGGAGCCCCGGCGCGCTCGTGGTGGCCTTCGCCCACGACGCGGCCCCCCTGGACCACGACGGCCCCCACGATCGGGTTCGGCGCCGTTCGCCCGCGGCCGGCGCGGCCCAGCTCGAGTGCGCGGGCCATCCAGCCCTCGTCGTCGGGCGAGGAGCCGCGCAGGTCCCTCGTTTCGGCGGGCGACTGGGTCATCATGGCAGCCCCGGGGCACGGGTCTCGGGGCGGGCGCGGACGCCGAACGGGGCGCCCACCCGAGGCGGCCGCCCGCTGGCGTCGATGCTCCTCTCCCATCCCGACTTTACGGTCGGCCGCGGAGTTCCACCGCGTCGGCGAAGTCGGCGCCCTGAAGCGCCGACCCGTTCGTGGGCTGTCACCACCGGTGGGGAGTTTCACCCCGCCCCGAGGAGCTTACGGCGTCGGCGGAATCTAGAGACCCCCTCGTGGGGCGTCAAGGTGGGGGCCGGCGTCGAACTCGGCCTTTCACGTTGCGCCCAGTCGGTCCGGCTTGGCATCCTGGGGGTTGTTCCCCCCCATTTTCTCGACCGCTCGCTGTCGGTAGATTCGGAAGGCGATCCGCCACAGGTTGCGGACAATACCATGCCCTCCAACAAGGAGGTCCCCGTGCATTCCAGACTACACACGGTGCTCGCTGCTACCGCGGTGGTGACACTCTGGCCGCACGCCGCTGTCTCGGTCGATTGGAACGTGAATCCGGCCGGAACGGGTGACGCTGCGACGATTCAAGAAGCCTACGATCTGGCCTCGCCTGGCGATCGTATCGTCTTGGCGCCCGGCACCTACCAAGACAACAACACACGACTGATCCAGGCCTATAACCCCGCTCCGAACACGACTTCGGCTGTCGCCCACATGAGCAGTGGTGTCAGCATTTCAAGCGTCGGCGGAGCCGGACTGACGTTTGTCGACGGTGAAGGACTGCGACACGGGCTCGTCGGCGCCGACCTTGGCAACGTCGAGATCAGCGGGATTTCCTTCATCAACGGGAGAACGAACGGCAACGGTGGAGGCACGGAGATCTGGGGCGGTGGAGTCCTCACCTACCGCTCCAGTGTCGTGATCCAGGACAATCGGTTCGTGGACTGCGTTGCCACGAAGGGAGGCGGTGGTGGCGGCGCATTGATCCAGGGAGCGCCTAACGCGATCGTGACTCGCAATCTCTGCCTGCGTGGGTCGGCGGGAGACCTGGGGGGAGGGCTGGAGGTTTTCGAGACCGCGTCCGCCTCGGTCACGAACAACACGTTCGTCGACAACTATGCCGTGCGCAGCGGCGGCGCGATGATGATCAACAACACGGTCATCGTCCTCAACAACAACATCTTCGCATCGAACACTGCCGGTACGGGTGGCGCATTGGGCTGCCTCAACTCCCACACCGTCACCAGCCAGTGCAACCTGTTCTGGAGCAACTCGGGTCCGGAGATCTCCGCCTGTGGCGTCGCGATCGGCGTGCACGGTAATCTCTCGGCCGACCCCCAGTTCTGCAACCCGTCGACGGACTTCTACGCCATCCAGGCCGGCTCACCGGCCGAACCCGGACATCCGAGCGGCTGCGGGCTTCTCCGCGCGAACGGTGTCGGATGCGGACCAGTTCCCGTCGCCGTAAGATCCTGGGGTTCCATCAAGGGGGCATATCGTTAGGCGATCGAGGCGAGCGGGCACGGTTCGTCGTGCCCGCCCACCCACCGTTTCTGGAGCCGCCGACTGGCGCCCGGGGTGGCGTTGGTTGCCGTCACCGGTAGTGGGCCTTGATCCTCCCCCACGAGCTGGCGGTGATCGAAACTGGCCCGCACGCGACCGGGCACGCCCCACGCAGCCCGCAGCTGCCGACCGCATCAGGAGCCGCCGGCGAGTCGGAGCGGATCGTATAGGCTCCGCCAGGTGCGTCGCAGAACAGCGGATCCGCCGACAGGTTGCCGAACTGCCCGATCGTGATCGAGCAAGCGTAGACATCCGGGTCCGTGGACGCCGTGTTCTGCCAGTAGAGATCGCAGGAGCCGCTCACCGTCGCCCAGTTCAGGCACGCCACCGCACCTCCACTCAGATCGGCGGAGTTCCACGCATAGATGTTGTTCGACAATTGTGCCGTCGATGCGTTGATCATGACCGCGCCGCCGTAGCGGGTCGTCGTATTGTGGACGAACGTGTTGCTGCTGATGTAGGCGACGCCACCATGTTGGAAGAGTTCCAGCGCACCAGCGAGATCCCCTCCTGAGTTGCGGATGAACTTATTGTAACGGATGATCGCGTTCGCGCCCTGCGACACGAAGACACCGCCAGCTGCCCATCCGTAGCTATCCACGAACACGCAGTGATCGACGGTGGGGTCCGATCGATGGAGCATGATTCCCCCACCCCAGCCCTCCCCGGCGTTGCCCGCGCAGTTCTTGAACGTGATCCCGCTGATGGTCACGCTTCCCAGGTCCGTCCCGAGAAGGCCGTGGCGAACGTCCTGACCGTCGATGAACGTCACCTCCGCCCCGCTCGAGCTGACGATGTTCACTCCGGCACTCATGAAAGCCGTCGACGCGGTCGTTTGCTGTGTCGAATGACCCTGAACCGTCCTCGTGTGGCTGTCGACGTAGGTTCCGGGCGCGAGGACGATCTGATCACCTGGAGCGGCGAGATCGAAAGCCGCCTGGATCGTCGGAGCATCACCCGTTCCCGCTGGATTGACGTTCCAGGTGAGCCCCAGTGCGGGTGAAGCCACGGCAAGTAATGCTACGCCCAGCACTCTGGTCCGTCTGACTCGTACCATGGATACCCTCCGAGAGAGCAACCCGGGCCGCGCAGCGGCTCCACGTGACCGAGCTGCTCCAACAGACTATCAGGGCCTTCCAGGCGGGATCAATGCCGTGCGTACGAAGCGTGTCACCGTCGCAGTGGGTCGGCGGGTGAAATCATCGCGATTGACTCATTGGCCTGAATCCGATTGTCTGGCGGACGCGTTGCAGGCTCGACTGACATGCCGCTTGCGTGGACGGAAATGGCCGCTCCTGGACTTGAGTCTCCTGACGCCTGCTTCCCGCGGGTCCTCTGGGTTACGCACGTCTACCCCCGAGATCCCTCCGACCTCCAGGGACTCTTCCTGCACCGCTTGGCGCGCGAGCTCCCCCGCCGGGGGTTCCAGCTCCGTGTCGTTGCTCCGGGGGCTGCGGGTGCGGCGGACGAGGCAGAGCTTGATGGAGTCCAGGTGCGCAGGTTTCACTATCCGGCTTACGAGGAAGTCTCTCTTGCCTACACGGGCGAGATGCATCGTGTGGCGATTCGGCGGCCTATCTTGTTCTCGCGCTTCCTCCTCGCGATGCGACGTGCCGTCGCCCGCGAGGCGCGCGCCTTCGCTCCCCAGCTTACCCACTGTCACTGGTGGTTCCCCGCTGGTCTCGCGCTGCGTGCCTCCTTCCTGACCGGGGTCGACTATTGCGTGTCTCTGCACGGCACAGACGTTCGCCTTCTATCGCGGAGCCTCGTGCCCTGGCCCGCGGCTCGCTGGGTAATTGCGGGCGCCAACCGGGTACTGCCTGTATCGAACTCGATCGCTCGGGAGCTGACTCGGCTGCGGCTTGCACCGCGGAGGTGCGAGATCCTCCCGATGCCGGCGGACGAGGCGACCTTCGCCCCGGGGCCCCTCGATCCAGCGGCGCCGCCCTCATTCGTGGTCCCTGCTCGTCTGGTCGGACAGAAGAGAATCGACGTGGCCCTTCGTGCGCTCCGTTGGGCGCGCGACCATGGCACGATGGCCACACTGCACTTGGTCGGTGAAGGCGAGAAGCGGGCCGAGCTGGTCGATCTCGTCAGTCAGCAGCAGCTCTCCGAGCAAGTCGTCTTCCATGGCTTCGTGCCGCAGCCGCGGCTCGCCGAGTTGTTCCGTGGAGCGAGAGCGGTCGTGCTCACCTCCCGTGACGAGGGGTACGGCTTGGTGCTGGTCGAGGCCGCGCTCTGCCAGCGACCCGCGATCGGGGTGCGCTCGGGCGCCATCACCGATTTCGTCACCGACGGCGAAACGGGGATCCTGGTGCAACCGGGGGACCACGTAGCACTCGGTCAAGCCATGGGGCGTCTGGCCGGGGATGCCACTGAGGTGCAGCGCCTCGGCGCCAACGCGCGCCAGCGCGCGCTGCTGAGAACCGCTGGGCCGCTCGCCGACCAGCTCGCTCGATCCTACCGCCAGACGATCGGAGACACCTTGGCGCAGGCTCGCTAAGCGCTTTGCCGAGCACGCGCGAGGCGGATGCCGTATCTCCCGAGGAAGGCCGCCAGCTCCTCCGTCAGCGGACCGCCGTTCTCTGACCGAGCCCGCGCGCGGAGGTCCAGCCAGTCGATCCCCTGCTGGGTCAGGTCAGAAGTCACGTCTACATTCGCGATGTCCGCAAGAACGGTGTCCCCCCGTACGGCACCGGCGATCGCATCCCTGTCGTGGCCGACGTGGAGTCGATGGGTTCGTCCGGAACGCGCGAACGTCACGACACTCCCCTCCGTCTGGACCTGGACTCCCTCGCCTTCGACGAACCTGATGAACTCACGGATGATCTCGCCCAGGAGCTCCCGGCGGCCGGCTTCGGTCGGCACCCGGGGAAACTCCGGTGCGCGCCGGATCACTCGCGCCGGCGAGCCCACCGCCAGCGACATCGGTGGAATCGTCCCGCTGACCAGCGAGTTCGCCCCGATCACCGACCCGTCCCCGATCGTCGCGCCGGGCATCACGAACACGCGCCACGGCAGCCAGACGCTTCGCCCGATGGTCACGGGCTCGTACGTCACGGGATATCCGTCCAGGACATTGAGCCAAGCTCCATGGGTGAAGATGAGGCAGTGACCCCCGATCCCGGAGTCGTCGCCGATCGTGACGGGCATGGTCGGGTTGATCGCGGTGTGCTGAAGGACCACGGTACGGTCTCCGAGAACGAACCGGGACTCGGGAAGCTCCGGGCCGCCGATGCTCACCTGCTCCCGGATCCTCGCGTCCTCTCCGATCTCGATCCGCCGACACGACACGTAGCTGAGCATCCCGATGCTGGAGTGCCTTCCGATCCGGATCTCGCGCCCGATGACCATCGCCAGCAGGCCGATCTCCACGTGGTCCCCTAGGTCCACACTCCGGCCTTCGACGATACTGCCGAAGGACAGCTTCACCGACCGCCCGATGTGATACCCGCGGAACACGCGGTATGCCCACTTCTTCAGGGGGCTCGGCATCCATCCGAAGACGAGCAGATGGCCGAGAGGGATCCGCTGGTGAGGCACCAGGGTTGTGGCCATGCGCACGACTCTCCCGGTTCTCGCGAGTTCCCCGCGAGCCCATCGAATCTACGGGAAGGCCTCCACCTGCGCAACGGAGGTCTCCCCGCTCGTGCTCTCGAGGCATAGCCGCCGCGCAAAAGCACCCAGCACGCGCGGCACCGCCGAGCCGCTCGGGAGCGCTCGCAGCGCCCGCCGTTCGCGTCGCCAGTCCACGATCTGGGACATTGTCGCGAACCAGGGCTTCTTTGCCGAGAGCCAAGCCACGAGCTCCTCGAAGGCCAACGACGCGCCCGGGTAACCCAGCGCGTCCGACAGGTAGGGATGCCAGATCCCCACCCACGCGCCCTCGCTGTCACGGACCGTGTCGGCCGACGTGTGCGCGGCGCGAAGCCACTCCGCCGGGTTCTCCACTCCGGAGTATTTGGATGCGGAGCGGTCCATCCACGCGAACGGCACTTCGTCCAGCCGAAGAGCCGTGCGCTCCCGCGCGTCCCACAGTCTCAGGACGTCCCCGGCACCGAGGCGGAAGCCCGCACGATCCGGAAAGCCAAACGTGGAGTCCCAATCGAAGCCCGCCGACTCCATGTCGCGAAGCGTCTCCGGTAGCCGCATTCGCAAGAAGTGCTGGCGTACCCCACGCACGGACCCCTCGATCGCATCCTGCAGCCGCTCCTTCTGCGCCCGCAAGGCCGCGCCGTCCCGAGCTGTCGCGAAGCTCCCGTGCAGGCCGATTTCAGCACCCTGTTCCCGGAGCCGGGACAGGAGGTGGGTCACCGGTTTCGCGTCGATGCGGTACGTGAGGTCCTTGGCGATCATGGAGCCGAGATCGGGATCCCCGCACAGGATGAACCAGGTGGCGACCGCGCCGGCGCTGCCCTCCACGTGCAGCAGGTGATCCACCGTGGCGTGGACCGGAGCCGAGAAGAGGGCGCGCATGCCCGCGTCGAGAGCGCGCGCGGCGAGCCGTATGTGCTTTCCCTTCACCAGCTCGGCCACCCGCAGGACCGTCAGGGCCGGCCAGCCCGTGACGACATCGAGGTCGTGCGTGATCGCGGCCGCCCAGCGGCGCCCCTCCGGCCAGGGCGGAACGCACCAGAGCGACACTCCCGGCACGGCCCTCCCCGCGGCGAGGCGGAGGTCCCGCGCCCACCGAGCGAGAACCGTCTGGCCCTCAATCCCGGCCTTCACAAGCTCGTTCTCCTGCGAAGGGACGCGGCCGTGTCGGTCGCGCGCCAGGCTGCCCTGCTCCGCCGCAGCGCCAGCGATCCGGGCCGCCGCGCGGACGGCAGCGATGGGAATCCCGACGACGCCCGACTGCACGATGAGCGTGCCCTGGTCGATCAGCTCGGCTCGCGGCACATCGCGAAGCTCGAAGCGGACGACCGACGGCCCCGCGGACCCGACCTCCGTCTCAGCCACGCGCAGCAAGCGAGAGAGATCCACGAGGATCCCCAGTCCGTACGCCACCTCCGGATCCCGTGGGATCTCCAGGCGAATCACGTTACGACCCGTGCCCGCAGCCTGCTCACGAGCGCCGCAACCAGGACGAGGAGCTCCGCCGAGATGGCCCACAAGCGTGTCGCGACCGAGAGAGTGTTTACCGGAAGTGCATCGAAACCGCCGAGCAGCAGGAGCTTGCTCAGCACGCCCTCGCGCACCCCGATCCCGCCCGGCGCGAAGAAGGCGAGCAAGCCGGCCACGTAGGCGAGCGCGTAGATTCCGGTGAGCTTCGCAGCCTGGTGCCAGAGCACCGGGCCGAACGCGGAGGCGAAGACGGAGAACGCGACCCCGTGAACGGCCCACCCGCCACAGAAGAGCGCCCCCAGCCGGAGCATTCGAAGGCGCCCGATAGGCGGGAGCTCTGAGCACCCCCAGGATGCCGGGAGCACGCGAAGGGCCCGCGCCAGCAGGCCAGGAGCAGCCACCGGGCCGAGGACGGCGCCGGTCAGCGCGACCAGGAGGAGCACGGTCGCGCCGAGCTGCCCGAGGATCTCCGGAAGGAGAACGACGCTCACGAGCGCTCCGGTACCGATAGACAGCGCGAGGGCCAGGACGGCACCGGTTGCACCGAGGCCGGGACTGATGCCGACAGCTCGTGCCGCCGCCGCGACTCCGGCGATCGCCCAGATCTTCCCGGGCAGGTAGCGGCCCAGGTTCGACAGGGTCCACAACTGTAGCGTAGGTATGTATTTGACGCGCGCGCCGAGGGTCGCCAGCACCTCCCGCCACAACGCGACGAAGCCAAGATACCCGATGCAGAGCATCCCGAGCGACACGAGTACGTTCGGAAGTGCCACGGAGACGGAGTTCTCGCTCAACTCGACCCAGGCGGATCGCACGGTCCAGAGCAGGAACCCCAGAGCGATCAGGATGCCGGCCGCGTGCAGCACCCGGCCGGTACGCCCGTGGAGGGGCGCGGTGGTCCGACGCTTCAATCGGCTGCCTCCTCGCCGCGGCCGGACCGCGAAGCGCGCACCTTGGCAACGACGAACGCCAAGCAGACGGCCGCCATGGTAGCGAACGTGACGATCCGTCCCACCTCGAACGGACCCGACCGGAAGCGCAGCTCGACCACGTGCCGTCCGGGCGGAACCGGCACGGCGCGAATCACGCCGTACGCTCGCAGCAGGCGCGCCTCGCCATCGTCGACGTGGGCGGTCCAGTAGGGGAACCAGTTCTCGGCGTGCACCAGCAAGCACGGCCGATCCACCTCCACCTCCACCCGGATCTCGTTGCCGCGGTACTCGTAACGCGGGATGCGACCTGGCGGACCCGCCCCGGCCGGCGGGCTCTCGTACCCGGGAGACTCCTCCAGCAGCACCACGCTCTCCGGATCGAACGAGGGATCGGCGATGCGCGCCGGCATCTTCGCCGGATCGTCCAGGACCTCGTACTGCTCGACCAGCCGGAAGCGCGGCAGCCAGCCCGGAACCGGCAGCGGGTTCGGATACCCGGGCAGGTCGTGCAGCACGTACTTCACGTTCAGCAGGCGGAGGAACGGATACCCCTGCTCCCCCACGGCCAGCAGGTTCTCGCTCTCGGGCGCCTCGCGCAGCTCCCGGTACCAGCGCAGCTCGTTGTCGTGGAACCCGAACGTGGACTCGATCCCGAAGTACGCCAGCTCGTTCATGTTCGTGCCCTCGGCGATGGGCGCGAC
>JBQTGV010000074.1:0-17012 GCA_052390515.1 Candidatus Eiseniibacteriota bacterium | reverse complement strand
GCGCGCCACCTCGTCGCGGATGCAGGCGGGCTCGAGACCCTCCCGCTCCGCGACAACCCACATCTCCGGCGTGAGGTCGCCGCGCCGGGCGTAGTGAATCTGCGTGCGGACGGCGTCGGGCCGGCGGCGCGCCACCCACTCCCGGCGCAGCGGCTGCTCCGGCCGCATGTCGTCCAGGTCGCCATAGCCCGGACCCCGGTCGCGGCCGATCGGAACCCCGACCTGCTCGACGCCCCGCTCCGTCGTCGCCATGACCGCCCTCCGGGGGGCGCTTGCAAGCGCCCGGCTGGCCGCAATCTAGGCGAACGGGACCGGTCGGTCCAGCGGGCGCCGGCCGCGCGAGCATCCGGCCCGCCGCGTCACCCCGCGGAGGCGCATCTTCGCCTTGCCGCCGGCCTCTCCGCGTGGGATCTTCGGAGCACGACCCCCACGATGCGTCCTCCGGTCGTGCCGGCGGTGTTCCGGAACCGGTTCCCCCCCTCCGGGACTCCACCCGCGCTCCAGGGAGGATGGCGGATCGTGCCCACGAGGTCGACCTACAGGACACCGACCGAGCTCGTCGGAGCGTTCCTCGAGCAACCGCTCCCGAGGGAGCTCTATCAGCTTTCCAGATACGGGAAGGTGGATCCGCCCTGGGTTCCCCCGGCTCCGGGTGCCGGCCCGGACGAGTACGCGGCCGCCTGGGTGCAGGGATACGACGGCGGCCCGATCCGCGGCGCGTTCCGCTGGCTCGGGCAGGCGGGCCTGGAGACCTGTCTCGGCCTTCTCCCCAAGGCGTTCCAGAAGCGGGGTCGGGCGCCCAAGCGGCCGCCCATCGCGGAGTTCGAGGCGCTGCCGGAGGCGGAGCGAATGGTGAAGAGCATCCTCCGGGACGGCGCAGCCATGCACGACATCCAGGAGCTGCTGTTCGGCTTCCGCGAGATCTGGACCGAGCTCGACACGACCCGGCCCGACACCTGGGCGGTCGAGGAGTTCATCGAGGTCCTCTCTCAGAGAAACGCTCGCGGCAAGCCGGTCGACCCCGTGCCGGCGACCTTCGTCTTCCTGTGGGGCTCCTCCGCGGAGCCCTTCCACCGCCGGCAGCTCGAGAAGGCCGAGCGGCTGCTGGTTCATGCCCTCCGCGCGGTCATGCCCGGCACGTACTGAGCGCCCAACCCGCCTGGCGGGATGCACTGAGCACCGCCGGACCTACCTGCGAAACAGCGACTTCACCCGGCCCCAGCTGGCCGACTCCGTGTCGGACCAATCGCAGATGCTCACACAGGTGGGCGACACTCCGTTCGCGAAACCCGTCTGTTGGTTGGGATGCTCGGCGAACACGATGCAGTCCACCGAGACGTTCTTGCCGTTCACAGACGGAACCAGGCAGAACTCCCCCGGAAGGCTCAGGCACAACCAGCTTCCGGCAACCACCGGCCCGGCGTTGCACGGAGTGGCGAGCAGCAGGTTCGTCGTACCGCCCGCGTTCAGGAAGCCATTGATCGGCGTGAAGGCGAGAACGGAACCCGCCGGGCCGGCGATGTCGAATTCCGCCGCCGACGCACCCCCGTCCAACGCGCACCACAGCCACAGGTACAGGGTCATGATCCCGCCAGTCGGCTCGCCGACGTTCATCAACGGATTGGTGGCGAGGCTGCTGATGGTCCAGATGTAACGCGCCGCCTCCGCGGGGGGCGTCATCACGAGAGTCACGAGAGCCAGGATGGTAAGCAGTTGCTTCAAGGGACACCTCCCCGATCGCGCCGTCCGCTCTTCGCCCGGCCCCTCCTCTCCTCCGGCAGCGACGGAGGCGAGTCTACTCATCCGTGGAAGGCGAACACAAAGCAGAAGGGCCTCTCCGAGGAGAGGCCCTTCGTCAAACCTTCAGGCTCGAATCGCGGTTAGCGATACAGGCCCTTGATCTCGCCCCAGCTGCTCTCCTCGACCGAGACGATCGGAGGGCAGATCTGCTCGACGCAAAGGGCCGGCGCGCCACTGTTGCCGAAGCCGACCGTGTTGTTCGTGTGCTCGCCGAAGAGCACGCAGTCCACCGACACGTTCTTGGCGTTCGCAGCCGACGGACGCAGGCAGAAGTCACCAGGGAGGCTCAGGCAGAGCCAGTTACCGGCAACCACCGGACCCGCATTGCATGGAGTCGCGAGCAGCAGATTGAGCGCGCCGCCCGCGTTCAGGAAGCCGTTCATCGCCGTAAAGGCGAGCACGGCGCCGGCAGGACCCTGCATGTCGAACTCCGCAGCCGCCGCGCCGCCATCCGGAGCGCACTGCAGCCACAGGAACAGCGAGACGATGCCGCCCGTGGGCAGGCCGGTGTTGACGAACGGGTCGACCGCGCTGCTGCTGACGGTCCAGCCGTAGCGGTTGGCGGCCATGGCAGCCGGAGCCATCACGAGCATCGCCAGAACAAGAATCGTCATGAAACGCTTCATGGATTGTTTCCTCCGAATCGGATTGACGAGCGCAGGTGGACGGACACGTGTACCCGCCCGAGCGCCTGATTACTCTAGCAGGATCGGGAACCGATTTCAACCGCCCGGAAGCTCTCAGGCCCACTTTTTCTGCGGGCTTGGCACTTCGACCCCACCCCACACACGAACCCGAACCAGCCGACGAACAGCCTCCCCCATCTTCTTCCCCATCATGGGGTTGGCCGATCCGACCGGGGAGACGGCCCGGGGGGAGCCCCGTACCGATACCAGGACGCCCGCAGTATAGCACACGTCCCCGGACGGAATTCGAGCACTTTCTTGTCATCGGCCCCTCTCTCCTGGTGCTTGACCGACCGCCCGCCCCTGATACCTTGGCGCGAACGGCTTGTGAAGGAAAACGCTTGCATCCCGCCGGCGCCGCCCCTACTGTGACCGGCCGACTGTGCGGATGCGGGGAAGTGGCTGAAATCCCAGGAACTTCGGGAGCAGGCACTGCCGTTCCGGCACGGCCTCCTCTCGGGTCCGGGATGCGGAGATCTGGATGGTTCGCCGCAAGGGACCGTCGGACCTCGACCGGTACGTCCGCTTCGCACACGTTGGCGTTCAGTTCGCCCTGATTGTGGTTCTTGGCATCCTGGGTGGAAGCTGGCTCGATCGCCGACTCTCCACCGCCGGGACCCTCACGCTGGTCGGGACCTTTCTCGGAGCGAGCATCGGCTTCTATGTTCTCTACCGCGAAACGCAACGAAGCGGCCGACCGGATTCCGATCACGATGATCCTGATCACCCTCGCCCTCGGCCTCCTGACCGGGATCCCGACGACACTGCTCGGCGGCCGTGACGCGGTCGCCATGATGTCCATCGGAGCCGGGCTCTCGCTGCTGACCGTGCTGGGCGGGTACGGCTGTGTTCGCTTGGCGCTGCGCGGCCCGGACCGTTACGCGGTGAAGCTCGTGGTCGGCGGGTTCGTGATTCGCCTCGTGCTCCTCGTCGCCGCGGTCATCGGGCTGGTCGCCCTGACGGGGCTCGACCCCGCACGTTTCGTGCTCTGGGTGGTCACGTTCTACTTCGCGCTGGTCATGGCCGAGGCCTGGATCCTCGCCCGGCGCGAGATGGGGGAGGCCGCGCGGTGATCCTACTGTCCGCAGCCAGCGACCCGAGCAAGATCGACATCCTCCATCACCTGCTGGACAGCCCGACGTTCTTCGGGATGGATCTCTCCCGCTTGGGGATCACCAAGCACGTCTGGCTCATGTGGATCGCTTCGGCCCTGCTCATCGTCCTGATGAACGTGGCCGCGCGCCAGAGGGGGCCGGTTCCCCGCGGCTTCCGCAACTTCGTCGAGCCGATCCTGCTCTTCATCAAGGACGAGCTCGCCGTCCCCAACTTCCACGACAAGGCGGACCGCTACCTGCCCTACCTGTGGACGCTCTTCTTCTTCATCCTGTTCTGCAACCTGCTCGGTCTCGTGCCCGGCAGCGCCACCGCCACCGCGAACCTCTCCGTCACGGCGGGACTCGCGGTGATCAGTTTCTTCGCCATCCACTTCGTGGGGATCCGCGAGAACGGGCTGGTGCACTACGTCCGGTCGATCGTTCCGCCCGTCCCGCTGTGGCTGTGGCCGATCCTGTTCGTCGTGGAGATGGTGGGCATCTTCACCAAGCCGTTCGCACTCGCCGTCCGTCTCTGGGCGAACATGAACGGCGGGCACATCATCATCCTGGTGTTGCTCGGCTTCATCTTCATGGTGAAGAACGCGGCGATCTTCATCCAGGGGCCCGTGATCGGCGTGTCCATCGCAGCCGCCACGGCGATCTACTTTCTCGAGCTCTTCGTCGCGCTGCTCCAGGCGTACGTTTTCACGTTCCTCACCGCAGTGTTCATCGGGATGGCTGCTCATCCCGAGCACTAGGTGTCACTGACCCCGAAGTCCGACTAGGAGTGGACTGATGGAATACGCGGGATTCGCACTGATGGGCGCCGGTATCGGCGCTGGGATCGCGGCAGTGGGCGCCGGAATCGGAATCGGCCGGCTCGCCGCCGGAGCGGTGGAGGGAATCGCGCGTCAGCCGGAAGCCGCCGGCGACATCCGCGGCAGCATGATCCTGACCGCGGCGCTCATCGAAGGCGTGGCGCTCTTCGCCTGCGCCATCTGCTTCCTGATCCAGAACAAGGTCTGACGGCTCAGGCGCCGGAAAGGGGAAGCCCGTGATCAGAGCGACGAGCCGGGCGCTCGGGGGAATCTCCGCGGCGGCGGTGCGTCTCGCCGGCGGGGCAAGCCTCGCGCCGGCAGCGGTCTGGGCCGCCGACCCGCACGCCGAGGAGGCGGCGGCGACGCACGCCACGGAGGCCGCCCATGCCGCCCCGAGCCTGTTCAGCGTCGAGCCAGGACTGCTCATCTGGACCATCATCACGTTCCTGGTGGTGCTGGTCGTGCTCCGCATCACCGCCTGGGGCCCGCTGATGAGGGCCCTGGCGGAGCGGGAGCAGCGGATCTCCGGCGCCATCCAAGAGGCGGACCGCATCAAGTCCGAGGCGCAGCAGCTCCTCGCCCGCCACCAGACGATGATGGACAAGGCGAAGGACGAGGCGCGCAGCATCTTGGACGAAGCTCGCCGCGACGGGCTCGCCGTACAGGAGGAGATCCGCCGCAAGGCGCACGAAGAGGCGGAGCACTTCAAGGAGCGGGCACGGCGCGAGATCGAACTGGCCAAGGACGGCGCGGTGCACGAGCTGTGGGAGCAGGCCGCCGGCCTGTCCACGGAGCTGGCCACGCGCATCCTGGGCCGCGCGCTCGATCAGAAGGACCAGGAGCGGCTCGTCCGCGAGCTGATCCAGGAGATGCGTGACGACAAGACGCCGGCGGGCAAGGCTTGATGCTGGCGAGCCCCGTGGCGCGCGTCTACGCGGAGGCCCTGTTCGGGATCGCGCGGGACCGAGGTGAAGTGGAGGCGCTGGGAGCCGAGCTTCGCGAGTTCACGGATCTGGTCCGCTCGACGTCCGACCTCGAGCGCTTCCTGGCGACGCCGGTGCTCGAGCCCGCGGTGAAGGTGGCGCACCTGCGCAAGGCGCTCGACGGACGGGCCTCCACGGTGATGGCCGACTTCCTGAGCCTGCTCGTCGCGAAACGGCGGGCCGGTCAGCTTCGCTGGATCGCGGAGGCGTACCAGGCGATGGCGGACGAGCACGCCGCGCGCGCGCGAATCTCGGTGCGCACCGCACGGCCGCTCTCCGCGGATCTTCGCGGGGAGCTCGAGCTCATGCTCCGCGGGTTGCTGCAGAAGGAGATCGTGATCGATTCCGAGGTGGAGCCGGCCCTCCTGGGCGGAGCCGTGGTCGGGATCGGCGACAAGGTGTACGACGGGAGCATCCGGAACCGGCTCAATCGGTTCCGCAAGCAGATCATGAGGAGTGGAGGCTATGAAGCTCAGGGCTGAGGAAATCACCTCGGTCATCCGCCGCGAGATCGAGACCTACCGTGCGGCTCTCGACGTCTCCGACACCGGAACGGTCCTGGAGGTCGGCGACGGCATCGCGCGGATCCACGGCCTCTCCGCGGCGAAGGCCGGCGAGATGCTCGAGTTCGAGAACGGCATCTTCTGCCAGGTCATGAACCTGGAAGAGGACTCCATCGGCGCGGTCATTCTCGGCGACTACCTCGAGGTGCACGAGGGAATGACCGTCCGCGCGACCGGCAAGCTCCTCTCCGTCCCCGTGGGCGACGCTGTCATCGGGCGCGTGGTGGATCCGCTGGGCCAGCCGATGGACGGGCTCGGCCCGATCAAGTCGGACGCATCGCGGCCGCTGGAAGTGATCGCGCCGGGCATCGCCGACCGGCAGCCCGTGAAGGTGCCTCTCCAGACCGGGATCAAGGCCATCGACGCGATGACGCCGATCGGCCGCGGGCAGCGCGAGCTGATCATCGGCGACCGCAAGACCGGCAAGACGACCATCGCCATCGACACGATCATCAACCAGAAGTCCGAGAACGTGTACTGCTTCTACGTCGCGATCGGCCAGAAGGAGTCCACCGTCGCCGGTGTCGTCGACGTGCTGAAGCAGCACGGAGCGCTCGCCTACACGACCGTCGTGGTGGCCTCCAGCTCGGATCCGGCTCCGCTCCAGTACATCGCCCCGTACGCCGGCTGCGCGATGGCCGAGCACATGATGCATCAGGGCAAGGACACGCTGGTCATCTACGACGACCTCACCAAGCAGGCGCAGGCGTACCGGCAGCTCTCCCTGCTGCTCCGCCGCCCCCCCGGCCGTGAGGCGTATCCCGGCGACGTCTTCTACCTGCACAGCCGCCTGCTGGAACGCGCCGTGAAGCTCTCCGAAGATCTCGGCGGCGGTTCGCTGACCGCGCTGCCGATCATCGAGACGCAGGAGGGCGAAGTCTCCGCGTACATCCCGACCAACGTGATCTCCATCACCGACGGGCAGATCTACCTGATCCCGGACTTGTTCAACGCCGGAATCCGCCCGGCGATGGACGTGGGCATCTCCGTCTCGCGCGTCGGTGGCAACGCGCAAATCAAGGGCATGAAGAAGGTGGCGGGAACGCTGCGGCTGGACCTCGCCGCCTTCCGCGAGCTCGAGGCCTTCGCCCAGCTGGGCACGGAGCTGGACAAGGCGACGCAGGCGCAGCTGGACCGCGGAGCGCGCATGGTGGAGCTGCTCAAGCAGCCGCAGTACCGGCCGCTCCCCGTCGTCGATCAGGTGATCTCGATCTACGCCGGCACGCAGGGCTTCTTCGACCGGGTTCCGCCGGCGAAGGTGCGTGCCGCGGAGGCGGCGGTGCTCAAGGCCATCCAGGACAGCCACCCGGAGGTCCGCAAGGCCATTCTGGACGCGAAGGTGGTCGACGGGGAGAACGAGAAGAAGCTGCGCAAGATCCTGGAAGGCGTGGTGACCGGATTCCTCGAAGGCAAGGGGTACGACCCCCGCTGACGGGGACGGAGAGCGAGAGCGATGGCCAAGGCCAAGGTACTGCTCAAGCGCCGCAAGAGCGTGCGCAACACCAAGAAGATCACCCGCACCATGGAGATGGTGTCGACGGCGAAGTACAAGCAGTCGCACGGTCGCATCGCGAGCTCGGCGCCGTACCAGAGGAAGCTCCGCGAGATGATGGCGGACCTCGCGACGGTGTCGGCGGACATCACCCATCCGCTGCTCGTGTCCAGACCGGTGAAGCGCTCGCTGGTGCTGCTCGTCACCTCCAGCCGGGGTCTCTGCGGCGGTTACAACTCGAACCTCAACGTCCTGGCGCGGCGGCTGGTCGAGAAGGAACGCGAGGCCGGCGCCGCCGTCGAGCTGGAGATCATCGGCAAGAAGGGCATCGTGTACTTCCGGCACCGCAAGCAGCCGATCGCGCGTGCGCACGACCACTTCGGCGACAAGGCCGGCTACGCCGAGATCAACGCGCTGGCGGAAACGTACATCGAGCGGTACTCGAAAGCGGAGATCGACCGCTTCACCGTCGTGTTCCAGAAGTTCTACTCCGCCGGGCGCCAGGCTCCCGTCGCGGAGGTGCTCCTGCCGCTGGCGACGATCTCGGCAGGCGCGGCGAAACCGGTCGGCGGTGCATCCGCTCCGGTCAGACCGAAGACGGTGAACTACCTCTTCTCGCCGGAGCCGGAGTCCCTGATGCGGGAGTTGCTGCCGGCCTACTTCAAGACGACGCTCTTCGCCGATTTCCTGCAGGCCGTCGTCGGTGAACACCTCGCGCGGATGGTCGCGATGAAGAACGCCACCGACGCGTCGGACAAGCTGATCAAGCGTCTGACGCGGATGTACAACCGGGCTCGCCAGACCCAGATCACCAACGAGATCTCCGAGCTCATGGGCGGAGTCGAAGCGCTGAAATAGCGGACGGAGCGAAGATCGATGCAAGGAATGGTCGAAGGCAAGATCGTGCAAGTGATCGGGTCGACGCTGGACGCCGAGTATCCGAAGGACAAGCTCCCGGACATCTATGACGCGCTCGTCACCGACATCAAGACGAGCGGCGAAAGCAGTCGGCTCACCTGCGAAGTGCAGCAGCATCTGGGCGGCAACCGGGTGCGTGCCATCGCGCTCGGTTCGACCGACGGACTCGTCCGCGGCCAGTCGATCTTCAGCACGGGCGGTCCCGTTTCCGTACCGGTCGGCGAGGCCACGCTGGGCCGCGTGTTCAACCTGCTCGGCGAGCCCATCGACAAGAAGGGCCCGATCCGCGGAGGGTTCGAGCGGAAGCCGATCCATCAGCCCCCCCCCGAGTTCAAGAACCTCGAGCCCAAGACGGAGATCTTCGAGACCGGCATCAAGGTCGTGGACCTGCTCGCACCCTACGTGAAGGGCGGGAAGACCGGGCTCTTCGGCGGTGCCGGCGTGGGCAAGACGGTCATCATCCAGGAGCTGATCCACAACATCGCCGCGGTGCACGGCGGCTTCTCGGTGTTCGCCGGCGTCGGCGAACGGACCCGTGAAGGCAACGACCTGTGGCTGGAGATGCAGGAGTCCGGCGTGATCGACAAGACCACGCTGGTCTTCGGTCAGATGAACGAGCCGCCGGGCGCGCGGCTCCGGGTGGCGCTCTCCGCGCTGACCATGGCCGAGCACTTCCGCGACGCTTCCGGCGCCGACGTCCTGCTCTTCATCGACAACATCTTCCGCTTCACGCAGGCCGGCTCCGAGGTGTCGGCGCTTCTGGGCCGGATGCCGTCCGCGGTGGGCTACCAGCCCACGCTCGGAACCGAGATGGGCGACCTGCAGGAGCGGATCACCTCCACGCAGCACGGTTCGGTCACGTCGATCCAGGCCATCTACGTACCCGCCGACGACTACACGGATCCCGCGCCGGCCGCAGCATTCACGCACCTGGACGCGACCACGAACCTCTCCCGCCCGATCGCGGAGAAGGGCACCTACCCCGCGGTGGATCCCCTCGAGTCCACCAGCCGCATCATGGACCCGAACCTGATCGGTGAGGAGCACTACGAGGTGGCCCAGGCGGTGAAGCGCACGCTCCAGCGCTACAAGGATCTGCAGGACATCATCGCCATCCTCGGCATGGACGAGCTCTCCGAGGAGGACAAGCTCACCGTGAACCGCGCGCGCAAGCTGGAGCGCTTCCTGTCGCAGCCGTTCCACGTCGCCGAGCAGTTCACCGGCACGCCCGGCGTCTACGTGAAGCTGGAGGACGGGATCCGCTCGTTCAAGGCCGTCGTCGAGGGCGAGCACGACGATCTCCCCGAACAGGCGTTCATGTACGTGGGCACCATAGAAGACGTGGTCGAGAAGGCGAAGAGGCTGCAGGTCTGACGTCCCGCCGGGCGGGAGAGGACGGGCGATGGCGGAGACGCTGAACGTCACGGTGGTCACCCCGGAGAAGTCGATCTTCGACGCTCCTGCGGCTCGTGTGACGGTTCCCGTCCACGACGGGGAGGTCGGCGTCCTGCCCGGCCACGCCCGTCTCCTCGCCAAGCTCGGCAACGGCGAGTTGCGCGTCACGACGGACGGACAGACGCACTCCTTCTACATCGAGGGCGGCTTCCTGCAGGTCGCCGAGAACCGCGTCACCGTGCTGACCGATACCGCGTCCCCGGTGGCCGACGTGGACGTCGCAGCCGCGGAACGACGCGTGAACGAACTCCGCGAGGAAGGACTGGGCGGCGAGTTCGCCGAGGCGCGCCGCCGCTGGCTGGCCCGGCGACGGGTGAAGGAGCGCTTCCTCCGGAGCTGACGCACGCGGGGCGAATGCCGATGAGCCGAATCTCGCTGGCCGCCGTCGTCGTCGGGTGCGTCCTGGGCGTGGCCGTCGGGGTCGGGGGCTTCACCTTCGTCTACGCCCGCGGAGCGTCCTACCTGACGAACGACCCCGACGCCTGCGCGAACTGCCACGTCATGCAGGCACAGTTCGATGGCTGGGTGAAGTCGAGCCATCGCCACGTGGCGGTGTGCAACGACTGCCACGCGCCCCACGACCTCGCCGGGAAGTACTGGACGAAGGCCGTCAACGGCTTCTTCCACTCGTACGCCTTCACGACCGGAGACTTCCCTCAGACGATCCGGATCACCGAGCGCAACCGGCGCGTCACCGAAGGCGCCTGTCGCCATTGCCACGAGGACCTCGTGGCCCAGCTGGACGGTCCCCACCGGGCGGGCGAAGCGATATCCTGCCTCCGCTGTCACTCCGGGGAGGGCCACCCCGAGTTCGTCAGTGTCGGGAGCGCGCCCCTCCCTCACGATGGAGATCCACGATGACCCCACCTCCCCCCGAGTCCCGTTCGTTCCTTCGCACCGCGATCCTCGTCGCGATCGCTGCGGCGGCCGGCGCCGCGGGCGTGACCGCGCTGCTGGTGAACATCGCGGAGCGCAAGCACGAGGCCCACGACCCGTTCTTCCGCGTGGTGGAAGTCACCGAGGAGACGTCCGACCCCGCGGTGTGGGGCAAGAATTTCCCGCTGCAGTACGACGGCTACGTCCGCACCGTGGACCAGCAACGGACGCGCTTCGGAGGCTCCGAGGCGGTGCAGCGCACGCCCACCGCGGCGGATCCGCGGTCGATCGTCGCGCAATCGAGGCTCGAGGAGGATCCGAGGCTGCGCACGATCTGGGCGGGTTACGCGTTCTCGGTCGACTTCCGCGAGGAGCGCGGCCACGCGTTCATGCTCCAGGACCAGACCTTCACCGAGCGGCAGGCGGTCGTGAAGCAGCCGGGCACGTGCCTCAACTGCCACGCTTCGATGGTGCAGGCCTACCGCACGGCCGGAGACGGCGATATGACCCGCGGATTCGAGGCGATCAACCGAATGGCGTACTCCGAAGCGCGTCCGCTGGTGGAGCACCCCGTCGCGTGCATCGATTGCCACGACCCGGCCACCATGGCGCTGCGCGTGACGCGGCCGGCCTTCATCGAGGGCATGCGCGCGTTCAAGTCGTCCGAGGGGATCGAGGGCTACGACGTCAACCGAGATGCTTCGCGCCAGGAGATGCGAGCGTACGTTTGTGGCCAGTGCCACGTGGAGTACTACTTCCAAGGGCCGGAGAAGCGGCTCGTCTACCCCTGGGCGAAGGGACTCCGCGCCGATGACGCTCTGGCCTACTACGACGAGGCCGGGTTCAAGGACTGGGTTCACGCGGAGACCGGCGCGCCCGTGCTGAAGGCGCAGCATCCGGAGTTCGAGATGTGGAACCAGGGCATCCACGCTCGCAACGGCGTGGCCTGTGCGGACTGCCACATGCCCTATCAGCGCGTCGGAGCCCTCAAGATCAGCGACCACCACGTGCGCTCGCCGCTGCTCAACGTGGCGAACGCTTGCCAGACGTGCCACAAGGCGAGCGAGGACGAGCTGCGCGGCCGCGCGGAGACGATCCAGAGCCGCACGCACGAGATGCGCAACGTGGCCATGGACGCGCTCGTCGCGCTGATCGGCGACATCAAGGCGGCGCGCGACGGCGGTGCCACCGACGAGCAGCTCGCCGGCGCCCGCGACTACCAGCGCAAGGCGCAGTTCCTGCTCGACTACATCGAGGCGGAGAACTCGATGGGATTCCACGCCGACCAGGAGGCCGTGCGGCTCGCCGGTCGCAGCGTGGACTACTCCCGGCTGGGTCAGGTCGCGGTGGCGCGGCTCGACGCGCCGCGAGCAGGCAACTGAACCGATCCCCCTCGTTCTCCGCGGTCCTCGCCCTGTTCTTCCTGTCGGGGGCGGCGGGGCTGCTCTACCAGATCGTCTGGATCCGACTCTTCCAGCTGCTCTTCGGCGCGACTGTGCCGGCCGTCTCGACCGTGCTGACCGCGTTCATGGGAGGCTTGGCGCTCGGCGGATGGTGGGCCGGACGGAACGCGCACCGCTGGGCGAGGCCGCTGGAGGTGTACGGGCGGCTGGAGCTCCTGCTGGCTGCGGCTGCGGTGCTCGTTCCGCTCCTGCTGCGCGGGGCGGAGCCCCTCTACGCGGCGCTCTATCCCGCGCTCGGCGAGTCCGGGCCCGCGCTCGACGCCGTCCGCTTCGCGGTCAGCGCGATGATCCTGCTCCCGCCCACTTTTCTGATGGGCGCGACGCTCCCGGTTCTCGTCCGCCACGCGGAAGCCGGGAGCGCGGAGCGCCGCCGCGTCGCCGACCTCTACGGAATCAACACGCTGGGAGCGGCGGGGGGAACCCTCGCGGCGACGTTCGGTCTGCTGCCGTCCGCCGGGCTGACGGCGACTCTGGCCGCGGGTGTCGCGCTGAACGTGACGCTGGGCATCGCGGCCATCGCGCTCGGGCGCAAGTCTCCCGCCGCGGGAGACATCTCCGCAGTGGCGTCTCGCGACGCCGACCTGCCCGCGGCGGCTTCGCCCACAGGGGCGTCCCCCGACGCCGACACTCCTGCAGCGGCATCGCCCGAGGCCGCGGCGCCCGTCGCCGCACTTCCGTTCCCGCGCCCCCTCCTCTATCTCGCCGCGGGAGTCCTCGGGTTCGCCGCGCTCGCCTTCGAGGTGCTGTGGACGCGGGCGCTCGCGCTCTCCCTCGGCACGACGATCTACGCGTTCGCCGTCGTGCTCGCCGTGTTCCTCCTCGGCATCGCCGCGGGGAGCCTGACTGCACGCCGCCTCGCCGGCGGCGGACCGAGCGCGGCGAGGGCCTTCGCCCTGTGTCCAGTTCTCATCGGCGCGTTCTCGCTCGCGCTGCTGCCGCTCTTCGACCGCCTCCCCGCGCTGTTCGTCACGCTGGCCGCCCGAGGCGGAGGCACGTGGGGAGAGAGCGTACTCGTGCAGTTCCTCCTGGCGGGAATCCCGCTGCTGCCGCCGACGTTCGTTTCCGGGGCCGCGCTGCCGCTCGCCGTCGCCCTGGACCGCCGCGCCGCGGGGCACCGCGCCACCGGCGACGTCTACGCGGCGAACACGCTCGGCGCGATCCTCGGCTCCTGGGCGGCGGGCTTCGTCATCCTGCCCGCGGCCGGTCTGCAGAGCGGAGTGACGCTCGTGGCGGCGCTGCCGGTCCTCGCGTCCCTGGCGATCGTCACCGTCTGGCGCGGACCCGGGCGCGTCTTCGTCGTTGCGTCGGCCCTGACGCTCGCCGTCGCGGCGACGGCCAACGCCGCGCGGATGCCGGAGTGGAATCGATCGGTGATGCCTCGCGGAGCCTTCGTCCTCGGCGCCGACCTCCGGCGGGCCGGAGGCGAAGCGCTGGCGCCGGAGAACGCCGAGATCGTGTTCCTCGAGGAGGGCCTCACTTCCACCGTCACCGTGCGACGGGAGGACGAGTCGTACACGATGCAGCTGAACGGCGTCACCGAGGCGAGCACCGCGGGCGACCTTTCCACGCAGGTCTCGGTCGCCGGGCTGCCGCTCCTGCTGCACGGCCACGCCCGCGACGTGCTGGTCATCGGCCTCGGCGGCGGCATCACCGCGGCCACCGCCGCGCGTTTCCCCGGAGTCGAGAGCATCGACGTGGTGGAGATCTCCCCGGAGGTCGTGCGGGCCGCACGGGCCTGGTTCGGCGAAGCCAACGGTCGCGTGCTCGAGGACCCCCGCGTGCGCCTCCTGGTCGGCGACGGACGAAGCCACGTGAGGCTCTCCCGGCGTGAGTACGACGTGGTCGTGTCGCTGCCGTCGCACGTGTGGAACTCGGGAATCGGCTCGCTCATGTCGGCGGAGTTCTACGCCGAGGCGCGTGAACGACTTCGCCCGGGAGGGATCCTCTGCTCCTGGATCCAGGGCTACTCGCTCTCGACGGAAGCCCTGCGCAGCGTGGTCGCCGCGGTCCGGGGCACCTTCCCCGCCGTGCAGGTGTGGCGCGGCGCGTGGGGCGACCTGCTGATCGTCGCCGGGGACGAGTCGTTCGAGCTCGACGTGAGCGCCCTCGTCGAGCGGCAGAGACTGCCGGGCGTTGCGCCGGTCATGCAGACTGCCGACGCGCCGGACGCACCGAGCCTGCTGTCTCTCCTGTTGCTCTCCGGCACGTCGCTCGACTCCTGGATCGGCGGTTCCGCGGCGAACACCGACGACCGGCCTACGCTCGAGTTCGAAGCGCCCAAGCTCCTCTATGCCGACTCCATGGGCGAGTTGTTCGAAGGCCTGCACCGAGCCGCGACGGCGGCTCCGATTCCGGCTACGGCACCGGCCGAGGTCGCGCTGGCCCTGGGCGAGTGGCGGCGCGCTCGCTCGTTCGAGTCCGCGGGGCGATTGGCGCTCCGGGCTGGCGAGGGGGAGCCGGCGCTCCGCGCGCTCGAGGATGCGTACCGGTTGATGCCTGCACCCTCCATCCGCCGAACGCTGGCGGGTTCGCTGAACGAGCGGGGGGCGGCACTCGCCCGGCGCGGCGACACCGCGGGTGCCGCGCGTAGCTGGGTACGCGCTCTGCAAGTGGGGCAGTTGGCGGAGACGTACCTCGATCTGGGCCGGCTCTACCGGGACTCGGGGCAGCTCACCACCGCGCTCGCGATCACCGAGGAAGGGCTGGCGCTCCACCCCGACTCGGCCGACCTGCACGCGCTCCGCGCAGGGGCGCTGGTCGGGGTGCGCCGAATCGAGGAAGCGCGGGATGCGGCGATGCGCGCGCTCGAGCTTCGCCCCCGTCACCTCGACGCACACGCAGCGTTGGCCGATGCGCTCGATCGACTCGGGGAGAAGGCGCGTGCCGACTCGGTGCTGACCGCCGGGCTCGAGCTTCATCCCGGGGCGGAGGAACTGGAGGCGCGACGGCGAAAGCTCCGTGGGCGATAGCGAAGGCCGCGCCGCTGGTCCTTCGTGGCCGGATCGGACAGCTACTCGTAGATGCCCTTCACCCTACCCCAGCTCGTGGCCTCGACACCGGTCACACACGCCAGCTGAACGCTGGCCGAGACCTCCACATTCCAGGTGTGGTCGTTCCATCCGTCGCCTCCCACCCAGGGCTGTGAGGCGATGATCTGCCCCGAGCAATCGTCCGCCGACACGATCGCGATCGTGCCCGTGTACCCGTAGCCGGACCAGGGTCCGTCGAACGTCAGCACGGATGACGCGCGGATCAGGGCGGGGAGCGAACAGTCGGGCTCGAAGTACACGCCTACCTGTTCGCCTTCGGCCCAGCCACTGTACGCCCAGATCCAACCGGTGCAGATGTTGTAGTACGCCAGCGTCACCGTGGCGGCAGCACCCCATTCTTCTCCCACGTGTTCCGGCATGAGCATGGCCCGCTTCTCGAGGGCCGACACCGGGTGAAAGGACGCAGCGGTCAGAAAGGCAGCGAGCGAGGCGACGCGGAGACGGTTCATGGCAGCCTCCAGCTACGAGCCCGGGGGAGAGCCACGACCAAGCTAGGACGTCAGCGGACCGAAATTAACCCGTGCCTCAGCGCGACGCCGCCATGGGCTCGTAGGCCTCGCGGGTTCCGCGTTGACCCAGCGCCTTGGACAGGGACTCGCGGCGTACGCGCACCTTCTCCACGTGCGGCGTGGCGACGGAGATGAGGCTCACGCCGGTGGGGAAACCGACCCGGTTCTCCACCGCCTCGAACCACCAGTCCAGCGCCTGGTCCCACCAGTGCGAGGGGAGACCGACGGCGGCCTCACCGGCCCCGTCAGCGAGATCCCGACGTCGAGCCGTCGCCCAGGCCCACGGAACCCCGAGGAAGTTCCAGTAGCGAACCGTCTGCGTGCGGAAGCCGGCGACCTCCAGCGAGCTGCGCAGCGTCTCCGGGTCGTAGAGCCTCGACGTGTCTGAGGTGCGCCGCGCCCGGACGCGCGTCACGAGACGACCCTCCGGTGCGAGCACCCGATGAAGTCGCTCCAGGACCGCGATGTCGTCGCGGGTGCGCTCCAGCACGTCGACGCAGACGACATTCGCCATGCTCCGAGGCGCCACGCCGAGATCCTGCCGCTCCAGGTCCTTGCAGATGGCGCGAAGGTGGCCCCCGTGCCGGGAAACGCGATCCTGGACGTCGCTCAGACGCCGATGGTCGGGATCGACGACGACGACCTCTCGCGTGGCTGCGGCTTCCAGGGCCACCTGCGAGGAGCCGACCACGAGAACCGGCCCCGGTCCGAGCAACGAGCAGAGGAACCTCGGGAGGTTCCGCGCTCCCCCGTGAGTCTCTCCCAGGGCACGGCCCCCCGGAGGCGGATCGTCGAGAGTGCAGGTCATGAGCGGACCTCGGGGCGGCGGCGCGCACGCTGGCGCGAACCGCCGTTCCGGGATCGTAGCACTTCAGAGCGAAAGCTCCAACGAGACGGTTGCCGTCAGAAGCAGTGCTCCCCGATCAGATCCAGGGCGCCGCCGATCATCCCCGGTACTTGGGTGACCGCCGTGGCCAGAAGCGCGAGCCCTACCTTGCAGAGCGGCGACAGACCCCCGACGGGAACCGCGGCATCAGGTGCCGAGTCCGAGGGGAGGACAGCCACCAGCACGAGCGCGATCCCGATTCCCACACTGAGCCGACGTGGAGCCGCACGACGCTCGCAGGGCCCACGCCGACCGCCACCTTCGTTCCGATTCTCTCCCTTCACGGTGCTCCCTCCTCGATGAACTCCAGCACGTCTCCACTCCACAGCCGCCGCACCGCGCCCGACGAGAACTCCACCCGGCCCAGCGCCGGATCGTGCACGGTGACCCGACCGGAGGAGTCGGTCTCCTCCAGCGCC
>JBQTGV010000073.1:0-21413 GCA_052390515.1 Candidatus Eiseniibacteriota bacterium | reverse complement strand
GCCGCCGTCGTCGAATCCGCCGGCGGCGAGATCCTGAACGCCGGCAGCGGCCGGAGCGTGCCCCTTCGCGAGGTGGCGGAGACCGTGCTCCGGCTCACGGGCTCCCGCGCGAAGCTCCAGTTCGGCGCGCTGCCGCACCGCGAGGGCGAGGCGCGCGAGCGTCGCCTCTCGATCGAGAAGGCGGCGCGGATTCTCGGCTGGAGACCGGTCACGTCCCTCGAGGAAGGGCTCGAACGCACGATCGCGTGGTACCGCACCAACCGCGAGCTCGTTCGCGCGCGCGGCGGCTGAACGCGCTCAGGGCAGCACGTTCCCGCTGGCGGTGAAGTCGCGGTGGAGGCGCTCGGCGATGATGCGGTGCCCCCGCGGATTCGGGTGCCAGTCCCAGGACGCCACCTGCAGCTTCTTCGGGTCGAAGCCGTCGTACACGTCGCGCAGGTCGAAGGTGACGAACCCCGAGTCCTTCGCGAGACGGATCTGCTCCTCGATCAGCTCGACGTCGGGCGTGCGCCCCGGCAGCGTGAGGTACACGAACACCGGCAGGACGTCGCGGCTCGTGCACTCGCTGGCGAACTCGCGGTAGACCCACTCGAGGATCTCGGTGCGCACCGGGTAGAGCAGCTGCATCGCGCTCTCCTCCGTCGTCGTCGAGTCGATGCCCACCCGCTCGATGATCCCGCGCAGGTACTCGTAGGGAATCTCCACGTTCTCGTCGCGGCTGCGGTACAGGTACCGGGCGAAGAGGTCCGCGTCCGTCGCCGGGGAGACGAGCACGACCGCGTCCGGATCGAACGGCAGCACGCGCTTCTGCAGCATGTAGAGCTGCTGCGCGGAGGAGAGCGTGCCCACCGCGAAGTTGAGGATCTCGACCGCAGGCCTGCCCTCGGCCGTCGCTTCGCGGTTCAACCGGTCCTCGAGCAGCCACTCGAACGTCTCCCCGTCGCCGACGCCCGACCCCATCACGTAGGACGCGCCCATGAGTGCGATGCGGTAGGTGCCTTCCGGCTTCACCAGATCGTAGTCCCGATCCCGCATCCCCCACTGGTTCGTGCGCAGCGGCTGCCCCTTGTAGGTGACGCCGAGCAGCGGGATGTTCTCCAGTCCCTGGAAATCCCCCGTCGGACGGCGGATCGGCGGCGGCGCGCTGTCGCCCTTCTTTGCATAGACCTCCCAGAGCTGGCTGTTGAAGCGGTTCACCTTGGTGAGCTTCTCGTAGTAGCCGCGCTCCATCAGCTCCTGGTCCTCGCGGTTCAAACCGGGGATGCGCAGGTCCCGCACGAACTCCTGGCCGCGAACCGGGAGCCGCGCGGCGAGACGCGGGCTCGTGACCAACAGCATCGCGAGCAGCGCGGGAACCGTGATCCACGCGGGATGGAGCCGCGCGGACGGTCCGCTGCCGCGCCAGGTCTCGCCGAGCTTCATGCCCGCCGCCACCACGACCACCGCCCCGGCCAGCACCGCGAGCGGCACGAGCCAGCCGGCCGGATCCGCTCCCGCCGCGCCCACCAGCGCCCCCCAGCCGGCGAGCGTGGGCGCGGTCCACAGCGACCAGAGCACGCTCATCAGGACGAAGAAGAGAACCGTACGGAGCGCGGACAGCGCGATGTCGGCGAGCGGGCGCGCCTTGGGAACGAGTGCACGCTTCCGTCCGGCGCGCATCTCCCAGAGCGTGTTGCCGATCAGGGCCAGCGCCAGGATCCCCCAGAACATCATGTCGGTGAGCGAGATCAGCCATTCGCCGAGGATCCAGAACCACTGGTACGAGTGCGTGATCCAGGTGACGAAGAAGACCAGCACGGTGGCCACGATCAGCGCGGGCGTCTCGCCGGACTTGCGGAGCCGGAAGAAGGTCGGGAAGTACACGACCTTCATCATGAAGTCCTTCCAGTAGATGTTGATGCGCCGCCAGAAGTCGTTGAAGCTCGAGGAGAAGAAGAACAGGCGGTGCGTCTCCGGCAGGTGGAAGCCGAAGAGGTGCAGGATCCCGCAGATCAGGTGGAACTGGCCGGACACGCGGAAGTAGAGCAGGAAGTTCGCGGTGACGTAGTGGCCGAATTTCGACGCATCGACGACCTCGGTCGGGGAGATGGTCAGGTACTGGTACACCGCCCGGTACATCACGAGATGCGTCACGCCGAGCAGCATCCAGCGGATTCCGCGTTGGTAGATTTCGCAGGCGTCCTTGCGGTCGTACCAGGTGCGCTGGAACGTGGCGTAGTCGACCACCGGGAAGAGCGGGAAGACGACGTTCGGCAGCATGAAGAAGTACGAGAGGGCCCGCCAGGGATGGAACGGCTCGCGGCGGTGGCGAAGGTCGTAGAGGTAGACGACGAGCCGGAACATGAACATGGAGCCGAGGATCGGCCAGATGGCTCCGGACCACGGCGAAGGCAGCTTTCCGGCCCGCTGCAGCGCCAGGCAGGCGCCGGCGCCGACGACCAGCAGCACCCGCAGGGCGAACGGAACCGGCAGCTCGCACAGGCCGATCAGACCGACGCCGATGGCGATCAGCCAAGTTGCCTGCTTCGCCCCGAACACGAGCCCGATCCCGACCAGGGAGAGGCAGGCGAAGAACGGCAGGCGAAGCCGCGCCGGCAGGACGTGGTTCACGACGAAGCCGAGTGCGGCCAGCGGGATCACGCGCTCGGCGAAGACCGGGCTCTCGATCTCGAACGCCTGGATGACCTGCACGAGCAGCGCGACCTGCACGGCGACGAGCAGGAAGCGGCCGGCGGCCGACGCGAAGGGGCCCGGACCGAGGCTCCCCCGGAGCATCGCCCAGGCCGTCCCGCCGGCTCCGAGGAGGAGCCCGGCCAGGATCAGCACCTGCTGTTCCCGGGACGGGACCGCCAGCGGATCGAACTGGAACACGTTCGCCGCGGCCGCCCCCGCGGCCAGCACCACCCCCACCCGGGCGAGGAGAAGCGCGGCGCTCCCCTGCAACGTCGTCATCGAGCTTCGCCCCCTCCGGACTCGACGGCTTTCCGGCGCCTCCGCTTGAACGGCAGCGGGCGGCGCGCGGCCGGCCAGTTCACCACAGGGTCGGCGGAGTGGCAACGCCGCCACCGCCTTGACACTCGCGGGGGCATCCCGTAAAGGGTGGCGACCGCGCGCGCCGCGGGGCGCCGGTCGACCCCGGAGAGACCATGAGTCGTGGCATCGGAGGCCGCCTCGTGCTCGCCGCGGCCTTGCTGGCCGCGCTCCCGGCGAGCTTCTTCGCCGGCTTCCTCGTCCACGAGAAGCGGTCTCCCCCTTTCGCCCTGATGAGCTCGCTCACCGAGAAGCTCGGTCTCGCCGACCGCGCACCCGGGCGCGGCGAGGATGCGGCCGAGCCGGGACACTGGGCGCGCGCCGAGCAGGCCGGTGGCGAGCAGCTCGCCTCGCTGCAGCAGGAGGAGGTGGAGCGCCTCCGCGCCCTCGGGTACCTGTCCGCGGACGAGGAGGCCCCGGAGACGACCGGCGTCACCGTCTACGACCGCGAGAAGGCCGGCGCGGAGATGCTCCTCTACACGTCGGGGCATGCGCCGATGGCCATCCTCATGGACCGCACCGGCGTCGTTCGGCATGCCTGGAGGCGCTCCTTCGAGGAGGCTTTCCCCGGAGTGCCCGCACCCGCCGACCAGCCGTCGTTCCACTACTTCCGCAAGGTGCACCTCTACGAGACCGGCGACCTCCTGGTGATCTTCGAGGGCAAGGCGCTGCTCAAGCTCGACCAGGACTCCAACATCCTCTGGGCGCACCGCAACGGCGCGCACCACGATTTCCAGGTGATGCCCGGCGGCGAGATCTGGGTGCTGACCCGCGAAGCCCACGTCATCCCCGAGGTGCACGCGACGCGGCCCGTGCTCGAGGACTTCGTGAGCCTGCTGGACGCGAACGGCGAGGAGCTGCAGCGCCACTCCCTGCTCGAGGCGGTTCGCGCGTCGCACTACGCGCCGTTCCTCGGCAGCGCGCCCGAGGCCGGCGACCTGCTGCACACCAACACGCTGGAGATCCTGGACGGATCGCTGGCTGCGCGCTCGCCGGCCTTCGGCGCGGGGAATGCGCTCGTCTCGTTCAACCGCATCAGCGTGGTCGGCGTCGTGGACATGGCCCAGAACAAACTGGTCTGGGCGCTCTCCGGCTTCTCGCACCGCAACCACGACCCGACGTTCCTGCCCAACGGCAACCTGCTGCTCTTCGACAACAGCGGTTCGACCGGCGGACGCTCCCGCGTGCTGGAGATCGACCCGCTCACGCAGCAGGTCGTCTGGGCCTATTCCGGCGACGAGTCCAACGACTTCTATTCGGAGTGCTGCGGGACGAACCACCGCCTGGCGAACGGCAACACGCTGATCACCGAGACCGAAGCCGGACGTGCCTTCGAGGTGACACCGGCGAACGAGATCGTGTGGGAGTTCTTCAACCCGCACCGCGCCGGCGAGAACGACGAGCTGATCGCCTTCCTGCTGGAGATGCGCCCGCTCCCGGCGGGTCAGCCGCTCGCCTGGCTCGCCGGCGCCGGCTGAGCCCCCGCGCACGCCTTCGCCCACCACTCCTGCGCGGCGGCCCGCATCCGCGCGACCCGTTCGGCGTGCTCGGTGGCGCCCGCGAGGTTGCTCCGCTCCGCCGGATCGGCATCCAGATCGAACAGCTCCTCATCGCCGGCGCGGCGCGTCGGGAAGTCGGCCGCCTCGTGGACGATGCGCAGGCGGTCGAGGTTCGCGCCCTCCTCGATGTCCTGCATCCAGCGGATGTACTTCCAGCGTCCGTCGCGCGCGTAGAGAGCGATGACGTCGCGGGCGGGGTCGGGCTGCGGACCTCCGGCGAAGGCGGCGTAGTCGGCGCCGAAGAGGATCCCCCGGTCGCCGGCGGGAGCGGTGGCACCTGCGGGAGCGGCGGCACCTGCGGAAGCGGCCGCGCCGGCCTCGATCCGCGGGCGCAGGCTTCGCCCGGCGGCAGCCGCGGGAACGGAGATGCCGGCGTAGTCCAGGATCGTCGGCGTGACGTCGAGCGTGCTGACGAGGTCGGCGAAGAGCCCCCCCGCGACGCCCTGGCCGGCCACGACGATGGGCGTGCGCACGCCCGCCTCGTACGGCGTGCCTTTCGAGGGGACCCCGTTCGCCCAGCCGTTGTCGATCACGTAGATCCAGATCGTGCGGCGCGCGAGACCGAGCGTCTCGAGGCGGCGTCGAAGATCGGCGACGGCGTCGTCGAGCCACGACATCATGGCCCAGAGCACGCGCTCCTTCTCGCGGAAGAGGTCGGCGCGGTCGGGGCCGACCCACGGCGGCGGCACGACGTGATCGTCCGCGAACGGAGCGAAGTGCTCGTGCGGCGGATCGTGCGGCGTGTGCGGGAGCTTCGGCGCCCACCACACGAACAGCGGGCGGCGGCCGCCGGTCTCGTCCAGGAAGTCGAAGAGTTCCTCCTGACCTTCGCGGACGAAGCTGTTCTGCGTCTTGCCCGATCCATGGGTGAAGCCCATCTCGCGCGGGTCACCCTCCCAGTACTTCCCGGCTACGAAGGTGGCGTAGCCGGCGTCGCGGAGGAGGCTCGGGAGGGAGCCCGCCGGATCCAGCGTGCCCTCGCCGTAGGCGAAGTACGTCCCCGTCTCGTGCGGCCAGCGGCCGGAGAGGAAGCTGGCGAGCGTCGGCCGGCAGCGGGACATGGGCAGGTGCGCATCGGGAAAGACGGCTCCCTGCCGCGCGATCCGGTCGAGCTCGGGAGTGCGCACCGCCGGTGAGCCCTGGAATCCGAGATGGGCGAAGTCCTGGTCGTCGGCGATCAGCAGGACGATGTTCGGGCGATCGAGGGCGGAAGGGGGCGACGACTCGCAGCCGCAGAACGCGAGCAGGCCGGCGATCCCCAGGCGCATGATGGCGGCGGCACGAGACAACGGCGATCCCAGTGGCGGCGGCGCGCGGTTTCGCGGCGGCGCGTATTCTCCATCGCTTCGAGCCGGCTGGCAAGCCGACCGGCTGTCGGAGCGGATGGTTCCGCAGCTCCGGTGAACGGCGGAGGCACCGAGCCTGACGAGCACGGCGCCTCCGTCCCCTTTGAGGCAGGACCGCTCAGCGCTTGATGGCTGATGCGCGTCTTCTCACGACTCGATCGGCCGCGATCCCAGCGGCTGATACCTTCCGACCTTCCTGTGCTCGCCGGACGTCGCATCCGCACCCGCTCCGCGACGGGACAGGCGCGGTGCGCCTGATCTCGCTCAGGCGAAGGCGTGGCGCAGCGGCGTGACGAGGAGCGGTGCGAACGCCGGCAGAGGGCAACACGGGAGATGACGAACCGGGAGGACAGCTGGAGCGGGCAACGGGATTCGAACCCGCGACTTTCAGCTTGGGAAGCTGACACTCTACCAACTGAGTTATGCCCGCCCGGCGGGTAGAATGCCGCCGGCAGCGGACCACGTCAAGCCGGCCGGGCAACGGGTAGTGTCCTAATTCGACTTGGGACACTACCGGGCAACGGCTCCGCGCGCCGTCAGCCGGCCTCCTCCCCGATCCTCTCGGCGATCGTCGCGGCGATGCCCTCGAGATCGGCCTCCTTCGCCACGCGGAACCAGATCACGCCCTCGACGGCGCGGAACCAGGTGCGCTGGCGCTTCGCGAACTGCCGCGTCGCCGTGACGATGCGCCTTCGGATGTCCTCCCGCGCCGCGCTGACGGTGATCCCGTCCCGCACCTCGCGGTAGCCGAGCGCCTTCCACGCCGGCGCGTCCTCGACGAGACCCTCGCGCACCAGCCGCTCCACCTCCTCGATCCACCCCGCGCCGAGCATCGCGTCGACGCGGGACTCGATTCGCCGCGCGAGCGCCTCCTTCTCCCACTCGATCCCGAAGCGCAGGCAGCGGAAGGGCGAAGGTGCCGCGCGGTGCCGCCGATGGTGCTCGGCGAGCGGTTCTCCGGTCAGCGCGAGCACCTCGAGCGCGCGGATCACGCGCACCCGGTCCGCCGCGTGCAGGCGCGCCGCCGTCTCCGGATCGGCCTCGGCGAGACGTGCGTGCAGGGCCTCATCGCCGTGCGTCTCGGCCTCCTGACGAAGGCGCTCGCGAAGCTCCACGTCCGCCGCCGGCCCCTCGAAGAGCCCGCGCTCCGCGGCGCGCAGATAGAGCCCACTCCCGCCGACCAGCAGCGGGATCCGGCCGCGCGCGCGCACGGCCGCCGCCGCAGTCTGCGCCTCTCGCCCGAAGCGGGCCGCGGTGAACGTCTCCTCGGGGTCGGCGACGTCGATGAGATGATGCGGAACCGCCGCGCGCTCCGCCGCCGTGGGCTTCGCCGTGCCGGCCTCGAGCCTGCGGTACACCTGCCGGGAGTCCGCGGAGACGATCTCGGCACGCACGAGCTTCGCCGCCGCCACGGCTAGTGCCGTCTTCGCCGAAGCGGTGGCTCCGATCAGGCTCGGCAGGAGCGGCGGCTTCACCTCTCGAAGCGGTCGTCGATCTGCTCGCGGCGCACCTCGAGATAGATGGGCCGTCCGTGCGGGCAGAGCCTGGGCACGTCGGTGCGCTCGAGGCTGCGCAACAGATGATCGATCTCCTCGGGATGGAGCCGCTGGTTGAACTTGACCGCGCCCTTGCACGAGTAGGACTTCGCCACCGTGTCCCGCAGCTTTTCCGCCGAGGACGCGGCACCCTCCGCCGAGGCGAAGAGCTCTCGCAGGAACTCGCCGCCGCCCCAGCGGGAGAGGTGACCGGGGATCCCGTCGACCAGCACGCTGGACGGCCCGCCCTCGCGGGCGTCGAAGCCGAGCGTGCGAAGGGCGGCCGACGTCTCCGCGGGATCCGACCCCGGCTGGAGCTCCACGTTCAGCGGAACCAGGAGCCCCTGCACCGGCATCCTCGCCGCCGACGTCGCCGCCTCGCGGATCTCGTCGTAGAGCACGCGCTCGTGCGCGGCGTGCTGGTCGATCACCAGCAGGCGGTCCTCGTCCTCGACGATCAAATAAGCACCCCACAGCTCGCCGACCAGGCGAAGGCGTCGCGTGGCGAGGCGTGCCGGAGCGCCGGCGCCGGCGAAGTCCGACGAATCCGCCGCCGGAGCCCTCGCCTGCACCGCCGGGGGAGCGGACACCCGGGGCGAAGCGCTCCCGCGCGGTGCTCCCTCCCGCACCACGAGCGCCGGAGGATCCGGCCGGCGCGCCGCGCTCGTCCTCCACGGCAGCAGTCCCTCGCGGCCCAGCGCGTCGAAGCGCGTGTCGATCAGCACCGACGCCACCGCCTCCCGCACCGCGGCGAACACCAGGTCCTTCTCCCGGAAGCGCACCTCGCGCTTGGTGGGATGCACGTTCACGTCGATGGCGCGTGCGTCCAGGCGCAGCAGCAGCACGAAGAGCGGGTGCTTGCCGTGCGGCACCGCGTTGCCCAGTCCGACCCGCACGGCGTGGGCGATCGACGGATCGCTCACCGGACGGCCGTTCACGAGCAGGATCTGTCCGTCCCGCGCCCGCGAGAAGTCCGCCGCCGCCACGAGCCCCCGCACCTCCACGCCGCCGCGTCCCCCCTTCACCTCCACCATGCGCGCCACCGTCTCCCCGCCGAGGAGCGCCGACGCGCGCTCCCGGAGCCCGTGCGAGGGCGCCACCTCCAGCACCACTCGGCCGTCCCGCACGACACGGAAGCCCGTGCCCGGAGCGCCGACGGCCGCCGCTCCGAGCGCGCGCACCAGCACGCGGCCCTCGGTGGCCGGCGTCTTCAAGAACTTGCGCCGCGCCGGCGTATTGTGGAAGAGGGAGCGCACCTCGACGGTCGTGCCGCGCGCGCGCGCCGCCGGCTCGTGCAGCACGACGGTCCCGGCCTCGACCCGCAGCCGAGTGCCTCCGCCCCGCTCCGGCTGCGTCACGAGCTCCACCTTCGACACCGCGGCGATGGACGCGAGCGCTTCGCCGCGGAACCCGAGCGTCGAGATGGCCTCGAGATCGGCGGGGTCCGTGAGCTTGCTCGTCGCGTGGCGCTCGAATGCCAGCTCCGCCTCGTCCGACGGGATCCCGCTGCCGTCGTCCGAGACGCGGATCATCTCCGTGCCGCCGGCCTCGATCTCGACCTCGATGCGCGTGGCGCCCGCGTCGAGCGCGTTCTCCACCAGCTCCTTGGCGAGCGAAGCCGGCCGCTCCACCACTTCGCCCGCCGCGATGCGGTTGGCCACGTCGGGTGGAAGGCGGCGGATGGGACTCACGTCGTCGTTCCTTCGCCGGCCTCGCCGGCCTGGCCGGCTCCGCTCGCCCCGCCCGCCGCCGGCTCCGCCGTCCTGCGCTTCCACTCCGCCAGCACGGCGAGCGCCTCCATCGGCGTCATCCTCTCGGGGTCCAGCGCTTCGAGCTCGGACAGCACCGACGCGGCGGATCCCGAGAACAGCTCGAGCTGAGCGCCGGTCGCCCGGCGCGCGGGACCCCGCTCGGAGAGGAACGTCCCCTCCTCCAGACCCTCGAGGATCTTCCTCGCGCGGCGGGTCACTTCCAGAGGCAGCCCGGCGAGTTGCGCCACCTGGATGCCGAAGCTCCGGTCCGCAGCGCCTTCCACCACCTTGCGCAGGAATACGACGCGGTCCCTATGCTCGTGCACCGTGACGCGCAGGTTGACCGCGCGGGCCAGCTTCGCCGCCAGCTCCGTCAGCTCGTGGTAATGCGTGGCGAAGAGCGTGCGCGCCGATCGCCCCGGGGCGTCGTGCAGGTGCTCCATCACCGCCCAGGCGATGGCCAGCCCGTCGTAGGTGGACGTTCCCCGCCCGACCTCGTCGAGCAGCACGAGGCTCCGCGCCGTCGCCGCGGCGAGGATCCGTGAGACCTCCACCATCTCCACCATGAACGTGGAGTGGCCCAGCGCGACGAAGTCGGCGGCCCCCACGCGCGTGAACACGCGGTCCACCGCGCCGATGCGCGCGAACTCCGCCGGCACGAACGAACCGGTCTGCGCCAGGATCACCAGCAGCGCAACCTGTCGCAGGTACGTGGACTTCCCCGCCATGTTCGGCCCGGTGATGAGCAGGATCTGCCGCGTGGTCGAGTCCAGCAGCGTGTCGTTGGGCACGAAGGTGTGCGCGGGAAGCGCAGCCTCCACCACCGGATGCCTCCCCGCGGCAATCTCGATGCGGTCCCCGTCGTCCACCACGGGCCGCGTCCAGCCGCACCGCACCTGGACCTCGGCGAAGCCGCGGAGCACGTCGAGCGCCGCGAGCGCCGCGCCGGCCCGCCGGATCCGTGCGACGCTCGGCGCCAGCCGGAGCCGCAGCGCGACGAAGAGCTCCAGCTCCAGCGCCTTGGCCCGCTCGTCCGCTCCGAGGATCTCCGCCTCGCGCTCCTTGAGCTCCGCGGTCACGTAGCGCTCCCCCCCGACCAGGGTCTGGCGCCGCTCCCAGTCCCCGGGCACCGCACTCCGGTTCGCCTTGCTCACCTCCAGGTAGTAGCCGAACACGCGGTTGTACCCGACCATGAGGTTGGCGATGCCGGTGCGCTTTCGCTCGATCGCCTGCAGCTCCGCGATCCAGTCCTTCCCGTGGCGGGCCGCGGCACGCGCCCGATCCAGCTCCTCGGAGCAACCTTCGCGGATCAGCCCGCCGTCCGAGACCGAGAGGGGCGGCTCGGGGACGAGCGTCTCCTCGATGTCCTCGACCTCGGGAGCGAAGTCCGAGAGATCCCCGCCGAGCTTCCGCAGCTCCTCGCAGCGCGCCGCGAGCAGCGTCTCGCGCAGGCGCGGCAGCTCCGAGAGCGAAGCGGCCAGGCCGACGAGATCCCGCGCATGGGCGCGGCCCGCGGCGATGCGCATGGCGATGCGCGCCACGTCGGCGACGCGCTCCAGCACGAGGGCGACGTCCGCGCCCGGGCCGCCCTCGGCGCCGAGCTCCTCCACCGCGTCGTGTCTCGCGGCGATCCGCGCGGGCGAGAGCAGTGGCCTCGCCAGCCACTCGGAGAGCAGCCGCCCGCCCATGGGTGTGCGCGTTGCGTCCACCGCGGCGCGCAGCGTGAGCGCTCGGGCGCCCTCGCGGAGCGGACGCAGGATCTCGAGATTGCGCAGCGTGATCTCATCGAGCACGAGGCAGTCGGAGCCGTCGCCGAGCGTGAACGGGGCGAGCTCGGAGAGCTCCGCCTTGCGCAGCTCCTTCAAGTAGGCCAGCAGAGCCGCCGCCGCGGCGAGCGCGAGCGGACAGGCCGCGTGCGGGCCTTCGCCGAGGCCCGGTCCTTCGCGAAGCCGGGAGAGCGCGTCCTCCGCGCCGGCGAAGTCCGCAGCCTGGCGCCGCTCGACGGGTGCGCCCCGCCGGGCCAGCGGCGCCGCTTCGACGAAGCCCTCCGGCACGAGGATCTCCGCCGGCTGGATGCGGTCGAGCTCGTCGGCGAGTGCGCCGAGCGGAATCTCCGTGCCGAGAAAGTCGCCGGTCGTCACCTCGCAGCGGGCGATGCCGGCCCGCCCCGCCTCCGCATCGGGGAAGACAGCGACGAGCCAGCGGTTGGCGTGCGCGTCGAGGAGGCCGGGTAGCGTCGCCGTGCCCGCGGACACGACCTCCACGACCTCGCGCTTCACCAGACCCTTGGCGAGCTTCGGATCCTCCACCTGATCGCAGATGGCCACCTTGTAGCCCGCGGCGACCAGCTTCGCCACGCTCGGTTCGAGCTGCGAGAGGGGAACGCCGGCGAGGGGAACGGGCTCGTCCTTCTCCGTGCCGCGCGTCGTCAGCGTGATCTCCAGCACCTTCGAGGCGACGGCCGCGTCCTCCCAGAACGTCTCCCAGAAATCGCCCATGCGGAAGAGCAGCACCGAGCCGGGATGCTCGGCCTTGACGCCGAGGTACTGGCGCATGAGCGGCGTGAGGCCGGGCTCGACGGGCGAGGGTCGTCGGGCCGCTTTCGCCGGTGGGGCTCCCGAGGTCACTCCGTTCCCTCGCGCACGCGCGGGTTCAGGTTCCCGAGCGCGGCGACGGAGTCGGCGATGGCGCGCGCTTCCTCTTCCGTTTCGTAGGGGCCGAGCAGCACGCGATGCAGCGGCTCGCCGGTGCCCTCGGCCATCTCGATGCGCACGCCGTCGATGCCGAGCTCGCGGATGTCGCGGCGGAGCGCCACGGCGTTCTTGAGATCGGCCAGCGCGGCGACCTGCACGACGAAGGGGCCGCGACGATGCTCCTCGGGGGCCGGCTCCTCGCGCGGGGCCTCGATGCGGCGCACCTCGGCACGGGCCAGCGTGGCCTCCATGGAGTTGGGGTACTTGCGCTCGATGCGCGCGGCCAGCGCCGACGCCTCGGAGGTTCGACCGAGCAGCCGCAGGCATTCCGCGGCGCGGCGTGCGGCCGAGCTCGCCCGGCCGTCGGAGCCGTGTTCGCGCTCGAAGCGCTCGTAGCGGCGCAGGGCGTCGGCCACGTCGCCGCTGCGGAAGGCCGCGTGCGCCGCGCCGATCTCGGCGCCCGCGAGCGTCTCGGCGTCGCGGCCCTCCCGGCGGGCGCGATCGAAGCTGGCCGCCGCCGCGGCGGGATCGTCGGCACCCAGCTCGGCGAGACCCTTCCAGAGCCGCGCCCGGCCGGCATCGAAGTGCTTGCCGTGGGACTCGGCGAGCGCGTCGAACTCCTTCGCGGCGGCGACGTACAGCCCGGCGGAGTAGGCGTGCAGGCCCTTGGCGAAGCGTGCCTCGGCGGCGAGCGCGCCGTCCGGCTCGAGCTCGATCACCTCGCCCCAGCGCGCGACGGCCTCCTCGGGATCGGCCGCCGTCCGCGCCAGCAACGCCGCGACCCGCGCGGACCTCGCCGCCTCGGGGTTGCGCTCCACGTACTCGCGGACGAGCTCACCGGCGGCCTTGCGGTCGCCGCGCTCCCAGGCTTTCTCCGCGTCGCTCGGGGCGGCGGACGCGGGCGCAGCGAGCGACGCCACCGAGACGAGCGCGACGACGACCGAGAGCTCCGCCACGCGCCTCACGGCTGCGGCTCCAGCGCGCCGTGTCGCGGCTCCGGGCGTCCCTCGCGCAGGTTCTCGGTGAGCCACTCGTTCACGATCGACTCCGCCTCCCCGAAGCGTCCGGCGCGCAGCAGCAGCGCGAGGCACAGCGTGCGCAGCGCCGGCGAGTCGGCGTTGTCCCGCAGGCCGCGCCGGCAGGCCTCCAGCGCGGCGTCGACCTGACCCTTGCGCTGGAGGAAGCGGGCCAGCCCGAACGAGGCGGCCTCGTGTCCGGCCACGCGGTCCAGGAAGCGGTTGTAGGTGTCCTCCATCTCGCTGAACGAGCCGTCCAGGAAGCGCACGCGCTCGAGGTCGGCGAAGAGGGACGCATCCGGGTCCTTCTCCTCGTCGAGCAGCTCCTCCCACGCCGCGATGGCCCCGGCGTAGTCGCCGAGCCGCTCGCGCAGCCCGCCCCAGACGCGCCTCACTTCGCGCCGCCCGGAGTCCAGCCGCCTCGCCTCGCGCAGCACCCGCTCGGCCTCCTTGAGGTTGCCCTCCTCGGCCAACGCTTCGCCCTGCCGGGCGCGGTACGCGGCGAGTTCCGACGGATCGCCCTTGCGCTCGGCGCGCTTGGCCAGCTCCTTCTTCGTCTGGAAGGCGCCGGCGGTGTCGCCGGTGCGTTCCTGGATGGAGAGCAGCTCCTGCAGCGCGTCGGTCCGGTCCTCGGCCAGCTTCACCGACTCCCGCGCCGCGTCCATAGCGCGCTGCGGGCGGCCCAGGGCGAAGTGGTCGCGGGCCAGGGCCAGCTGGACGCGGGCCATGTCGCTGCGATCCAGCCCGGGCCGGGAGGCGAGCTCGCGGTGCAGCTGGTACGCACGCTCCGCGTCGTTGCGGCGCCGGAACAGGTCGCCGAGCCGCAGGTAGGCGTCGACGTTGGAAGAGTCTTCGCGTACCGCGTTCTTGAGCTCGGCGATCGCGGTCTCCTCGTCGCCGTCCACCAGCGCACCGAGCGCGGCGATGTACGGGGGGCGCTTCGTCTTCTTGCGCCGCTTGCCGCCGACCAGCGACCACACCAGCGCGGCCGCGGCGGCGAGAACGACGAGAAGGCCGAGAGCTCCCTCGCCGGTCACGAAACGGCCCCAGCCCTTCCTGGCTCGTCGTCCGTGTCCTCGATCGGCAGGTTGCGCAGCGCGGTCAGCTCGGTCTGCACCTTCTGGCGCGTGCGACGCTCCGAGCGAAGCGCGGTCTGCGCCTCGAGGAGCATCACCAGGGCGAAGGAGAAGCCCGCCGCCAGACCGAGCAGCAGCGGGTAGAGCATCAGCTCGACGAGCAGCACCCCGTTGCGGTCCGACAGGAACGGCAGCCGCACGAACTCCACGCGAGTGCTCGCGTTGTACATCGTGAAGGCGAAGGCACACACCACCAGGGCCGCGACGAGAAAGGCCCGCAGCGCTTTCAGTACGCTCATTTCCCCCCCGTTCCCGTGGCAGCTCCACGGAAAGTCGTCCCGTGGAGCTCGGCGAGCCGCACGTCGATGAGGTCGCCCGGGCGCCCCAGCCCCTCGGGCAGCACCACCATGAACCGCCGGCGCGTCCGCCCGAACACCTCGCGCTCGTTGCGCCGGCTCGGCGACTCGACCAGCACCTCGCTCACGCGGCCCAGGTTCCCTTCCAGCACCTCGCGTCCGATGCGCCGCTGCAGCGCGATCAGCTCGCCGAGCCTCCTCGACTTCTCCTCCTCGGAGAGCTCATCGGCCAGCCGCGCCGCCGGCGTACCCTCGCGCGGGGAGTACGCGTACATGAAGCACTCCGCATAGCGCACCTGCTCGACGAGGCGGAGCGTCTCCCGGAAGTCGTCCTCGGTCTCGCCCGGAAACCCGACGATCAGGTCGGTCGAGAGCTCCAGGCCCGGAATCCGCGCGCGGGCCTCCTCGACCCGGCGAAGATACCACTCCACCGTGTGCCTGCGCTTCATCCGCAAGAGCACCCGGTCGCTTCCGCTCTGCACCGGGAAGTGCAGGAACTCGATGGCCGTCCGGCACTCCGCCACCGCGTCCAGCACGTCGGTGGTCATGTCGCGCGGGTAGGACGACGTGAAGAACACGCGCGCGAGGCCCTCCACCCGGTCGAGCTCGCGCAGCAGCCGGGCGAAGCCGTGCTCGCCGTCCCGCCAGGAGTTCACGTTCTGGCCGAGCAGCGTGATCTGCCGGACGCCGCGGTCCACCAGGCGTCGCGCCTCCGCCAGCACCTCGTCGAGCAGCTTGGAGCGCTCCCGTCCGCGCGTGAACGGCACGATGCAGAACGTGCAGAACTTGTCGCAGCCCTGCATGATGGTGAGGAAGGCGCACGGCCCCTCCTGCGCGCGCGGATGCCGCGCGATGGAATAGGTGCTGCGCGCGTCGGCGGGCGTGCGCACGATCCGCTGGCCGGGCCCGAGCGCCCTCCGCTCGGCCACGAGACCCGGCAGATCGCGGTAGGTGTCCGTTCCGGCGACGAGATCCACGACGCCCCGCCCCGCTTCCAGCCCTTCGCCCAGACGCTGCGCCATGCAGCCGACCACGCCGACCAGCAGGTCCGGGCGCGCGTGCTTGAGCCCGGCGAAGCTCGCCACCCGTTGCCGCGCCCGATCCTCCGCCCCCTGGCGCACCGAGCAGGTGTTCACCAGCACGACGTCGGCGCGGTCCGGGCCGCTCGCCGGGGCCCAGCCCTCCTCCAGGAACCGCGAGGCTATGAACTCGGAGTCGTACGTGTTCATCTCGCAGCCGTAGGTCTCGATCCAGAACGAGGGCAGCTCCGCCGTGTCGGTGGCGCTCGCGGGGAGCGCCAGGCCGCCGCTCGCCGTCGCGGGGGCGGCCGTCGGGCGGAAGATCCGCATCTCCTTCGAGCGGGGCGCGATCGGCGGCGTCAGCTGAGCCACCCCCTCCGTGAGCCTAGAAGCGCACTCCGCCGGAGATGCGGTGCACGTCATCGAGGTCGGAGTGGTTCCGGTAAGCGTAGTCGAACGAGAACCGATGGACGCGGATGCCCGCGCCGCCGGTGAACGGCTTGGTGTCGCTGCCCAGGCGCTCCGTGCCGACGCGCAGCGCGAACGCCTCGTGGTACCAGTACTCGATCCCGGCGCGCAGATCGCCGGTCATTCCGCTGATCTCGACCGTGGCGTCGGCCTCGCGCTCGAAGCGCAGGTCGAGGTCGAGCGCACCGGCGAGCGATCCGGCGAGCTGCGGCACGTCCAGGATGTACGCCGTCCCGAGCTTCGCGCTGGGCGTGATGTACTCGCGTTCGCCGGTCGGCGTCCCGCTCCAGTCCAGGAACGTGGTGGTGATGTCCTGCAGGTTCGCCCCCAGCGTCCACTCCGGCGTGAGCGTGTACAGCGCCCCGACGTCCAGGCCGATCCCCCACGCGGAGTAGTCGTCCAGCGACTTGTGCACGAACTTCGCGCTGGCTCCCAGGGAGAGCTGCTCCAGGAAGACGCGCGTCCTCCCGTAGGAGAGGAAGACGGCGAGCTGACGGTCGGTGACGAAGTGGGAGTATTGGCTCAGCAGGTCGAGGTCGATGCGCTCTCCGGGATCGAGGTCCCCGTTCCCCTGGGACCCGTCGGCGTCGAGCACGTCGAAGTCCCCGTCGCTGCCGCTCTCGATCTCCTGCAGTAACACAGGGTCGTCCGGGTCGATGCGGATGTCGGGCACGGAGACCATCACGAGCCCCACCCCGAACGCGCTGCGGGCGCCCCCGTCCAGCTCGCGGGAGCGCAGCACCAGCGCCCCGGAGTCGTTGTTGACGAGGTCCCCGAAATTCTCGGAGTGCATGTAGACGACATTGCGCCGTTCGCTCCGCGGAAGTGCGGCGGGGTTCCAGTACGCGGCCGTCGCGTCGTCGACGAGCGCGACGAACGCGCCGCCCATGCCCGGGGCGCGCGCGCCGATCCCGTTGGCCAGGAACTCCCCGGCGTACGGAGTGGCGAAGGTCGGGACGGCGGCGAGCAGACACGCACCGGTCCCTGCGAGGAAGGCGTGGCGCATTCTCTGGATCTCTCCCGGGGTGCGGCGCGTGCGGGGCGAGGCTTCGAGCGGGTAACTCGACACCGTGATTGACTTTACGGGGCGTCCCCCGGGCTGTCAAGGCTGGCCAGGAAGGAGGCGAGCTCCGCCGAGGTGGGGAGCCCCTCCCGCGCGCCGAGGCTCCGGCACTTGAGGGCAGCCACCGCGGCCCCGACCCGGAGGCTCTGCTCCCACGTTTCCCCCCGAGCGAGCGCCCACCCGGCCCCGCCGTGGAAGGCGTCCCCGGCCCCGGTCGTGTCCGTGACCCGTACCGGGTCGGCGGGAACGCGGAACGTCTCGTCGGCGCCCGCCGCCCCGGCCAAGGCCCCTTGCTCCCCCGCAGTCACTGCGGCCAACCGCGGACCCCGGGCGAGGATCCAGCGCACCGCGTCGTCGGGCCGCCCGGCCCCGGCCGCCGCCTCGGCGAAGGGCGTCGACACGATGGCGACGTCGACTTCCGGCAGCAGCGCGCAGACCTCCTCGGTGAACGCCCCGGCGTCCAGCAGCACCGGAACGCCCGCGCGCCGCGCCTCCCGCGCCAGGGGGCGGGCCGCCGCTCCGGCCCAGCCGTCCAGGAGCAGCAGGTCCGGAGCGGGCGCGGGCAGCCGGGTGGCCTGCGGCAGGACGGGCCGCTCCGAGGGTGCGCTGAAGATGGTCCGTGCTCCATCGGCCGCGTCGACCAGGATGAACGAGACGAACGACGCGGCTCCGGCGACGACGGCCACGCCGGTCGCGTCCACGCCCTCGCCCGCCAGCTCCTCGATCTGCGAGCGGCCGAGCGCGTCGTCACCGACCGCCCCGAGAAAGGCGGCCCGCCCCCCGAGCCTCGCGATCGCCACCGCGGCGTTCGCGGCCGGACCGCCCCCTTGACGGACGAAGCCGCTCACCCGGACCTTCACGTCCCGGGGCACGGGAAAGGGGACTCTCGCGACGAAGTCCGACGCGACGAGGCCCGCGCAGACGATCCGCGGCACCGAGCCGGGAGCCGCCCACCGCGAGAGAACCGCTTCTCTTGGATCCAATTCGAGTCCGTCCCGTCCTGTCCGGCGCGTGCATCGGCGCGCTCGCCGCGGGTCTCGGCGCCGCCGAGATCCTCGCCGGGAACCGCGCGACGCTCAACCGCGAATCCGCGACGTTCCTCGCCGCGCTGTGGATCCTGGCGGGCGCCCTCCTCGGAGCGCTCGTGGCGCGCGTCTTCCGGGCGCGGCGCACCGGCACCGGACCCGCGCTGGCCGCGGTGGCCGCCGGTCCGCTCTTCCTGCCGCCTCTCGCCGCAGCGGTCTTCGCCGCCGCGATTCCGCTCGCACTGGCCGCGCGGCGCCGCGTCCTCGCCGGATCGGCGCGCGTCGACCTGCTCGTCCTCGCCGTCGTCTCGGCGGCGTGCGCCGCTCTCCTCTTCGCCCGGACGGACGTCGCCGCGCTCCTGCGGCCCACTCCGGAGACGCGCGTCGAGAGCGCCGGCCCCGCGCCCTACGACGCGGTGCCGGTGGCCATCTCGGTGCGGGACGGCGGCGAGTTCCCCGACGTGGCCGCGGTGCACGTGCCGCTTCGAGCGCTGGCCAGCGAGGGACCGGGCCGCTTCGCCGCGGTGTGGAGCGGGCGAGTGCCGGCGCGCACGCGGGTGGGCACGTCCATCCCCAAGCTCCTTCCCGGCGGCGGTGGGATCTCGCGGTTTCCGAGCGGCGCGTCCCGGCTGCTGCTCGCCCCGTTCCCGCGCGGCGATCGAAGAGAGGGCCCGTTCGCCACGCGCGGCATCCTCCTCGACCGTGTCGCCGCGGCGGGCATCCCCGTGCTGCACGGAGCACCTCGGGACGACGATCCGCCGCTCTGCCTTCGCATCCTCCCGCAGGCAGAGCTGGATCGGGAAGCGGCCGAAGAGCTTCGCCGGCGCGGGGCGTGGATCGACGTGCGCCTGAGTGAGGACGGCGGCCGGCTGGCTCTCACCGGCCGCGGCGTTCGCCTCGTGCCCGCACCCGGGCAGGCCGCGCCGATGGACGTGGTGCCGACCGCGCTGCACCTCCTCGGGCTGCCCGTGCCGCGTTCCTCGGACGGCCGCGTGCTGCTCGAGCTGCTCGACCCGGACGGCGCGGGTAGCCGACCGATCCGCTACTCGCCGAGGAAGGTCCCCGGCGTGCGCCGCCGCAGGACCGCGTCGAGGAAGCGCACGTCGTTGCGCACCGGATCGAACCTCGGATCGGAGCGGAAGCGATCCGGCGTGGAGAGCCCGGCGTCGAACGACCGGCCGAGCCAGGAGGCGGACTGTTCCGCGTCGCCGCGCCGCGCGGTGATGACCGCCTTCAGGTAGAGCGCCGCAGCGTGATCCTCCTCGAGCGCGATGGTCTCGTCGACCGCCGCTTCCGCAAGATCGACCGCGCCCGCTTCCATCCACGCGCGGGCCGCTTCGAAGTGTGCGGTCTCCGAACCCGGGTCCAGCTCGGCGGCGCGGCGGAAGCTCAGCGCGGCGTCCTCGGTTCGACCGAGCACGCGCAGCGCGCGGCCCGCGCGGAGCCACGCTTCGGGACGGTCCGGGTACTCCGCGAGAAGGGACTCGAGTCCGGCGAGCGCTTCGGCCGCCCGCCCCTCGTCCAGCTGCTCGATCGAACGGTTCAGGCGAAGGCCGAAGGAGGGACCGGGCCCGACGGCGGCGCGAACCAGGAGCCCCACGCCGAGGAGAACGGGGATGCCGGCGAGCAGCACCCCTCGGGCACCGGGCCGGCGGACGGTCACGAGGCGTGCCGTGCGAGCTTGACGGCGGTCGGCGCGCTGCTAGGCTCGCGCGGCGAAGCGAACCCGAGGGGAGAGCCTTGCTGATTCGCGCCGTTCTGGTGCTGGCAGCGGGAGCGGCGCACGACGCCCCCGCGCCGGGACCGCGTCCCGAGGACCTGCCCGCCGTCGACGCCGTCGTCGTGGTGCGCGACTTCGGCGAGTTCCGGGTGCGGCTCCACCGCGACGAGGCGCCGAACCACGTCGCGCAGTTCCTGACGCTCGCCACGTCCGGCTACTACGACGAGCAGTCGTTCCACCGCGTGATCCCCGGGTACCTCATCCAGACCGGCGACCCGTCGAGCCGGGACGACGACCTGCGCAACGACGGCAGCGGCGGGCCTGACGTGCGGCTGCCGGAGGAGCCCGTCGAGCGCACTCACCGGCGCGGCACCCTCTCGATGGCTTGGCGTGGCGACGTTTCCGGAACCGCCGCGAGCCAGTGGTTCGTGGTGCTCTCCGATGTCCCCGCGCTCGACGGGCGGGCCACCCCGATCGGCGAGGTCGTGAGCGGCATGGAAGTCGTCGACCGCATCTCGCAGGTCTCCACCCACCGCAGCCGGAATCCGCTGAGCCGCGTGGTCATCGAGACGATTCGCCTGGAACCGGCGGCGCCGGCAGGTGCTGGAAGCGCGGATTGACCGGACCGTCCCCGGGAGAGCTCGAACGATGCGAGCGAGCCAGGACGGCGAGCGAGCTTGAGCGAGGTCATCGTTCGCTTCGTCTTCCGAGGCGAAGCGCTCAACCCGCGCGGAAGCTGGCGAGCGCATCGGCCTCGCTGTAGTAGCTCTCGAAGACGGTCAGCAGCTTGGTGACCATCAGGATGGACTTCACGCGCTCGTTGATGTTGAGGAACTTGACGCTGGCGCCGGCGTTGCGCAGGCTCGTGTACGCGGAGATGAGGATGCCCACGCCCGAGGAGTTCATCCAGGGCACGTCGGACAGATCGATGAGGAGCTTCTTCGTCCCGTCGCCGATCAGGCCGGAGATGGCCGCGCGGAACTTCTCGGAGTCCGGGCCGCCCATGACCTTGCCGGAGACCTCGAGGATGACGACGTCGCCCTCGTCCCGCCGCTTGATTTTCACGCGAGCCGTCCCCCCGATCCGCGAAGAGCCGCGGCAGTCTAGGAGCGCCGTCCGCCCGCTGTCAACGCGGCCGCCGGTCTTGACGCGCTCGCCGGCTCTCCCTACCCTGCTCGGTCGGAGCTGGGGAGTCGTCCAATTGGTAGGATGCCTGACTCTGGATCAGGAGGTTGAAGGTTCGAGTCCTTCCTCCCCAGCCACCCTCACCGCTTCGCGGACACGAGGCGGGCCCATCGTCTAGTGGTCAGGACGGGAGATTCTCAGTCTTCAAACCGGGGTTCGATTCCCCGTGGGCCTGCCAGTCCGCGCTTCGATCTTCGCCCAGGTGTCCCGCAGGGAGACCGTCCGGTTCAACACGGGCTGGCCTTCCCGGGACGCCGGATCCACGCAGAAGTAGCCCAGCCGCTCGAACTGGAAGACCGTGCCCGGCGCCGCCGCGGCGAGGGACGGCTCCACTCGGGAGCCGCTGAGCGTCTCCCGGGACGCCGGATGCAGCGCCTCCCGGAATCGCGTCGCGTCGGCGCTCGCGTCGGCCTCGGCGAAGAGATGGTCGTAGAGGTGCACCGTCGCCGGAACGGAGTGCGCCGCGCTGACCCAGTGGATCGTGCCCTTCGGGCGCCGCCCGTCGGGCGCCTGTCCGGCGCGCGTCGCCGGGTCGTGCGTGCAGCGCACCTCGACGACGCGGCCCGACGAG
>JBQTGV010000072.1:0-71171 GCA_052390515.1 Candidatus Eiseniibacteriota bacterium | reverse complement strand
GGTCAGCTCGACCCGGACGGAGACGCCGGCGAGCTCGCGCAAGGCAGGATCCCCTCCGAGGAGCGGCACGAGCGCCGGGTAGGTCGGCGCGATGCGGTGTCCGAACCGCTCCGCCATGCGCAGGCCGCCGCCGTCGCTTCCGGTCTTCGGGAGCGAGAGCCCCCCGGTGGCGAGCACAACCCGCCGGGCGTGGACCTCGCGGCCGTCGTCCGCGGCGAGGATGAAGCGAGCCGCCCCTTCCGACTCGACCCGGCGAGCCGACGCGACCCGGAAGCCCCCCTGGATCTCCGCTCCGGATCGCGCGGCCTCCCGCAGGAGCGCCGCGACGACATCGCGGGCATCGTCGCTCCGGGGGAAGACCTTGCCGGTCGGTTCGTCCTTCAGCGGCACGCCCAGGTCGCGCTCGAAGAACGCGCGAACGTCCGCGAGCGGCCAGGAGAGGAGGATGTTGCGGAGCGTGTTCCGCGAACCCGACGTGTGGAAGTCGGAGAGGTCGACCCGGGACGGCAGCACGTTGCAGCGGCCGCCGCCGCTGATCCGGATCTTCGCTCCCGGCGAAGGCCGCGTCTCCAGCACCAGGACCGGAACGCCGGCGCGTCCGGCGAAGATCGCGGCCGTGAGGCCCGCGGCGCCGGCGCCGACGACGACCGCGGGTCGGATCGTCTCGCGAGCGCTCATTCCTGGTCACGTCCTCCGCGAGTCGGGCTAGATTAGCAGACCATGGAGTTTCGAGCGGATCGCTGGAGCTGGTCGGCTTCCCGTCGAGCGGGCGCGCTGCCCCTCACGCGACGCGGCACGGCATTCGGGTGGGTCCGGCGGACCGGCCGGAGCCAGCTCGACGCCGAGGCGGGGCGGGCACGCTGGGACGCCGCCGAGGCCGTGCATCTGGGTCGCGCGTTGGCGCCGCGCTTCGCGAGCCTTCGCCCGGCCGTCACCCGGACCGCGCGCGCGTTTCGCCGCTTTCGGGACGGCGGCCTGCTCGAGCCGGAGGTCTGGCGGCGCTGCTCCGTGCGCGGGCCGTTCGTCCCCGCGGGCGTCTCTGCGGACCTGGGCGACGTCCGCGAGATCGAGAAGGTCCACGCCGACCTCCGCCGCGGCGGCAGGATCGTCGCGCGGGACGTGTGGGCGAAGCTCTCCTGGATCACGGCCCGACCCGGGGATGCGTCCCTGCGCGTCCGCTTCTCGTTCGGGGCGGAGCGGCTGGACGACTGGCGGTCGGACCTGCGTCGAGCCCGCGCGGCGGACGACTTCGCCGAGGCAGTGTTTCCGGAGTGCCGGCTGCTGGACCGGAACACCGCGCTGCACAGGACGCTCGAGACATGGACCGGCGGCAAGGTCCGCCTCTCCGAGCGGATTGTCTTCTGGAACGCTCCGGGAGGGGGCGCGGCGTTCCACGACGACGCGGAGGAGGGTCAGCTCGGCGTCGCGTACGCGCAGCTCACCGGGCGAACGGGGTGGCTCGCGGTCTCGAAGCGGAGGCTCGCGGTGGAGGTGGCGGAGCTGACGGGCCGCGCGGGGGAGCGCGCCGGCCTTCGCCTTCTGGACGCGCACGATTCCCTGCGGGTCGACCGGCTGCTGAATGGCACGCCGCACCTCGCGCGAAGACTCGTGGGGCGCGGAGCCTTCGTGGCGCTGTCGCCCGCGGACGTGCTGCTGCTCCCGTCGCACGGCCCCGACGATGCGGCCTGGCACTCCGTGTTCTCCCTGGGCGAACGGCCCGGGCTCGCCCTCTCCTTCGGGATCTTCCGCGCCTAGCCGGCGACGAAGAACGAGTCCAGGTAGTCCTCGGTGTCCCGCACCATTCTCTCGATGGAGAAGCGCTCCTCGACGATCCGCCGGGAGCGGCGCCCCATCGCCTCGACCGTCCGCCGGTCGGCGATCACGCGCACGATCGCCCCGGCGAGCGCCTCGGGATCGCGCAGCGGCACGACGAAGCCGTTCTCGCCTTCCTCGATCATCTCGGGTACGCCGCCGACCTTCGTGCCGATGATCGGACGCTCCATGGCCATCGCCTCGAGGAAGGACATGGGGAACGTCTCGATCGTCACGCTGCACAGGATGCTGACGTCGAACACGGTGAGCAGACGGGACACGTCGCTGCGTTGGCCCGTAAAGCGGACCGCGTCGGTCAGGCCGAGCGAAGCGGAGAGTTGCTGCAACCGTTCCCGCTCGCTGCCTTCGCCCACGACGAGGAAGCGGGCGCGGGGGAGGCGCTCGCGAACGATCCGGGCTGCAGCGAGGAACGTGTCGTGGTCCTTCTCGGGGCGAAGCATCGCCAGGATCCCGGCGACGGGCGCATCGGGCGGGATCTCCAGCTCGCGCATCAGCGCCTCGTTGCGCGGCGCGGGAGTCCAGTCGCGGAGGTCGATCCCGTTGTAGATGACCCGGATCCGGCGCTCGTCGTAGCCGATGTCCTCGAGCAGGAACGGCACCTGGCCGCGGGCGACGGCGATCACTCCGTCCGCCCAGGGCGCCAGGAGGCGCTCGACCGGGCGCTTCTTCGGATCCGGGTCGATCCGGCCGGTGGAGTGTTCGGCCATGATGAGCGGGCGAATGCGGAGGAAGCGCCCGACCAGCCGCCCGACCACCCCGGTGGAGAAGCCGCGGATGACCATCGCCTGGACGTCGTGCTCCCGGCAGATCGAGGCGAGCCGGCCGAAGAAACGCGGGTCCCACTTGCCATGGAAGCCGAGGCGATACACGGGCAATCCGGCGGCCGCGATGGGCTCGTAGAACGGCCCGCCGTCCTTCTGGCAGACCACGATCGGCAGGAAGCGGGCACGGTCCATCCGCATGACGAGGGAGGCGAGCTGGCGCTCGGCTCCTCCGGTGGGGAGGTGCGTGACCAGGAAGAGGACGGGGAGCGGTCTTCGCGCTTCGCGGCGAGGCGGGGTCATCGGGCGAACCGAGAATAGCAGGTTCGCCGCCGGCCTGCCCCGCGGCGGTGGGATCGCCCTTCGCGGTCGGGGTCGCCGCTCTCCGTGGGGTCGCTGGTCGCGGCAAGGCCGCCATTCGAAGAGGACACCAGACCTCCCGAGGTGCAACTTGACAGAGATTTCTATCAACTGTAGCTTGGAGCCGATGTCGAGATCCGGAGTCCCGCTGCAGTCGATCGGTCGCGCGTCGGAGGCGCTCGGGGTGCATCCTCGCACCCTCATGGCCTACGAGCGGATCGGGCTCGTCCGGCCGGCTCGCCGCTCGAATCGGCGGCACTACTCCCCGGACGAGCTGCGCTGGCTGGGCTGTGTCCAGACGCTGAACCGGGAGGGTGGCATCAGCCTGCAGGGGCTCAGCACGATGCTGCGCTTCGTGCCGTGCTGGGCCATCCGCAGCGAGCTGCACGCCGGATCCGGGCCGGCCGGCGCCGCCCCGCCGATCGAGGCCCGGCTGGAGCGGGTTCGCCGTGCGTACGCCGGATCGGCTCCGGAGTACTGCCGGGACTGCGGGGTGTACCGGGAGAACCGGGGGCCCTGTCGGGAAGCTCTTCGCACGGCCGGGACTCTCCCGGCGGAACCGTCTTCGTAGAGGGGGTCATGGAAAGTCAGATCGCAGGGATGCTCGACGTCACGACGGTCGCATCCAAGAAGATGCACGAGATCATCGAGCAGGAGGCGATGGCCGGGAAGGGAGTCCGGATCTACGTCGAGGGCGGGGGATGCGCCGGGTTCCAGTACGGGTTCGCCTTCGACGAGGCACGCGACACCGACTTCCGCCTGACGATGCCCGAGGGCTTCGACGTGCTGGTGGACACGTTCAGCATGAACTACCTGCGCGGCGCCACCGTGGACTTCGTGGACTCGATCGAGGGATCCGGCTTCAAGATCTCCAACCCGAACGCCACCGGGAGCTGCGGCTGCGGTTCGTCCTTCTCCGCCTGACCCACGCGGGCTCGGGCCCGGGTATCTTGCGAAGGCCATGACCGAGCTCTCCCGCGAGGAAGTCCTCCGCTATTCGCGTCACCTGATCCTCCCGGACGTGGGCCTCGCCGGCCAGAAGCGGCTGAAGGAGGCGAAGGCGCTGTGCGTCGGGGCGGGCGGCCTGGGCTCCCCCCTCGCGATGTACCTCGCGGCGGCGGGCGTGGGCACGATCGGCGTCGTCGATTTCGACGTGGTGGACGCGTCCAACCTCCACCGGCAGATCCTGCACGGAACGGGCGACGTCGGCCGCCGCAAGGTCGAGTCCGCGCGCGAGACGCTCGCCGACCTCAACCCCCACGTGAACGTGGTCCTGCACGAGACGCGGCTCACGTCCGCGAACGCCCTGGAGATCCTGGCGCCGTACGACCTCGTCGCCGACGGTACGGACAACTTCGCCACTCGGTATCTCGTGAACGACGCGTGCGTGCTGCTGGGGAAGCCGAACGTCTACGGATCGGTCTTCCGATTCGAAGGGCAGGCCTCGGTGTTCGCGCACGCGGAGGGGCCGTGTTACCGCTGCCTGTATCCGGAGCCGCCTCCTCCCGGGCTCGTGCCGAGCTGCGCGGAAGGCGGGGTGCTCGGGATCCTGCCCGGTGTCGTCGGGCTCATCCAGGCGACCGAGGCGGTGAAGCTGCTCGTGGGGATCGGGGAATCGCTCGTCGGGCGCCTCCTGATGTACGATGCCCTGGCGATGACGTTCCGGGAGCTTCGGGTTCGAAAGGACCCGGCCTGCCCGGTTTGCGGTGCGAACCCCACGATCACGGCGCTCGTCGACTACGAAGCTTTCTGCGGCGTCGCCGGCCCGGAGGAGCGAAGCATGGATGACGCACTCGAGATCGAGCCGCTCGACCTGAAGCGCCGCATGGACGGGGGCGAAGACTTCCTGCTGGTCGACGTGCGCAACCCGGACGAGAACGTCATCTGCCGAATCCAGGGGGCCCAGCTCATCCCGCTCCGCGAGCTCCCCGACTCCATCCACCGACTGGACGACTCCAAGACCGTCGTCGTCCACTGCCACCACGGAATGCGCGCGGCCCAGGCCGTGCAGTTCCTCCGGTCCGTGGGATTCCGCCGGGTGCTGAACCTCCGGGGCGGGATCGATGCTTGGTCCCTCGAGGTCGATCCGCAGGTCCCCCGCTACTAGCCCGGTGCCGCCCCCTGGAGGGTCCGCCCGGGCGAAAGCCGGATCGCCCTCCCCTTGACGGGCCGATACCTGAATGATATCACTATGGCATCAGTTTCGCCCGTTTGTTGTTTCGCCATTACAGGAGGGGATCCGCCATGACCCAGGAAATCGTACGAAAACCCGCCGCGGGGAGCCTGATGCTCCTCCTGGTCGTCGTGCTCTTCGCCTTCGCCATCGTCACGCTGATCACCGGGGCGGTGGCCGGCATCGCGCCGACGGTGATCGCCGGCGTGGTCCTCTTGCTGTTCTCGATCTTCCTCACCGCGGGCTTCTTCGTCGTCCACCCGAATCAAGCTGCGGTGCTGATCTTCTTCGGGCGGTACACCGGCTCGGTCAAGACGAACGGCTTCTGGTGGGTGAACCCCTTCACCATCCGGAAGAAGATCTCGCTGCGCGCCCGCAACCTGAACGGCGACCGGCTCAAGGTGAACGACAAGGCCGGAAACCCGATCGAGATCGCCGCGGTCGTCGTGTGGGAGGTGTCCAACACCGCCGAGTCGCTGTTCGACGTGGACAACTACGAGGAGTACGTGAAGACGCAGAGCGAGTCGGCCGTGCGCCACTTGGCGACGTCGTACCCCTACGACTCCGACGAGCGCGAGCTCTCGCTACGCGGCGACATCGAGACGGTGAGCGAGAAGCTGGAGGGCGAGCTGGCCCAGCGCCTCGGCCGTGCCGGCGTGCGCGTGATCGAGGCTAGGCTCTCGCACCTGGCTTACGCCCAGGAGATCGCCGGTGCGATGCTTCGCCGCCAGCAGGCCGACGCGATCATCGCCGCGCGCTTCAAGATCGTCGAAGGCGCGGTCAGCATGGTGGAGAACGCGTTGCAGGCCCTGGGCGAGCGAAAGATCGTGGAGCTCGACGACGAGCGGAAGGCAGCGATGGTCTCGAACCTGCTCGTCGTGCTCTGCGGACAGGAGGAAGCGCACCCGGTTGTGAACACCGGCTCCCTCTACTAGCGGCCGCGCTCAAGCCCCGGCGGGGAAGGGACTCCGGTGCCGAAGAAGAAGACGTTCCTGCTGCGGATCCAGCCGGAGCTCTGGGAGGAACTCGCGGGGTGGGCGGCCGACGAGTTCCGCAGCGTGAACGGGCACATCGAGTACCTGCTCCGCCGCGCGGTTCGGGAGCGGCGGGGGACGTCCGGAGAACCGCCGGTCAGAGACCCTCGCAGGGATTCGTCCCGTCCCGCAGATTGACCTGGCAGGTCCGGTCCCCCAGCGGAAACACGGCGCCGCCGAATCCGTCGAACGTCACGTCCACGGGCGCGGAGACGACGCCGCCGCCGAAGAAACCCTGCACGGAGAAGGAAGCGATTTCGTAGCGGCCGGTCGGCCACGGGCTGAACGGCGGCGAGATGCTCTCGTCGAACGCGTACTCGATCTCCATCTCCTCGATCAGCAGGATGCTCTGGATTCGTTCCTCGATCCGCACGGTCCCCGTCTCGTGCACGAATCCCGCGCCCAGCACACAGTCGAGGACTCCGTTCACCCCGTACGGATCGAGGAGGGGATTCGACGTGTGGCCTGGGGTGGTGACGTCGAGGATCGCGCCGCCGAAGTCCGAGGGGAGCGCGTAGATCATGCCCTCCGGATCCCCGGTGAGGTGGTTGAACGGCATCTCGACCGTGAAGTGCAGGCCGGGCGAAGTCTCCAGCCACTCGATGAACATGTCGCCGTTCAGGCTGAGCCGCAGGTCGCTCGCGCAGTCGACGACGTAGCTGCCCGCGGCCGTCCCGTGCTGGATGCGGAAGCGGTTGGGGTTCTGCGCATCCTCGGTGATGACGCGCTGGCCGGAGCCTGCGCAGCCGGTCTCGAAGATCGGCGTCGAGAGGTTGTTCTCCAAGATCTCGAGGATCCGGAGGGCCACGTCGTTCTGGTACCGCAGGATCGAGGTGGTGACCACTGCGGTGCCGAACAGCTCCCCACCTCCCAGGAACCCGGTCGTCGGGCCGATCGCCGACTCGCGGTCGTCCTCGCAGCCGGGAGCGGCGAGCGCGGCGAGGCAGACACCCGCTGCCACGAGCCGCCGGCCGAGACGCGAGGCGAAGCGCATGGGTGGCTCCGGAGTGGTGGGAGGGAGGACGCGAACCCCACCATTAGCAAAACCGGCCGGCAATGTCCAGGGCACCGGAACTCCTTTCCCGGCAGTCGGTTCGGGGTACACTCCCCGACCGGAAGGAGGTTCGATGGCCGTTCTCGAGATCGCGCGCATGGGGCATCCCGTGCTCATCCGCACGGCCGCGCCGGTGATGCCGGCGGAGCTGAGCGGGGGCCGCGTGCAGCAGCTCATCGACGACATGGTGGACACGATGCGCGCGGCACGCGGCGTCGGCCTCGCCGCACCGCAGGTTCACGAGTCGCTGCGGCTCTTCGTGATGGAGCCGGACGGCGAGGGAAGCCTCCACGTCGTCGCGAATCCCGTCCTCTCCTTTCCCTCGGACGACACGCAGGAGCTGTGGGAGGGCTGCCTCTCGATCCCGGGGATTCGGGGCCTCACGTGCCGCCGCGCGGAGGTCCACGTCGAGGGCCTCGACCGACACGGCGCCCCGCAGACGCTGTTCCTTCGCGGTCTGGCCGCTGCGGTCGGTCAGCACGAAACCGACCACCTCGACGGAATCTTCTTCTTCCGGCGAATGCCGGATCTCTCCCGGATCGGATTCGAGGACGAGCTGGCCCGCCATCGGGAGGACGAGGGCGAGGACCGGGAAGGCGAAGCCGAGGAAGGGTGACGCGGACGACCGGGCGGTGAGGCGGCGGCCTGGTGCTGAGACGGCGGGCGGGGGCGCGGCGCGGCGGTCGAGCGGTCAGCGGATGTACCCGAGCGCCTCGAGCTCTTCGCGGATGCGCTCATCCGCTTCCGTGGGAATCGCGTCGCCCTCCGCGGTGCGGAGACCGAACGACTCGACATAGCGCACCGGCCGCCGTGCGAGCCACTCCTTGTCGAACAGATCGGTCAGGACGACGCCTTCCATGTCGCGGGCGGCCGGCGCGCCCAAAGCGTGCAGCACGGTCGGGGCGACGTCGACGACGCGCGCCCCGTGGATGCGCCCTTCGCGGCGGAACGGAGGGCCGGCCGCCACGAGGAGGCCATTCATGCGGTGATTGCCCGAGTGTCCCTCGGGAACGGTGAAGTCGGCGACGGGAAGGTCCGTCCCGCCGAGTCGTGCGCTCTCTCCGGAGAGCGGGGAACGGAACACCACCTCGAGGAGCGGACCCTCGCCGTCCGCCCCGATCACGACCGAGTCGAACAGCGGATCCCCCGCGTCGGTGCGTGCTGCCGCCAGGAGATCCCTCGCGCGCGCGAGCGTCGCGGCGGTGTCACCGGCCGCGCCACCGGGTCGCAGGACGCGGCGCGCCACGATCGACGGCGGCTCGGGATCCGCCAGCAGGCTCGCGGCGCGGTCGACCTCGCCGGCCTCGCTCGCCGACGCCACGGCGAGTCCCGCGGCGACCAGCACGCGGTTCGCGTGAAACCAGCGGCTGCGCTCGTTGTTGGTCAGGAAGCCATGGTCGGAGAGCAGCAGGACGGCCGTGTCCGGTTCCAGCATCGCCAGCGTCTCGCCGAGCAGCTCGTCGGCGAAGTCGTAGTAGCGGTCGACCACCGTGGCGAGCGCGTGAACCTCCTCTGGATCCAGGTCCCGCCACAAGAGCCCAGAGAGCGGTCCACCGGAGCCGTTCGCGAAGCGGTGCTTCCAGAAGAGATGCTGGGTGTTGTCGTTCCCACGGAAGTAGAGAGCCGTGAGATCGGGCTGACCACCGCGAAGCGAAACGCGCGCCGCCTCCAGCGTCAGGAGGTCATGGCGAACGACGTCGTCGAGGATGCGCAGCGCGCGATCCACCTGGCCCCATTGCCCCTCGCGCCACTGCGCGAAGGAGCCGGGGACCTGCGTGAAGCGCGCGATGTCGCGGTCCTCGCGGGCGTCGAGGGCCGCGCGCGTCGAGTCGACCGCCGCGGTGAGCGACTCCGGCGTCACGCGTCGTTCCAACCCCTCGTAGTCGGCGCGGTCCGAGACCACCGTCCCGGCGACATCCTCGGCGGGCCAAGTGACGTACCAGTTCACGAACGCGACGCGGAACCCGCACGCTTCGGCCAGATTCCAGAGCGCCGGCGCGCGCCGGAGGTTGCCCGAGACGGGAATGCGCTGCCCTTCGCGCCGCACGACGAAGTCGACGATGCCGTGGACCGACGGCAGCATGCCGGTCGCGACGGAGGTCCAGACCACGGGCGACTTCGGCGGCCGGATGGATCGCAGCGGGCCGCGCACGCCGCTCCCCAGGAGTCGTGCGAGATGCGGCATTCGCCCCTCGGTGACGGCGCGGTCTACCAGCGCCCAGTCCAGGCCGTCGATCCCCACGATGGCTAGCTTGACCCCGCTGTCGTCGCGGAGCGGTGCGTCCACCACGATTCCCGCCGGCCGGCGGGGACCGCCGCTCGCGACCACCACCGTTGCGATCACCGAGACCGCCACGGCCGCCGGCGCTGCGACGGCGAGCCACGAAACGGCGCGTGCGCCGAGGCGGCGGACGACGAGCGCACCCACGAGCCACGCCGAGAACGCGGCGACGAGCCCCGCCAGCGCCACGAGCCCGGCGCCCACGACCGGCGAGAGCGCACGGTGCCGCCAGACCGAGCCGAGCACCGCCGCCTCCGCAGCGGCGAGCAGCAGGCCGATCAGAAGCGCCCGCACGAGCGGTCCACCGCAGCTGACCGCCGCCCCGACGGCGGCGCCCAGGAGGCCGGCACCTCCCATGTACGCGCAGACCGCGACGGGCTCCGAGTCGAGGCGAACGACCAGGGCCTCGGGCAGCTTCGTCGCCAGCACGCGGAACACCGCGTTGAGCACGTCGGCGAAGATGTTGAACGTCGGCGAGCGCTCCATGGCGAGGAGGAACGCGCCGGATGCCGCGCCGCCGGTGAGCCCCTCCAGCACGGTTCGCGCGCCGGAGTCGGATCGCTGGTTCAATGGAGTCGGATCAGTCCTTCCTCCGCGGAGTCGCGGAGCGGGGTCGTCTCGCCGGGATCGGGGCCGGCACCGGCTCCTCCGGAACGAGCAGGTCCAGGAGCTCGTCGCCCGAGAACGCCGGGAAGGAAGGGAACTCCGAGCGCAGCTCTCGTGGCAGCGCCTCGATGACCGTCTCGAGCTCCGCCCGCCCGCGGCCGCCGTGCATGACCGACTCCGGCGTCCGCCCGCGGAGATCCTCCCGGGGCAGGAACGGCCAGGCCATGCGCAGGTACAGCGTCGCCACCTCGCGGGACGTCAGCTCCTCGTCGGTCAGGTCGTGCAGGGGCTGCGACAGGTGGCGCGGGTTCGCGAGGGCCTCCGCGACGGGGAAGACGCGCAGCTGGTCGGCGCGGACACGCCCGAGCCCGGACTCGAAGGCGGCGCTCCCCATCAGGTCCAGGCGCCGCTCGGAGAAGGTCTCGAGCAACAGCCCCGAGGGATGGATCGAAATGCGCCCGAGCGGGAACCAGAACGGATCCCGCTCCGCCGACGTGCGGACCCACTCCGCGACGGCGCCGTGCTCGACCAGCCGCAGGCGAAAGAAGGGGCTGCGCTCCAGCGCCTCGATGGTCCCGTGATGATCGGGAACGAACGTCGCGAGCTGATGCAGCGCGACGTGCGCGGGCTGGAGAACCGTCGGGTCCCTCGGTAGCTCCTGCTTCATCATCGGTCCCCTGCGAACCAAGCGTAGGGAGCGCCCCACCCACCGTCAATCGTAGTCGAGCGGCACCCGGTGAGCCACGGCCAGGAATGCGGCCAGGAGGTCGATCGCCGCCTGGATGTCCTTCTTGTGGCACATCTCGATGACGGAGTGGACGTACCGGCAGGGAATCGAGATGCAGCCGGCGGGGACACCGCGTCCGGCGCGCTGGATCGCCGCGGTGTCCGTGCCGCCCTTGGTGAGCACCTCCATCTGGTACTCGATACGCCGCTTCTCCGCCGTCTCCCGCAGCGCGTCCACGACGCGGAAATCGCACACGACGCTCGAATCCATGATCTTGATCGCGGCGCCGTCCCCGAGCCGGGTGACCGCGTCCCGGTCCGAGGATCCGGGCACGTCGTTGGCCAGCGTCACGTCCAGCGCCAACCCGAGGTCGGGAAGAAGCTGCTGAGCGGCCACCTGGGCGCCGCGAATGCCCACTTCCTCCTGCGTCGTCGCCACGGCGAGCACCTCGACCCCGTGCACCTTCGCCTTCTTCATGCCCTCGATCATCACGAACACGCCGACGCGGTCGTCGAGCGACTTCGTGGAGACCGCCTCGCCGACCTCGACGAAGTCGCGCTCGCGCGTGCACAGGTCGCCGATCCGCACGAGCTTCTCCACCCGGGAGCGCGGCAGTCCGAGGTCGATGAAGAACGTCTCCAGCGCCGGGACCTTCTGTTTCTCCTCGTCGGTCATGATGTGAGCCGGCTTCGTGCCGATCAACCCGAGGACGTCCTTGCGCCCGTGCACGATCACGCGCTGCGCGGCCAGCGTCTTGGGGTCGAAACCGCCGAGGGTGGCGAAGCGGAGGAAGCCGGACTCCTCGATGTGGGTCACCATGAGGCAGATCTCGTCCATGTGCGCGGAGATCATCAGCTTGCGCGGCGTCGCCTTCGTCTTCGGCCGGCCTGCGCCCCGCGGCGCCCGCCGCGCGATCACGTTGCCCAGCCGATCCACCTCGATGCCGTCGACGATCGGCGCGAGCTCGCGGATCACGATCTTGCGGATCCGCTCCTCGCGGCCGGGGCCGCCCCCCGTCCGGCAGAGCTCGCTCAATAGTTTCAGGTTCATGGCGCTCCTCGGATGTTCCCGCAGTCGGTCGATGAGAGGGAGGGCATCCTAACCTCGCTGCGGGGCCCGCTCAAGCGCGCTCCGTTCGCCCGCGGTCAACGGATGTACCCGAGGCTCCGCAGCGTGGCCACGTCCTCCGGGGCCAGCGAGACCGGCTCCGGTCGGGAGAGCGTGAGGGCCTCGTCGGTGAGGCGGCCGACGAACGCGGTGAGATCCGAGCCGAGCGCCTCGGCCAGCTCGGGGGACTCGCCCGCCCGGTCGCGCCGTTCGCCGGGATCCTGCCCGAGATCGTACAGCTCGACCTGTGGAGAAAGCCCTGTCTCGAGGTCCACGACGATCTTGTGCCGGCCGTCGCTCCAGGCCAGCTGGCTCTCTCCGTACAGCAGACCCTCGGCGAAGGCGAAGAGGTCCGCGCGCTCGCGTCCGGCAATGCGAGATACCAGCGACTCGCCGACGAAGGAGGGCGGCGGCTGCACCCCGGCGAGCTCGAAGACGGTCGGAAGCACGTCGAGGATGCGAACTTGCGCGTCGACGATTCCGGCGAAGGATCCCGTGCCGATCGGGGGCTTGAGGATCAGCGGGATGCGCAGCAGCTCGGCGTACAGCGAGTGGCCGTGCTCGAAGTCGCCGTGGTCCCAGAACTCCTCGCCGTGATCGGAGAGCACCACGAACGTGCAGCTCTCCCAGAGGCGCAGGTCGCGGAGCCCGCGCACCAGCCGGCCGACCTCGCGGTCCACGAAGCCGAGCTCGCCGAGGTGCACGTCCCGGACGTAGGCGGCGCCGGCGGCGTCTCCGCCCAGCCCCCTGCTGCCGTTCAGGTCGAGCGGAGGCGCGGGCGAACTTCGCCCCGCGGTGAAACGCCGCGTCCACGGCGCCGGCGGATCGTAGTTGAGATGCGGGTCGAACAGGTGGACGAGCACGAAGTGCCGGTCTCTCCGGTGGCGCTGGATCCGATCCAGCGCCACGTCCACGGTCTCGTCGGCGCGCCGCACGAAGGAGTTGTAGGCATAGCGGTGGTCGAACTCGTCGAAGCCGCGGTCGAGGTGCAGGAGCGGGCTCAGGAACGCCGCGTTCGCGATCGCCGTGGTGCGGAAGCCGGCGTCGCGCAGGACTTCCGCGGCCGTGGCCACCTCGGGCCGGATCGGATGGAGCAGGGCCTCGCGGCCGAAGCCGCCGTGAAGCGTCGGCCAGGTCCCGGTGAGCAGCGAGCCCACCGCCGGCAGCGTCCATCCCGAAGTCGAGAGCGCGTTGCGGAAGCAGACGCTCTCCGCGGCCAGCGCGTCGAGGCACGGGCTTGCGCCGCGGGGCTCGCCGTACGCGCCGAGCGCGTCCTGGCGGAGCGTGTCGATCAGCACGACGACGATGGTGGTGGGCGGGGCGGACGGACCGCGCAGGACCCACAGGGCGATGCCGCCGAGGAGAACCAGCGCGGCGAGGGCGAAGAGGGGAGCGCGGGGTGCGCCCACGGGAGGCCGGGTGGGCGGCGCGGACCTGCTCCGGACCAAGGCGCCTCAGTTCGCGGAGAGCGGCTCCGCGTCGTAGGTGGCGACCATGCCCGGGACTCGATCGAGCAGAGGGGGCTCCAGAGCTCCGGTGATCACGTCCCCGGACAGGTCGGCGGCCAGGTCGTGTCCGGTCAGCACCAGCAGGGTGGGGACGACGTCGAACAGGCTGCAGTCATCGAACTCGCGGCCCGGGCGGATGCCGTCTCCGGCGAGGACGAGGGCGCCCGTCTCGCGGACTCTCGAGCTCTCCTGCAGCTCCAGAGGGCGGATCACGTCGCGCACGCGACATCGGCCGCCCTGGAAGAGCACGAACTCGTCGAGCGCCTCCGCCGCCCCCGCGACGACGGTGACCTCCACGTTGCCCCACTCGTCGACGCGCGCATCGAACGGCTGCAGCCCGGAGTGGTCCAGGCGCGCCGCCTCGAAGAGCCGGCAGACGCGGTCCTCGTTGCCCTCGTGGCCGCGGCTCATCCTCAGGTACGTGCGCGCCGCGACGTTCGTCGCCTCGACCGCACCGGCCAGCCGCATGCGCTCGAGCATCGGTTCGACGCGCAGCGTGAGACGCGGGTACGGCTCCGCCAGCGCCTCCGCACCGTGGTCGGAAACCACCACGATCAGGTCGTTCTCCTCCGTCTCGGCGAGGATCCGTCCGATGAACTCGTCGACGATGCGATACGCGTCGTGCACGCTGTCGCCGTACTGCTCGACGTCCCGTGAGGAGATGTCCTCGAACGCGCCGGGCTCGTGGTACTTCCAGAAGTACGCCTGCGCGACGTGCACGATGTTGGTGTGGAACGCGGCGAAGTCGACCGGCCTCTGGCGTCTGAGCTCGGCGAAGTAGTCGCAGGAGAGCTTCGCCCGGAGCTTGCGCCGCTCGAACAGTCTCGCCGCGTCCAGCTCCCGGCCGCGCCAGGGATCCGCCACGAGCTCGCCGGCCGCCTGCAGCAACGTGGAGAGGCTCGCGCCGTAACGGATGCTCAGGAAAGTGAATCGGCAGTAGATCCCCCACGCGCGGTCCTGTCCGGTCTTCTCGCGCATGGCCAGCTCGCGGATGAAGCGCAGGTCCTTGGGGTACGTGTCGGAGCCCATGTCCGAGACCGCCGGCACGACGAACCCTTCGACCGGCCGCGGCGGCCAGGTCACCGGCCATCCGAAGAGCCCGACCGACCACCCGCGCTCCTCCAGGATCTCCCACAGGCGGCGCGCGGTGAGCTCGTCGGCGGTGGCGTTGAACGCGGAGATGCCGTGAGCCTCGGAGGTCTTCCCCGTGGCGATCGAGGTCCACACCGCGGGCGTGCTCATCCCCTTCACCGAGTGCAGGCTGCCCCACGAACCGGACCGCCGGAGGCTCGCCAGGTGGGGCATCTCCCCGCGGTCGATGAGATCCTCGGCCACGTTCCAGGAGAGCCCCGGGAAGGCGAGCATCAGGAGCCGAGAGCCCGGTCCGACGCCGCGTCCCCACGACGTTCCTCCGGTCACGACGAGCGCCGCCGGGAGCACGGCGAGGACGGGGAGCCACCAGACTCGCCCGTGGAGAGCTACGTCCCGCAGGATGCGCACCGCGATCCAGGCGAACGCGAGCGAGAGGACGAGGCCGCCCCCGAACCGGAAACTCTCCGAATCGCCGTAGAGGCCGAGGAACGGCGGCAGGAGAGCCAGAGTCACGAAGAACGCGCCGAGCCCCGCCAGAGCGACCCACAGCAGGGCCCGCGCCCGGAACGTGTCTTCGCTCGAGCCCAGGCGGGCGACCGCGAGGAGCCAGCGGTCCACGGTCAGGCCGAGGACCACGCCGGCGAGCAACGGAACGCCCAGGAGGACGGCAGCGCCGAGCTTCCCGTCGTCGACGAACCGGGGATTGAGGAGCAGGATCCCCAGAGAGAAGATGGACGTGAAGAGCAGAGAGACCGCGATCCCCACGCGAAACTGCGCAGGCATGCTGACTCCGGGAGGGGGATGAAAGCCCGAGAAGCGTATCGGACGCCCACCGCGGGCGTCAAGCCGACCGCCTCAGTGCGGCCGGAACGGCTGGAAAGCCAGGCTTCCCCGGGCCGAGAAACCGGGCGAAAGGGCCTCGCGGACGACCCGTGCGAAATGCGAAGTCACCGCCAGGTCGAGCTCGCCCTCCACCAGCAGCTCCAGCGGCGACTTCCTCGCCGGGTAGTGCACGAGCGTGACGGATTCGCCCTCGCCCAGGTCGGCCAGGCGACGGGCCTCGGCCAGGGCTTCGGCAAACCCCCCGGTTGCGTCCACGAGGCGTCGCTCGGCGGCCTGGCGCCCGGTCCAGACGCGGCCCTGGGCGACCGAGTCGACGTCGTCGAACGACAGGCCCCGCGACGCGGCGATGTCCTCCACCCAATCGCGGTAGGTCCGCCAGTTGTCCTCGGCGATCCGGGCGAGCTGTTCCTCGCTCCAGTCGTGCAGCGGCGAGAACAGGAACGCATTCGGCGCCAGCGCGACGTCATCGAACGTGACGCCGAGCTTCTCCCAGAGCCCGCGCACGTTGAACTTGCCGATCAGTTGGCCGATCGATCCGGTGATCCCGCTCGCCGGGCAGACGATCCGGTTGGCCGGGTAGCTCATCATGTACCCGCCGGAGGCGGCGACGTCGGCGATGGACACCACCACCGGCTTCTCGTCGCGGGCCCGAGCGACCGCGCGGGTGATGCGCATCGAACCGTCGGTCGATCCGCCGCCCGTGTCCCAGCGCAGGATCACTGCGCGCACGTCGTCGTCCTCCCAGACCTGGCGAAGGTCGTCGACCACGCGGTCGGGGCCCATGGTCAGTCCGTTGACACCGTCCCAGCGGTCGTCACCGTCCACCGCGACGAATCCCTGTGCGTGCACCACGGCGATCTTCGCCCCGCCGCCGAGGCCCGCCGCCGCGCGATCCACCTTCGCATACTCCTGCGAGGAGATCGTGCGCCAGTGGCGATGATGTCCGCGCAACCGGTCGCGCAGCTCGTCGAACCACAGGGCTTCGTCGACCAGCCCCTCCGCGACGGCTTCGTCGGCACGCAGGATGGCGCGCTGGCGAAGTCCGACCAGGGCTCCGTCCTCCAGGGAGCGGTCGGCGCCGATGGTGGAGTCGAACGATGCCTCCAGGTCCTCCAGCACCCAGCGGATGTTCGCGAGCGAAGCCGCCGAGGAGGTGTCCGCCGTGAACAGCTCCACGGCGCTCTTGTAGTCGCCCGTGGCGAGGAACTGCTCGCGCACGCCGAGCTTCTCCAGCGTGCCCTTCACGTGCTCCAGCGTCGCGCCCCTGCCGAGCAGGAACACGCGCCCCTGGGGGAAGAGGAAGGTGGAGTCGCACGCGCTGGTCAGGTGCAGGCCGGAGTCGAGCAGCCAGGACGCGTACGCGTACACCGGCTTGCCCGCTTCCTGCACCGCGCGGATCCCGGCACGGATCTCGTCGATCTTGCCCGGGCCCGCGCTGAACTCCTCGATACGGAAGAGCACCCCGCGGATGCGTTCGTCCGACGCGGCCTTCTCCAGATTTTCGGTGATCTCCATCAGGCAGGGTGGAGGATCCTCGAAGAACTCACGCAGCGTCGTCGGTCCGTAATGCTCGAGCAGCGGCCCTTCGAGGCCGATCGTGAGCCACGAATCGGGGCGTGGACCCGTGTCGGCGAAGAGCGCCGCGACCACGAACACTCCGACCGGCACGAAGACCAGGAAGAGGATGGCGAAGATCACCGCGAAGAACGTCCGGAAGAAATCCGCCATGGTGACGGTCAGGCCTCCTCGGGCACTTCGGTGCTGCCGAAGTGCAGCAGGTGCAGCGAAAGGCCGCGACCCCGCACTCGCAGGTGGAGATTATGGATCCCGAAGTCCGCCGACGAGACCAATTCGTAGAGGCGTCCTTCGCCGACGGGGAGCGGATCCGGGATGCCCGCCGCGGGGTCGCCGTCCAGGATCACCTGGACGTGGGGATCTTCCTCCCGGTCGTCGCGTCCCTCGGGGGACAGGACGCCGAGCACGGAAGAGCCCTCGAACACGACCGCCACCGCTCCCTCTTCGCTCTGCGAGACGATCCGGTCGGCACGCACGGTCCATTCGCCCTCGAGCTGCGCGACGCCCGGCGCCCGGAGATCGGGGAGCTCCCCGAAGGTACGCGTCTCGCCGTCGGCGGGGGCGGGCCCGGAGGAGTCCGGCGGGCCGAAGCCCGCTCCGCGGGTGCCGAAGAGGATCTCCGGCGTGGAGTACCAGGTCACGCGACCGGCCAGCGCGACCCCCTCGGTCCGCTCCGCGAGGGGCGGGAGGCGCCGGTCCGGGCGAGCCTCCCGCAGGAGCGTGCGGACGACCCGCTCCGCCTCGGCCAAGCCGCCCGCTCCGTGGTGCCAGGCGCGGACGAAGCCCTGGGCGTCGATCACGTACCGCGCGGGAAGGTTGCGGCATTCGTAGGCCTGGAAGAGCGAGAGCGCCTGATCGAGCGCCACCGGATACGGGATCCCGAGGCGCCAGATCTCGCGGCGGGCGGCTTCCAGCGGGCGCTCGAAGTCGTACGCGGGAACGTGGACCCCGACGACGACGAGACCGGACGCGGCGTAATGCTCGGCCAGTCGGCGGACGTGGGCGATCTCGCGGACGCCCGCCGGATCGGCGAAGGAGAAGAAGTCCAGCAGGACGACGCTGCCACGCATCGCTCCGATGAGGCGCGAATCGCTCGTGGCCCAGCCCGCGGCGACGAGCTCGGGCGCGCGGATCCGCGACTCCCTGACGATCCTCATCGAGCGGCTCCACCTGTGTTCGCTGCCGGAGCTCCGCCGGAGCGGGAGCGGCCTACCGCGCCCACACCCACCGCGCGATCTCGGGGAGGGTCGGGCGCTTCCCGATCATCAGGATCCCGGTGCGGAACACCCTGGCCGAGATCCAGAACATGCCCACAGTCGACGCGACGAGGACGAGCCAGGTCGCGGCGATCTCCCAGGCCGGTGGCGGCTGGATGGTGTACCGGAACACCATGAGGCTCGGCGTCACCAGCGGCACGAACGAGAGCACGCGCGCCGCCAGGTGATCGGGATTCTGCGCGATGGCGAAACCGGCCATCACCGGCAGCACGAGGAGCAGCGAGATCGGCGTCAGGAAGGGCTGCGCGTCCCGCTCGGAGCTGCACACCGAGCCGATGGCGCCGAGGAGCGCGGCGTACAGGAAGTAGCCCGGGAAGAAGTAGAGCAGGAAGATGCCGATCTCGCCCCCGCCGACGGGGAGGGTGGCGCTGCCGGACCGCCAGGCGAGAAGTCCACCGGCCGCCGCCCAGGCGCCGATCAGGGTCAGGCCGACCGCGCCCAGGCCGAGGATCTTGCCCACCATGATCTCCCGCGGCGTGACGCTGGAAACCAGCACCTCCACCACGCGGTTCGCCTTCTCCTCGATCACGCTGCGCATCAGGATCTGTCCGGTCGGGAGCAGGGCGAAGAAGAGCATCATGACCAGGATCACGGCGCGCAGGTAGAGCTGCTCGGGGTCCGTCTCCTTCGCCGCGTCCCCCGCGCGGAACACCTTGAGGTCCGCCCGCTGCAGCAGCTGGCGAACCTGCTCCGACTCGAGACCAAGATCCGCCGCCTTCTTCTCGGAGAGGATGGAGGTCGCGCGGTTCTCGATGGCTTCCAGGGCGGCCAGATCCAGGACGGACTGCGCGTGCAGCTCGAGTGCGCCGGTCTGCTCGAAGTCCGCGGGCAGGCGGATCCAGCCGGACAACTCGCCGCGCGCCACCGCGTCATCCAGCTCGGCCGCTTCCGGCCCCTCGCCCGCGCTCCACACCGTGACCGTAGGGCGGAAGCCGGCGGTTCCCGCCTCCCCTCCCTCGAGCGCAGCCCGCAGCTTCTCGCCGTAGACCCCGGTCTCGTCGACCACGGAGAGTTGGACCTCGCCGTCGGCCAGCAGTCCCGTGGCCAGGATGGGCACGAACATCACCGTCACGAAGATCAGCGGCGTCGCCACGAGTCCGAAGAGGAAGGACTTCTTCCGCACGCTCTCCAGGTACTCGCGGCGGATGATGAGCCACACCTTCGCCCGGTTCATCGTACGCCTCCGACCGCGGAGGGGAGAGTCTCCGTGGCGTCGGCCTTCGAGGCGTCCGCGCCGCCCTTGCCGCCGACCAACTGCACGAAGATGGAGTGCAGGCTCGGGGCGCGGACCTCGAAGCGGCGGATCCTCGCAAGCGAGGCGGCGCGGGAGAGGAACTCCGACGGGTCGGCTCCGTCGCGAAGCCGGATCTCGAGCGTACGCCCGATCCGCCGGCTCTCGGCGACCTCGGGGAGCGCTTCCACCAGCGCGGGGTCGTCCTGCACGTCGATCCGGAGCGTGTCCGTCCCGTGACGCCGCTTGACCTCGTCGAGCGTTCCGTCCACGAGCGCGCGGCCGGAGTCGATCAGCGTCAGGTGCGTGCACAGACGCTCCACCTCGTCCATCAAGTGCGTCGACAGGACGATCGTCGTGCCACGCCCGGCGAGGTCGAGGATCGTCTCGCGAACGGTCTCCTGGTTCACCGGGTCGAGCCCGGAAAAGGGCTCGTCCAGCACGATCAGCTCCGGTTCGTGCACCACCGTGGCGATGAACTGGATCTTCTGCTGGTTGCCCTTGGAGAGATCCTGCAGCTTGCGGTTCGCGTCGGCGGACATTCCCATCCGCTCGAGCCAGGCGTGCGCGCGCCGGCGCGCATCGGAAGCGGACAGACCGCGGAGCCCGGCGAAGAACACCAGGTTGTCGAGCACCTTCATGCTCTTGTAGAGGCCCCGCTCCTCCGGCAGGTAGCCGACGCGGGACTGCAGCGCGACCGTCGGCTCCTGTCCCAGCACGCGGACGCGACCGGAGTCCGGCAGCAGGATGGCCATGATCATGCGGATGGACGTGGTCTTGCCCGCCCCGTTCGGGCCGAGCAGCCCGTACACCGAGCCGCGCGGCACGGTGAACGAGAGCTCGTGGACGGCGGCGTGCTCGCCGAAGCGCTTCGTGACCTGGTCGAGGAGGACGGCCATTTCCGGAAGGACGACCAAGAGAAACTCCCTCTGGGGAGACGGTGCAGCATAGCACCAAGGCCGCGGGCGCTCTGGTAGAATCGCGGCCCTTCGTCGACGTGGAGCCGGGATGATCGAGCGCGTCCAGCCATCGAAACCGGAGATCATGAGCCCGGCGGGAGGCTGGCCGGAGCTCGCCGCCGCCGTCGAGGCCGGCGCGGACGCGGTCTACTTCGGGCTCCGGCATTTCTCGGCGCGGGCCAAGGTGGGCTTCGCCCTGGCCGAGCTATCCGACGTGATCGGCACGCTGCACCGCCGCGGCGTGAAGGGCTACGTCGCCTTCAACACGCTGGTCTTCGACCACGAGCTGGAGGAAGCGGCGCGCGCCGTCGGCGCCATCGCTGCGGCCGGCGCGGATGCGGTCATCGTGCAGGACGTGGGTGCGGTGCGGGTGGCGCGCCGCGTCGCACCGGAGCTGCCGGTGCACGCCAGCACGCAGCTGACCTTCACCAGCGCGGAGGGCGTTCGGCTGGCGCAGTCCCTCGGCGTGACGCGCGTCATCCTGGCCCGCGAGCTCTCTCTGGAAGAGATCCGCATGGTCCGCGCCGCCACCGATTGCGAGCTGGAGATGTTCGTGCACGGCGCGTTGTGCGTGTCCTACTCCGGGCAGTGTCTGTCGTCGGAGGCCTGGGGCGGGCGCAGCGCGAACCGCGGGCAGTGCGCGCAGGCGTGCCGGCTGCCCTACGAGCTGCTCGTGGACGGAAAGGCGAAGCCGCTGGGCGATGCCCGGTACCTGCTCTCGCCCGGTGATCTTTCCACGGTGGCGCAGGTTCCGGAGATCGTGCGGGCCGGGCTCGACGCGCTCAAGATCGAGGGGCGCTACAAGGACGAGAACTATGTCGCGTTGACGACGCGGGCGTACCGGCGCGCCGTGGACGCGGTCTGCGCGGGGAGGCCGGTGGCGCTCGATCCGCTCGAGGCGCTTCGCCTGGAGCAGGTGTACTCGCGCGGGTCCGGGCCGTTCTTCGTCACCGGCGTGAATCATCAGACGGTGGTGCGGGGGCGATCGCCGCGGCACCGGGGCGTGCTGATGGGGCGTGTGACGCGCGTGGGCGCGGACCGCGTGACCATCGCTCCGTCGGAGGCGAACGGGACGGCGCCCCTCGAGGCCGGCGACGGCATCGTGTTCGACGCCGCGCACCGGCGCAGCCCCGAGGAACGCGAGGAAGGTGGTCGCGTCTGGTCGGTGCGGAAGGCCGCGGGGGGCACCGTCGAGCTGCTCTTCGCGAACGGCGCGGTGGACTTCGCCCGGATGGCCGCCGGCGATCTCCTGTGGCGGACGCACGATCCCGAGATCGACCGCGTGGCCGGCGAGCTCACCCGGCCGGCCGCCCCGGTGCGGCGGCAGCCGGTCCGCGCGCACGCGACGGCGCGCGCCGGCGAGCCTCTGGTGCTGGAGTGGAGCCTCGAGTCTTCGCCCGAGATCCGCGTCGAGGTCGTCTCGCCGCTGCCGCTCGAGACGGCGGCGAAGAGGCCGCTCGACGAGTCGTTGCTCACCGCGCAGCTCGGGCGCCTCGGAGGTTCGCCCTACGAACTGGTGGAAGTGAAGCTGGAGACGACGGGCAGTGCCTTCGCGCCGGTGTCGTGGCTGAACGACCTGCGGCGCGCGGCGGTCGTGGCGTTACAGGAGCGGCAGGGCGCGGTGCCGGCCCGTGAGGTCGCGGAGGCGACGGCGGCGCTGACTGCGGTGAGGGCGGGGCGGGATGCAGCATTGGCCGCGTCGGCGGCATCGGCCGAGTGGGCGGCGGCGCCCGAGATCCACTTGCTGGTGCGCACCCCGGAGCAGCTGGAGGCCGCGCTGCAAGCCGCTCCTTCCAGCATCACCCTGGACTACCTGGACCTCTATGGGCTTCGCCCCTCGGTCGAGCGCGTGCGGGCTGCGGGCGTCACCGCGCGCGTGGCCAGCCCCCGGATCCTGAAGCCCGCCGAGGAGCGCATCGTCACGTTCCTGGCGCGGCTCGACTGCGAGATCCTGGTGCGCTCGATCGGTCTGCTGCACGCGCTCTCCCAAGGCCCGCTCTCTCAGGAGGAGCCGCCGCCGCTCACCGGCGACTTCAGCCTGAACGCGGCGAACGCAGTGTCGGCGGAGACGCTGCTCGCGCTCGGGCTGCGACGGATCACTCCGGCGCACGACCTGAACGCGGCGCAAGTCGCCGCGCTGGCGCGCTCCGTCGGCGCGGAGCGGATCGAGGTCGTCGCCTACCATCACCTGCCCGTATTCCACACCGAACACTGCGTGTTCTGCCGGTTCCTCTCCACGGGCACGAGCTTCCGCGACTGCGGCAAGCCCTGCGAGCGCCATCGCGTCCTGCTGCGGGACACGAACGGGCGCGCGCACCCGGTGATGGCGGACGTGGGCTGCCGCAACACGGTGTTCGGCGCGCAGGCGCAGGAGGCGAGCCGGCACCTGGGCCGCTGGCGTGCGGCGGGAGTCCGGCACTTCCGGCTCGAGTTCGCGCACGAGTCCGCGGAGGACGTGGCGAGGATCACCGGCGCATTCGTCACCGCGCTGGCGTGCGGCGGTTCATGCGCGGCGCTGGGCAAGGTGCTCGCGGAGGCCGCCCCGGGCGGGACCACCGAGGGCAGCTTGTTCGTCGCCAAGGATCACCTCGCCGTGCCGCTGCTCGACGGATGAGCGTGCGGTGATCCGGGTCCGCACGCTGCTCGAGTTCGTCAAGTTCGAGCACACGCTGTTCTCGCTGCCGTTGCTGCTCGCCGGAGCCATGCTCGGCGCGGGAGGCTGGCCGGACGCGAAGCCCCTGCTCTGGATCCTCGTCGCCGGGACGGGGGCTCGGACGCTTGCCATGGCGCTGAACCGCATCATCGACCGGCGGATCGACGCGCGGAATCCGCGGACCGCCGCGCGGGAGCTGCCGGCCGGCCGGATGAGCCTCGGGGTGGCGTGGGCCGTGGCCGCGGCGGGGACCGCGCTCTTCTATCTCGGCGTCGCGAACCTGCCGCCGATCTGCCTTCGCCTCTCGCCGGTGCCACTCGCGCTCTTCGCCCTGTATCCGTTCCTGAAGCGATGGACGCCGCTCGCGCACTTTGGGGTTGGGGCAGCGCTCGCCTTCGGGCCACTGGCGGCGTATGCGGCGGTGACCGGGCGGGTGCTGCCGCTCGGTGCCGTGCATCTGCTCGTCGGGTTCACCTGGCTGTGGGTCGCGGGGTTCGACGTCATCTACGCGACGCTCGACGAGGACTTCGACCGGAAGGCGGGGCTGCGTTCGCTGCCGACCGCGCTGGGGAGCCGGCGCGCGCTGGCCGTCGCGGCTGGCGTGCACTCGGTGGCCTTCGCCCTGCTTCTGGCGATGGCGGTACGGCACCTGAAAGGGCCGTTCGTCGTGCCGCTCGCCGGCGCGGTCGGCGCGCTGCTCCTGGCCGAGCACCTGCTGGCGCGCAAGGTGGATCTAGCGTTCTTCCGGATCAACGCGTGGCTGGGGTTCGTCGTGCTGGCGCTGGTGGGGTTCGGAGTCGGGTAGTGCGTGGGCACGCCCCCGCCACTCGCGCATCGTCGCCATCGTCGACTCGAGCCAGCGGAGACGCTCGGCGGGCGTGAGATCCAGACCCTGGACGGCGCGGCGACGCCGGTGAGCCTCCCAGCTCGTGTCGGGGAACGGCGCGTCCACGCCATCGATCCTCGGCTCGGTCATTGCTTGCCACTACCCTGAGGCATCGCGCAGCGCTCGCAGCGCCTCGACGTCCTCGAGATCGCGCGGCCGGCCGACGCGCTGCTTCATGGCGATGAGGTCCTCCAGCGCGACGACCATGGCGTCCGTGGTCTCGAGCGGCGCGCGGACGGCCCGTGCCCACGCCGCCCCGAAGTCGAACGGGTCCTTCACAAAGAGGTCGATCTCCAGCGGCGCGCTCGGATTCCAGAGCGAGAATACCACGAGGCCCTTCTCTTCGATCCACTCGCGCCGCTTCGCGGGATCGGCGAACTCGTCGAGCTTCACCGGGGCGCGCGGCCGGTAGCCAAGGGCCCCGAGCGCGCGTGTGGCGTGCCGCAGGTTCTCGGGCTCGAGCTGCACCCAGAGGTCGAGGTCGGCCGTGGTCCGGAGGTAGCCGTGCAGCACGACGGCCACCCCGCCGGTGACGAGGTAACGCACCTCGGCAGCGTTCAAGGCGCGCAGGGCTTCCTCGATGGGACCGGCCATGGGGTCGGTTTAAGGGACGGATGCAGTCCCGGCAAGCGGTTCGTGGGCGACCCGCTTGAACTGGCCGCCCGCAAGGGTCTACGATCAAGTCGTCGGCGAGGCGCCCGTCTTCCCCATGGCACCTCCGGCGATTCGAGATTCGATCAGCGCGGTCCTCCTCGCAGCGGCACAACCCTCGACCGCCACGCAGATCACCTCCGGCATCCGGGACGTGAGCACCATCACCAACGGCCGCGGAGAGGAACGGATCCTCTTTCCGCCTTCCGGATCTCGGGCTGCCCGAGAGCGCGCTCATCCTTCGGGGTCACGCTGACCTTCGACGTCGACGCCCAGCCGGACTCCCTGCCGGGAGCAGATCCAGGTTCATCCGGTCACGGCTGCCTGGACCGCCGGAGCGGGCGACTTGGACAAGCTGGCAGCGGCCCGGCGGGGACGTCGATCCGGGATCTCTACAGTCGCGTCGACGTGGATCTCTCGCAAGGCGGCCACACCATCGGCATCGATCTCACCAGTCTGGTGAAGGCACAGGTCGAGGAGGGGATGTTCGCCGACGGATTCCTGCTCACCGTCCCGCCGTACGCCGGCGAGGGGATCCGGTCCACGTCGGTGAGCCGCTACCTTTCGGTCGCGGATGCGACGATCGACGTATCCTATCGGGAAGTGTCTCGGCCGGTGCGCGAACGGGGCCTGTAGATCGCGCGCAGGAAGCATGGCTCCCGCCCTTCGTCTCTTCCAGCACGCTCGCACACGGACGGAACGTTCGAGACGCCGGGGGCGTCGCGCGCTACCCTGTGAACTGGACAACGGAATGCGAGGCCAGGCGACGATGCTCTCCATGGATCTCGACCGCGAAGACGCGGTTCCCTACTTCCTCTGGGACGACCCCATGACGGTGGGGGAGCTGCGGCGGCGGCTGCAAACCGCGTCGGAAGCCGAGCGTGTGCGGCTTCTCGGCAAGATCCTCCGCGAGGCACGTGACCGTGACGTGTGGAGGTTCACGACGGTCGAGGAGGTGGTGGCCAGCTGGGACGCGCTCTCCAAGCATCTCGGCCGGCAGAAGGCTTTCTGGCAGTATCTCCTGGGGCGGTGGCGCGAGGAGGGGCTGATCGTTGACCGACCGACTCGGTAGGCTGCAGCGGGAGATCCTCGAGAGTTTCTTTCGTCGGGAGTCGCGCTTTTTTCTGACCGGTGGAGCAGCTCTCGCCGGCTTCTACCTTGGGCATCGTACGACGCAGGATCTCGATCTGTTCACGACGTCGGAGATCCTTGACGAGGGCGAAGCGGCCCTGCGGGACGTCGCGCGCGAGCTGGGAGCAGCCGTGGAAGCCGTCCGCACCTCTCCCAGCTTCCGGCGTCGCCTCGTGCGGCGGAGCGATGAGGCGGTGATCGTGGATCTGGTCTTCGATACGGCACCTCAGGGGGACACGGAGAAGCGCCGGCAGGGGGTGGTCGTCCTCGACGCGCCCGAGGAGATCCTGGCCAACAAACTCTGTGCGCTGCTTTCCCGTGCGGAGATCCGTGATCTCGTGGACGTCCTCTTCCTCGAGCGAGCCGGTCTTCGCGTGGAGGAGGCCCTTGCGCTCGCGGAGAGGAAGGACGGAGCGATGTCCGCAGCGCAGCTCGCGTGGATCCTCTCGCAGATCGAGATCGCCGCGGACGCCAGGATTCCCGGCGACGTTTCGCCCGCGGACCTTCAGGACTTCGCCTCGGATCTCGAGCGACGACTTGCGCGCGTCGCGCGCCCGGGTGGGAATCCACCACGCTGAGGCACGGAGCGTGCAGCGCAAAAGCGAAAGGGCGGGAGCATGGCTCCCGCCCTTCGGCCCTTCCGAGGACTCTTCCGCGAGCCCTCTCACGGCACAGCGGCTACCGGTACATGGTCTTCACGCGGCCCCAGGTGTTCGCCTCGACGCCGACCGAGGGGAACTCGGGCGCGCCGAGCCCGATCCAGGCGCGGATCACGTTGATCTTGTCCTGCGAGAGCGGCCCGCCGATCAGCGGCATCTGCGATCCCACGAGCCACGAGCACGCCTCCAGCTTGCAGACGAGGAAGCTGCCGTTCGCGTCGAAGGGAACGACGCGCGTCGATCCCGGCGACACGAGGGACGGCACGTTCACGAGGCTCGAGAACGAGTTGCCGTCGCGCAGATCGAGATTCGCCGACATTCCCGCTCCGTGACAGAAGCTCACGGCGCAGCTCGGCGTGAACACGTTCGCCTGGATGTCCGGCAGGGTCGGTGGAAAAGGTCCTGCCGCAGCGGCGCTGATGCCGATGCCGGCATGGTCCCGGGAAGGCGCCGCGGAGGCGCCGGTGACCAGAACGGCGACCGCACAGGTCGACCAGAGCGAGATCGTAGCGAAAGACTTCATGGGCCGCCCCTTGTGGCTCGGTGCGAAGGCCCCCGCGGTGCCGGGCTGGACCCGAGGCTCGGGGGAGAACGAGTCGATCGTACACCACCGCGCCGCCCCGATTCCAGGGGCTCGTCGCCACAGCCGTCGAAGCGGCATGCGCCCTTCCTGCGGGGCCGCCCCGTTGACGCTTCCGGAACGGCCCTGCTAGCGTCGTCGGCCGCAGCCCGAGCCCAGGGAGAGCGCCCGTGCGGACCATCGTCGTGATCACCGGCGCTTCCGGATCGATCTTCGGTCTGGAGCTGCTGAAGCGCCTCCCCGGAGAGCGCCTCGCCATCCTCACCAGGTGGGGCAAGGTCGTCCTCAAGGACGAGACCGGGCTGTCTCCCAAGGACTTGGAGGGTCGGGCGGACGCCGTGTTCGCGGACGACGACCTCGCCTCGCCGCTCTCCTCCGGCTCGAACCCGTTCGATGCCGTGGCCGTGCTGCCCGCCAGCGCGAGCTTCCTGGCGAAGGTCGCGGCCGGGCTCGGGGACACGCTGGGCACGCGGGTCTGCCACATCGCCCTGAAAGAGCGCCGTCGCCTCGTCATCGGTCTGCGGGAAAGCCCGCTCACCGGCATCGCGCTGGAGAACGCGCTGCGCGTGTCCCGCGAGGGCGGCCTCATCATGCCGGTGTCGCCTTTCTTCTACCTGAAGCCGGACTCGATGGAGCGCCTCGTCGGCGACTTCGTGGACCGCGTCGTGCAGAGCCTGACCGGCACTCCGCAGGAGCGCGGGTGGCGGCGGGAGGAGCTGCCCTAGCGAAGCACGAGGATCTTCTTGACCTCGCTCGCCGCCATCGACTGCGCGCGCACGAAGTACACTCCCGCGGCGACGTCGCGGCCGGATTCGTCGCGGCCGTTCCACGAGAACGCGCGGAGTCCCGCGTCGAGCGGCCCGCGGTGCAGCACGCGCACCGTCCGCCCGGCGACGTCGTAGACGGCGAGGCTGGCCGGCCCGGGCGACGGCACGAGCAGCGAGAGCGTCGTCGAGGACGGCGCGAGGAACGGGTTCGGCCCGACCACGAGCTGCATGGGCTCGGCCGGAACGGTGAAGGCGCGAACGAAGGCCGGCGGTCCGGCGACGACATGGATGCGGCGCGACGTCGCCCCGAAACCGGTCAACGTCTCGAGCGAAGGATCGGCGCGAAGGTCCTGCCGCGCCTCGCCGATCAGCGCGAAGACCTCCCACTCCGCGGGCGCCGCGTCGACGCCCTCGAAGTCGAGCCGGACCACGTGCGGCGACGCATCACTCTCGACCGCGATCGTCCACGCCGCGCCTTGGTCGCGGCGGCTCCGGTAATCCACCTGCAGCAGCGCGCCGGAGCCGTCCAGGAACGCGACGACCAGGTAGTCCGCGGGCGGCGCGGGCGCCTCCGGCAGGTCGAGCTCGTCCAACGAGTCGGTCGCGCCGTCGCGCATGCCGAAGCGGTTCACGCGGTCCGCCGCGCGGCCGGACGCGGCGTGCACGTCGACAGCCCAGCCGTCCCCCGACGGCAGCCAGGGATCGCCGGCGAGAGGCATCCGCGCCGTGGGCAGTACGCCGACGGGGAAGGTCACCGTGCGTGGTGCGGCGGTGGTGTTCAGCACCCAATAGCCGCGGCCGGGGACGATCGTCGCGTTGAAGTGGTCGTACCCCGAGCCGTTCCAGCTCACGAAGTCCAGCGGCACGCCGGGGTCCCGCACCACCTGGTCGGCCGGCACGGCGAACGCAAAGGGACTCGCGACCATGTTCCAGCCGGCGTGCAGCACCACGGAGTGGTCGGAGGTGAGATCCGCGGAGAGACCGCCGATTCCGACGGTCGCCCCGTTCTTGTCGTAGATCCAGAAGCTCTTTCCCGGGGTGACCGCCCCGGCGGCGGCCGGGCCGTCGAGGTATCCGGTGCCGTTCCACACGCCGTAGCGCCAACGCTTGGTGTCGTAGGGAGCGAGCTCGTCGAAGACGCCGAGAGGGTCGCCGGCGCGCTCCGCGCGGAACGGGACGCCGAGCAGCGCGTAGGACGCCGGCGGCAGGGAGATGGACTGCGACGGGACGATCACGTTCATGCTGCGGTAGTTCGTCTCCGGGAAGTAGGACACCGCGCGGAGTCCCGGCGCGTTCGGCGAGGTGTGCGTCACCTCGATGAAGTACTGCACGCCGCGGATGGTGACGGAGCTCGCGGGCACCGTCGCCTCCCACTGGCCTTCCGCGCTGCGCGTCATGCCAAGCTGCGAGAAGGCCGGGCTGCCGCCTTCCCGGTAGTGGAGCGTCGTGGCGCTCACGTAGACGTCGTTCGTGATCGTGGCCGGAACGAGCACGTCCAGCCCGTCGCCCGTCGTGACCTGCGGCAGCGTGGCGCTGATCACGGGCGGGCCGACGTCGATGGAGACCGACGACGAGTTGTCGGAAGCGTCCGGGTCGGACGCGGTGGCGGAGACGTTCGCGGTGTTCCAGATCGTCTGGCCCGCCGATCCCGTTCCCGGATGGAAGTGGATCCACAGCGTCGCCGAATCACCGGCGGCAAGAAATCCGATCGACCACGACCCCGTGAAGTCGTCGTACGAGCCGTGCGTCGCTGCAGAGGAGTCGTGGACGACGCCGAGCGGCATCCAGTCGGTGACGAGGGCGTCGAAGACGTCGTCGGGACCTTGGTTCGCGACCGTCAAGGCGTAGAGCGCGCCGACGCCTTCGCCGGGCGCGGGATCGTCCACCGTCTTGACCACGGCGAGATCCGCGGTGCCCGGAGGAGCGACGTCGATGGACACCCAGGAGGCGTTGTTCGCATTGTTCGCGTCGTCCGCGGTGGCGGACACGGCGGCGCCGTTCCAGATCGTCTGGTTCGCGCTGCCGGGCTCCGGGTGGAAGTCGATCCAGAGCGTGGCCGTGTCGCCCGGGGCGAGCGTGCCGATCGACCACGATCCGAACGTCGGGTCGTACCAGCCGTGGGTGGCGGCGGACGAGTCGTAGGCCAGGCCAAGCGGCCATGTATCGGTGACGAGCGCGTCGCACACCGTCTGCGGGCCGTCGTTCGTCACCTGCATGGTGTACTGGGCCGGACTGCCCTCCTTCGGCTTGCTGTCGTTCACGCTCTTGATGACACCCAGATCCGCGTCGGGTGGATCGCACAGCAGCTCGACGCAGCTGATGGCGCCTCCGGTGGAGTAGCCGATCGTCTGGTTCGGCCAGTGCCGGCCGAAGGAGCAGTCGTAGGAGACGTTCTCGCCGCTGCCCGAGTTCGGCACGATGCAGATCTGCCCGGGGATGACGAGCAGGCTGGAGAGCTGGATCGCGCCGGCGAGCATCGGGCCCGTCGCGCAGCTCACGTTGCTGGTGAGGCGAAGGGACGCACCGGAGCCGCCGTCGGTGAACGCGGGCGTCGGCGTGAAGCCCGCGAAAGAGAAGCCGCTCGCGGCGAGGTTGAACTCCGCCCCGGCGAGACCCTCCGAGGAGTTGCACACGTACCACAGATAGACCGTCCGGCTCCCCAGGAACCCCGAGCCGGAGTTCACGAACGGATCCGTGTTGCTCTCGCTGATCGACCATCCGTAGAGGTTCACGCAGCGGCCCGGAGCCGGCGCGAGCACCACCGCCGTCACCGACAGGACCGAGAGCGCGACGCGGACGGGGCGCGCGGTCATGGCGTCCACGCCGGCGCCGGCCCAGGCGGGTCGGGGAAGCCGGGGACCTGATCGCCGGTCGGTGCGCCGTCGTCGGAGCTGCTCCCGGCGATGACGAGCGCCGTCAGCAAGGCCCCGGTGCCGATCCAGAAGCTCTTCTTGTGGTACCAGGGGCTTCCTGCGAGCGCCGCCGCCGCGACCTCGTCCGGAACGCCGCCGGGCATCGGGTCCGGCGTCACCGGCTCGGGTGACGCGACCTGCGGGCACTCGGAGTGTGCGCGGCGGAAGAGCGCGAGCTCCTCGAGAGAGAACACCGTCGGATCCGGCGACCACGCGGCGTCCACCGCGAGCGCGCTGCAGAACGACTCGACCGCGGCGACCTCGTCGCCGAGCCGGGCGTGACACTGCCCGGCGAGCGCGTGCGCCTCGCGCAGTCGCGGGGCATCCAGCACGACGGCGCCCAGGAAGCGGTCGACCTCGCCCAGCGCGAGCTCGAAGTCGGCGTCGTAGAAGTACTCCCACGCCGTGGCGAGGTCGGCGTCGGCGGCGTGCACGGGAGCGGCGAGGAGCACCGCGGCCGCGAGCACGTGACACATCAGAAGAACGGAGTTCCTTCGCAAGGTCTCGCCGGGTCTCCGGGCTGACGGGGTCGTTCGAGCATCTGCCGGAAGTGTTCGGAAGGTCCTGCGGAGATCTAAAGTGGCAATCTCCGGGCCGACTCAGCCCCCGGCCTTGGCCAGGTGAAAGACGACCTTGAGGTCCTGTCCCTCGCCGACGTCGACCGGCACGCCGGCGAATCGCGCGGGATCCTCGGGCACGATCTCCCGCGCGGTGCCCTCGCCGCTGCGCTCGCTCACCACCGCCTTCTCGACGATCCAGCCCGGTGCCTGGATGGAGACGACCTGCTGCCGGCTCGTCACGGTCAGGGCCAGGGGGGTCTCCTTGCGCGTCTCCCGCCCGTCGATCAGCACCTCGACCGGAGTCGGCGGGCGGGTCGACACGCGAAGGGTGCCCGTCTTCACGGCGTACTTCCCCAGATCGAGCGTGTCGCCGGGCGCGACCTTCCGCGTCCAGGTCTTGGAGCCGAAGAGCTCCGGATGCCGCACCTCCAGCGTGACGGTCTCGCCGGGCGCGACCCGCGAGACGAGCCCGGTGGAACCGGACTCCAGCAGCTTCCCGTTCAGGAGGATGTTCCCGGCCGGTTCCGTGCGCACGCGCACCCAGCTGTCCTTGGGCGGTGCAGGCTTCGGGGCCTCGACCTCGGGCGCCCCATCCTCGACGGCGCGAACCGGCTCCGACTCCTGCCGGGACGCGACGGCCGGTGCCGGCTTCTGGGCAGGCGCGGGCTCGGCGGACGGCAGATCGGCCGGCGGCGTTCCCGCGGGCTGAGGATCGGACGGAAGGGCGAGTGCGGGCGGCAGCGCCGTCGTCGCGGCCGACGTCACCGCGGGGGGCGGACTCGCCGAGGGCGTGGTCGGAGCGGCTACCGCCAGCTCGGTTCGCGCGGTGAGTCGATCCACCAGCCCGGAGCGGACGACGCCGAAGGACGCCGCGGCGAGGATCACGATCCCGAGCGAGATCTCCGGCACGCGCACGCGCGGCTTCCGCGGCGCCCGATCGATCTGGGTCCGCTCCGGCCGAGCCGGTGCCTTCGATCGGCGGTCCCGGGTGGTCCCGCTCCCGTAGTCGACGATCTCGGCGATCGCGCGCTTCGCCTTGCTGTTCTGCGGGTCCTTCTGCTGCACGTACTCCAGATGCTCCAGCGCGACGTCCAGCCGCTCCAGGCCCAGCGCCTTCGCGTAGAGGCCGCGGCCGAGGCTCTTCTGCACGACGACCTGCTCGAGCCGGGAGGAGAAACTCTCAGGATCCGCGGCGAACTTCTCGAGGAAGCGGCGGCGATGGCGCAGCAGCATCCCCGAGGGGTCCACCGTCTCCATGCAGGCCTCGACCATGTGCAGGAGCTGGCGCATGTCCGGTCGGTGCTCCGGCGCCTTCGCCAGCATCCGCCGGACCATGTCCTCGATCTGCGGGGTGGCCAGCGGGCGCTGCAGCGTGAGCGGACGCGGCTCGCCTTCCAGGATCGCCTCGCGGATGGCCGAGTAGGTCTCGCCCGGGAAGGGCTTCTGCCCGGTGAACATCTCGTAGGCCATCACACCCAGCGCGAACGTGTCGGTCTTGTGATCGAGCGACAGCCCCGACGCCTGCTCCGGCGACATGTACGACGGCGTACCCAGCACCGTGCCGCCGACAGTCAGGCTGTCGAAGAGCCGGCTCGCATCCAGGCTGTAGTCCCGCGCCAGACCGAAGTCGGTGATCTTCACGTCGCCGTTGTGGGAGAGCAGCACGTTCGCCGGCTTGATGTCCCGATGCACGATGTCCTTCTCGTGCGCGGCGGCGAGGCCGGTGGCCACTTCCTCGAGGATCACCAGCGCGATCTCCGGCGGAAAGCGGGTGACGCGGTCGAGCACGGCCTGCAGATCCGATCCCTTCACGTGCTCCATGACGATGAAGTAGTCGCCGCCCTCGTTGCCGAACTCGTGGATGGTGATGATGTTACGGTGGTTCAGTTCGGAGGCGGCGCGCGCTTCGCGCTCGAAGCGCCGCACGAAGTCCTCGGAGAGGGCCAGGCGCTTGTCCAGCAGCTTGATGGCCACGTGGCGCTTGAGGTTCTCCTGGACCCCGAGGAACACGGAGGCCATGCCGCCGATTCCGAGGGTCTCGAGGATGGTGTAGCCGCGAAACTGGGTCGCCATCGGGTAGCCGCCGGGAAAGGGGTTCGGACCTCCCTTCGTCCATCGGAAGGCCGGCCTTCCCGTTTCAGTCCCCTCGTTGACGGCCTGGGGGGCCGCTGCTAGCGTCGACCACCCGACTGGCGTCGTCCGGAGAGCCCCCCGTTGCCGAGCCCGATCACCGACCTTCGCGCATTCCTCCGTGCCATCGAGGCGGCGGGTGAGCTTCGCCGGGTGAAAGTCCCCGTCGACCCGCGGCTCGAGATCACCGAGATCGTGCAACGCGTCGTCCGGGGCGAAGGCCCGGCTCTCCTCTTCGAGCGCGTCGAAGGCAGCACCTTCCCGCTGGCGATCAACCTGTTCGGCTCGCGCCGGCGCATCGAGCTGGTGCTCGGCCGGCCGGCGGCTGAGATCGGCGAGTCCCTGGTGAAGCTGGCCAAGGACCTGAACCCGCCCAGCGCGGGCCTGCTGCTCAGGCACCTGCCCGACCTGATGCGCTTCCGCGGCATGAAGCCGCGAATCTCCTCCGGCGGCCCGGTCCGCGAGGTCGAGGAGGATCCCGACCTGACCCAGCTGCCGGCGCTCACCTGCTGGCCGGGTGACGGCGGCCCCTTCCTCACGTTCCCGATGGTTTTCACGCGCAGCCCGCGCGATGCCTCGCTGAACGTCGGCATCTACCGCATGCACGTCTACGACTCGACCGAGACGGGAATGCACTTCCAGATCGGGAAGGGCGGCGGCTACCACCACTTCGAGGCGGAGGAGGAGCGCAAATCGCTGCCGGTCGCGGTGGCGCTGGGAGGGGACCCTCTGCTCATGCTCGCCGCGATGATGCCGCTCCCCGAGGGACTGCCCGAGACCGCCTTCGTCGGGCTGCTCCGCGGTAGGGGAGTGGAGCTCTCCCGCGGCGTCACCGTGGATCTACCGGTGCCGCGGGGCGCGGAGTTCGTCATCGAAGGCAGCGTGGCCGCGGGCGAGCGCCGGCGCGAGGGGCCCTTCGGCGATCACTTCGGCCACTACTCCGCGGCGGCGCCCTTCCCGGTGTTCCGCGCGCGCAAGGTCTTTCGCCGGAAGGACGCGATCTACCCCGCGATCGTCGTCGGCAAGCCGCCGCAGGAGGACGGCTTCATGGGCAACCTCGTGCAGGAACTGATCGGGCCGCTCATCCGGCTGCCGCATCCCGAGGTGCGCGACGTGTGGGCGTTCGAGGAGACGGGGTTCCACCACCTGCTGGTCGCGTCGGTGGAGCAGCGGTTCGCCAAGGAGGCGATGCGCACGGCGTTCGGGCTCCTGGGGCAGGGCCAGCTCGGGCTGACCAAGGTCGTCGTGATGGTGGGTCGCACGGTGAATCCGCGGAACCTCGACGAGGTTCTCGAGGCCATCGCCAGGAACTTCGATCCGGAGGAGGACTTCCTGCTGCTGCCGCGCGTGCCGTTCGACACGCTGGACTTCACCAGCTTCACTCCGAACCTCGGCAGCAAGATGATCGTCGACGCGACGCCGCGGACCCGAGCCACGCCAGCGGAGCTGCCGGCCGTTCCCGACCTGTCGCTCGTCGACCGGCGCATCCGGGGACAGGCGCTGTTCGGGCGCACGCTGCTGGCAATTCACGTGGAGGAGTCGCCGCGAGGGGCTCTGGCCGCGGCGATGCGCGCGCTCCCGCAGGCGGCACTGCCCCGCATCGTCGCGGCAGTCTCCCCGGACGTGCCGCTCGACGACCGCACTCAATTGATGTGGGGCATCTTCACGCGCTTCGATCCCGCCCGCGACGTGTTCTTCGAGCAGTCGGAGCTGCACGGCGCCTGGCCCGTGCACCGCGGCCGCATGGCCATCGACGCGACGTTCAAGCAGGGCTATCCCGAGCCGCTGGTGATGGATCCGGAGATCGTGGCCAAGGTCGACCGGCGGTGGAAGGAGTACGCGATCTAGTGTCGCCGTTCCTCCGAGACGGCGCCCGTCGTCCATGAGGCTCCTTCTCATCCACTGGAACCGCGCCGAGGGCGAAGAGCGGCTCGCGCGCCTCCGGGCGTCCGGGCAAGACGCCGACCTGCACTGGGATCCGGAGGACGGGCCGGGGCTGCGCCGCTGGGTGAAGAAGCCACCGGAGGCGATCGTCATCGATCTCGGGCGGATTCCGTCCCACGGGCGAGCCTGCGGCGTCTCTTTCCGGCAGCACAGAGCGACGCGCGGCGTACCCCTCGTGTTCGTCGGCGGCGACAAGCAGAAGGTGGCTGCCACCCGGGCGCTGCTCCCCGACGCGACCTACACGAGTTGGTCACGCATCCGGAGCGCATTGCGTGCGGCGGCTCGCATGCAGCCGGAGAAGCCCGCCGTACCGGGTACCATGCAAGGCTACTCGGGGACGCCGCTTCCCAAGAAGCTCGGCATCAAACCGGGGACGACCGTCGCGCTGCTGGGTGCGCCGGTCGGCTTCGAGCGTGCGCTGGCGCCGCTTCCGGACGGCGTGCGGACCATCCGGCAGGCTCGGGGCCGCGCCGACCGCGTACTGCTCTTCGTGAAGACCCGCGCGGAGCTGGCGAAGCGGTTCGCAACCGCCACGCGCACGCTCGACGAGAAGGGCGGCCTGTGGATCGTGTGGCCGAAGAAGGCCTCGGGTCTGGCGAAGGATCTCGACGAGGCGGTGGTCCGCCGCTACGGGATGGACCGCGGCTTCGTGGACTACAAGATCGCGGCCGTCGATGCGACCTGGTCCGGGCTGCAGTTCGCGCGAAGAGCCAAACGCTGAGCGGCGCGAACCGCTGCGAGGCTAGAGACCGCCTCTCCGCTCCAGCTCGGACCTTGCCGCGACGGTCATCGGATGCTGCTCGCCGAGCTCCGCGCGGCGGATCTCGTAGGCCTCGCTCACCAGCACGTCGTCGCCTCCGACCATGGCGCGCTCCAAGAGGGCTCGGGACAGGACAAACCGCGCCTCCGCCCCACCCGCGCGTGCATCGGCGATGGTGCGGTCCAGCATCTGCTGCGACTCCCTGGTTCTCCGGAGCTTCGCCACGATGCGCGCCCACTCGATGCGTGCGTCGATCTCCTCGGGATGACCCTCCCCGAGCGCACCCCGATAAGCCGAAGCGGCCTCGCGATACGCGCGCTCCGAGTCCTCCAGCCTCTTGCTGTCGCGGTACAGCGCCGCGAGATGTAGCATCGCGGTGCACGTGTCGCGATGATGCTCACCGAGCGTTTCTCGGGCGATCGCCAAGGCTTCCTGCAGGACCGGTTCGGCTTCATCGAACCGACGCAGGTTCCGGAGAACGGAGCCGCGGTTCAAGAGGGGAATGACGAGCTCAGGGTGTCGGTCACCCAGCGCTCGCCGAATCGACTCGATCGCTTCGCCGATGTACCGCTCGGCGCCTTCGAGATCACCCTGCTCGCCCCGCGCCACGGCGAGGTTCGACAACGTGCTGGAGATGGCCCCGCTGTCGTCGAGGAACCGCCGGTGCATGGCCAGCGCCTCGAGCAGCAGGGGCTCGGCCTCCGCCCACCGCCTGCTCATCAGGACGGCCCCGGCGAGGTTGTTGAGGGCGGTGGCGACCTCGGGATGCCCGGCTTCTCCGTATTCGCGGCGGAGCATCGCCAGGGCCTCTCGGTTCAGACTCTCCCCTTCGCTCACCCGGCCTAGCTGGAGGAGCACGGAGGCGAGCTCGCTCATCGCCCGCGCCGTGGCCACGTCTCCGTGCGGCGCCGACGCGCGGTGCAGCTCGATCGACTCGCGGTAGAGGGCCTCCGCCGCCTCCAGCCGCCCGCGCTTCTGCTCGAGGTTCGCCAGGTTGGACAGGTGGTGGGGAAGCCGGCGATGGCGTCCCGCCCTCGCGGCCGCCAGCGCCTCGCCGAGCACGGCCTCGGCCTCGTCGTACTTCGCCTGGTCCGTGAGCACCATGCCGAGCTCGCCGAGCGCGCTCGCGGCCAGCGAGTCCCGCTCGCCGAACGCCTCGCGGGCGATGCGTACGGCTTCTTCGTAGCGCGCCGCAGCCAGGTCGAAGTCGCCGCGTGCGCGGGCGTTGCCGCCCAGGCGATGAAGCGTCTCCACCACCGCTTCCTCGCGCCCTTCGTGCCGAAGCTCCACCAGGGCGGTGGAGAGCAGCGAGTCTCCACGTTCATACCGCCCCAGGCTGGTGAGAACGGCGCCGAGCGTCTGCATGACCTCGGCGCGGATCCCCGGGCTGTGAGCGAAACGATCCGACACGCGCGCGGCCCCGCGCTCCACGAGCTCCAGCGCCGTGAGGGTCTCGCCGGATTCGATCGCCGGGTCGGCTCCGGAGAACACTTCCAGCAAGTAGTCCTTCACGGCGCGAGCGCGGTCCCGCTCGCGGGCGGCGACGTTCGCCTGCCACGCGATCCCCGCGACACCGGCCGCGAGGGCGAGAGCGGCGGCGGCCGCCGCCGCGACACCGACGCGATGTCGCCGCACGAACTTGTGCATCCGGTAGCGCGCGGTGGCCGGACGCGCGGACACCGGGAGCGAGCCGCGGTGGCGCTCGAGATCGGTGCGCAGATCGTCGACGGACGCGTAGCGGTCATCGGCGTTCTTACGCAGCGCCTTGGCCACGATGTTGTCGAGATCGCCGCGCAGCGCGCGCCTGAGCTCGGCGGGGTCGGCACGTCGCAGGCGGGCGGCGTCGCTGCTCCTGCCGGCAACGGTGCTGGGCTCCACCGGATCCTCTTCCACGATCGCGCGCGCCACGGTGACGGAGCTGGACGTGTCGCCGTGGGGGTGATGCCCGGCGAGCAGGACGTAGAGGAGCACGCCCAGCGAGAAGACGTCCGTCGCGGTGGACGTCGGCTCGCCGCGGATCTGCTCGGGAGCCGCGTACGCGGGGGTGAGGAAGCCGCGGGTGGCTTGGGTGGGATCGTCCACTCCCGGGTTGATGACCTTGGCGATGCCGAAGTCGAGCAGCTTCGGCACTCCGTCGGCGGTGACCAGCACGTTGCTCGGCTTCAGGTCGCGGTGGATCACCAGGTTGCGGTGCGCGTACTGCACCGCGCGGCACACCGACTCGAAGAGCGCGATCCGCTCCGGGATGCCCAGGGTCCGGCGGTCGCAGTAGTCCGTGATGGGCTCGCCCTGCACGTACTCCATGGCAAAGTAGGGCACGCCGTCCGCCGCGATACCGCCGTCGTGCAGCAAGGCGATGTTGGGATGGCGCAGCCGGGCGAGGATGGTCCGCTCGTGGCGGAATCGCCGGAGGATGTCCTCGCGGTTCAGTCCGCCACGAACGATCTTCAGCGCCACCTGCTGCTCGAACTGCCCGTCCGCGCGCTCGGCGAGCAGGACCTCGCCCATTCCCCCGCGGCCGAGCTCCCGGACCACCCGATACGGTCCGATGAGGCGCCCCTCCTGGGAGGGCGTGTCCGTGTCGTCCAGCAGCGCAGCCGCGACGGAGTCGAGGCGGCGATCGAGCGGACCGTTCTCGCCCTGGTCCTCGGCCAGCAGCGCCTCGATCTCCGCGCGGAGCTCCTCGTCCCCCGCGGCGAGCTGCACGAGGCGCACGCTGCGCTCTCCCGGAGCCAGCTCCAACAACTCGTCGAGGATCGCCTCGATGGCCGCCCAGCGGTCGCCGGAGGTCACTCGCCGCCCGCCTTCGGCTCGCGGAGGACGTGATGCAGGAACGCGCGCGCCTTGCGCCAGTCGCGGCGCACGGTGCGTTCGTTGACGCCGAGCGCTTCGGCCGTCTCCTGCTCGGAGAGATCACCGAAGAAGCGAAGCTCGACGATGCGCGCCAGGCGCTCGTTGAGCGCGGCGAGACGTCCCAGCGCGTCGTCCAGCTCGATCAGCTCGAGGAAGCGCGGCTCCTCGCCCGCGTCCCGCGACTCGAAGCTGGTGACGGGCGCGCCGCCTCCTCGCTTCTGCGCGAGCTTCCGCCGTGCCTGGTCGACGAGGATCTGCCGCATGGCGCGAGAGGCCACGGCGAAGAAGTGCGCGCGGTCCTGCCAGGGGCCGACGTTCGGTCCGGCGAGGCGCAAGTAGGCTTCGTTGACCATCGCCGTCGTGCCGAGCGTGCCGGTGGACCGGCCGCGGAGGTGGCTCCGGGCGATGCGACGGAGGTCGTGGTACACGATGGAGAACAGACGGTCCCGGGCCTCGGCGTTCCCCGCCCGCATCCCGTCGAGGAGCCCGCGGACTTGCTCCGTGGTCGACAAGGGCAGCCTCCGCGCCGGCCCGAGCCAGGGTAGCAGAACGCGGTCGGAGGCTGCCGGGAATCTCATCGCACGACGGTGATGCGCGCCGTCCGCTCCCCGATCCCACCGGGTAGCGTGGCGAAGTAGACGCCGGGAGGAAGGAGGCGGCCGGCTTCGCCGCGCCCGTCCCAGTCGACCGAGCTCGCACCCGCTCCGATGCCCAGCCGCCGCACGAGCCGGCCGCTGACGTCGAGGACGGAGACTTCGCCCCGGGCGTCCGCGGGCCGGGAGAGCACGAGCCGGGTTGGACCGGCGGTGACGCTGGGCTGCGCCGAGAGAGCCGCAGGCGTCGGCGCGGCGACGAGCGGCGCGTCCGTCGGCGTCCCAGCCGGCGCCCAGTCGGCGGTCATCATGGTGGTGAACAGCGGCAGGGCCACGTCGGCGGTGCCGTCGGCGGAGAGCTTGAAGGAGACCCGCCACGCGCCGTCCACTCCCGGCCCGGGGGTGAGGGGGGTCACCGCCACGTCTTCGAAGAGCAGCGGCTGCGCGGGATCGATGTCGAACCGGAAGGACTCGAGGACGTTGTCGACCGGAGCGGGGTAGCGACCACCGACCGTCAACACGGTGAGGAGCTCGAAGGACGTACCGTCGTTCAGCACGATGACCGGATCCGGCGAGTGGTACCACAGGTTCCCGGCACCGGCGGTGTACTCGACGAGGAACTCGAAGGTCGAGGTGTCGTAGGACTGAGGGCCCCAGTAGAGCGCGCTTCCGGCGGAGGCGCCGTTCATGCCGCGGCCACCTCCCGAGTCGAAGCCCGTCATGGTGACGAAGGGCTGGGGATCGATGCCCATGACCGACGCGGGTCCGAAGTCCATGTGGTAGGCCGCGGACAGACCGCTGGTGTACCCGTCGTAGATGAGCGCCTGGATCGGACAGGTCGGGCACCATACGATGTCGGTCACTACGCCGTCCCACAGGCCGAACTCCCAGCGCCCGAGGCGGATGTCCCAGACCGTCACGTCGACCCAGCCGAACCAGGTGTCGTTGCGGAAGGTGAAGTTGAAGCGGTCGACCGCCTCGAAGTCCTGCTCGGTCAGGACTCCGAAGTCCGTCCAGCCCACGTAGGTGGTGCCCGACGGGTCGATGTCGGCGGTCGCCACCGCGTAGAACCCGTTGTCGAGCGTGACCTCGACGTCGACCTTCGTCCCGGCGACGGCGCTCGCGCGGATGGCGATGTACTCGTACGTCCCGCCTCCCGTCAGATCCACGTCGCCCGGCGGGTCGTACGACACGTTCGCGTAGGAAGTGGTGCCCGCGTAGAAGCCGAACACGGCCGCATCGTCGAAGCTCGTCGTGGCCAGGTTGGCCGTCACCTGGGCGTCGGCGCTGTTGCTCCACAGAGTCACCGAGCGTGTCGGTTCGATCCCGTGACTTCCGATGTTCTGGACGTACGTGCAGCCCGGGTACCCGCAGCCGAAGCTGAACGGCCCGGCCTCGAAGTCGTCGATGAGCTGTGCCGTGGCGACGGCCGGCGCCAGGGCGAGGGCGGCGACGGCGGTGACTGTGATTCCGTGCGGGGGTCGGTCGCGTCTCATGGCGGTCTCCTGGGGTCGGTGAGGTCAGTCACCCAGGGAAACGCGAACGGCGGCCCCGACCGGACACGGGGTCGAAGCCGCCACGGGCAGGCGGTGGAGGACGGTCGCCGCGGGGCCCGGGGAACCGCCCCGAAGGGGTGCGGACTAGCTCCTCGGGAAGCGGGCGATCTCCCCGGCCGGACCCGAGATCACGATCTCGGATGCCCTTCCACCCCGGCTCCGGACGAACGTGACCCGGGTCGGGGTCTGAGAGTCCAGCAGCGTGAAGACGTCTTCGCGGAGGGGCAGCAGCTCGAGCGTGGGGCCTGTCTCGGGCTGCAGCCAGAGCCGACCGCGTTCCGACTTCACGGTGCGCGCGCCGTAGGTTCCGGTGAGCGACGCCACCGCCTTCGCCCCGAGAGCCGCGGGACTCCGCCGCGCGGCAGCCTCCTCAAGCGTCCAGGCGAGCTCGGTCTTGCGAAGCTCGTCCGGCGCGCGGTCGGCGAGCCGCCGCAGCGCCTCGGCGTAGGCGACGTCCAGCGCCTCGTCGGCTTCGCAGGCGATGTGCGGCACCACGCCCGTGCCCTCCCAGTTCGTTCCGGTCACGGGATTCACCGCGCGCCCGAAGGGGATCACCGCGATCATCCCCGCGCCGAGCGGGGCCGGCCGGACGGGATGCGCACCGCCGCCGGTCGTGTCCCCGACGACCGTGGCGCGCTCCATGGCCTGCAGGTTGTACGTGAACTCCTCCGCCGCCGAGAACGTGATCGAGCTGGTGAGCACGAAGACCTCCGCGTCGGGCAGCCGCGTGCCCGGCACGTAGGGCAGCGTGTGGAACTGGATGGTCTCGTCGCCCTCGCGCATGTAGAAGCTGTTGATGTGTTGCGGATGCTCCGGAACGAGGTAGCTGGTGAGGAGCTGGATCATGGACGGACTCCCGCCGCCGTTCTTGCGCAGGTCGAAGATGATCGCGTCGCAGTTCGCCAGGAAGCGCATGGCGGCCGTGCCGGTCTCCCCGGCGATCTCCGCGGGGACGAACCCGCGCAGCTCCAGCACCCCGACGTTTCCGGGAAGGACTTCGAGCCGCGTGAAGCCGAAGTTGGCGCGGCGCTCGCGGGCGACGCGCTCGGCGCGCGGATCGACGGCCGGCGAACCCGGGTCGGGCGGCGGCGGCGGGCGGAAACGCTCCGCGCGGGGGTCCGCCGCGGTGACGACGCGTAGGTGCTTGTCGGCGTGTACGGCCTGCAGGTCGCGGGTGAGCCGGTCGGCGAGCGCGGCGTCGTCCTCGATGGATGCGTACTCGCCGGCCGCCGCCCGGGTGCGGATGTCGGCGGCGTACTTCTCGCCGGCTTCGGCGAAGACGTAGATCTCGGAGAGGGCCTTGGCCAGCTCTTCGACGACCGCCTGGCGGTCGGACGCCTCGATGGGAACGGCACGCACGAGGTGAGCGGGCACGACGGTAAGGGTGAGCACGGCCGCGAACCCGATCGTGGACTTCATCGATTCTCCTCCAGGGGCCGGGCGCGGCCGGCCTTCGTTGCGAGGTACGGCCGCCCGGCGGAGCGGGTTGCCCCCGGTCGCGGCAGGGGCGGCCGACTGCCCTTGGGGTGTCCTAGATGACGAACGGAATGAACCGCTTCGTCCGCAGGCGGTACTCGACGTACCCCGGAAACGCCTGTACGAGCTGCTCCTCCTCCCGCGTGCTCTGGCGCACCAGGATGACGACGAGCGGCAGCACCGCGACGACGAGCCAGGACGCCAGCGCGACCTGCATCCCGGCGAAGAGCAGAAGGTCCGCGGTGTAGATCGGGTGCCGAATGTACCGGTAGAGGCCGTCCGTCACCAGCTCGTGCTCGCGGAGGATCTGCGCCTCCTCCAGGTCCACCCAGTTCCTGCCGAGGCGGCGGCGGCTCGCGATCGTCGTCGCGAGGCCGAGGGCGAAGAGCACGACGCCGCCCGCGCGGAGGGAGACCGGCGCATCGGCTATCGGCCACACGTCCAGGAAGAGCGCCTGCGCGGCGAGGAAGAGCTGCACGCCGCCCTTGATCACCTTGACGAGCGTGACCTGCGGAGCACGCGTCTCGGGGCGCGCCTGCGCGCGCTTCATCGCCTCCAGATTGAGGCGCCGTACCAGCAGTCCGACGAACAAGAAGACCCGCAGCAGCGTCACGCGGCGCCCCCGTCGGCCCGGCAGACGAAGATCGTGCCGCCCCCGAGCGTGCCCCAGAACTTCGTCTCGACCGCGAAATCCTCCCGCACCTTCGCCATGAGCTCCGGATACACCGATTCGACGTGCAGGGGAAGCGTGTAGACCATCCAGGTCCGGCGCGCGCTCGCCCGGACGGCGTCCAGCGCGGCCGGACTCTCCACCGCGGGCCAGTCGACGCCGTGGAGCTTCCGGAACGCGTCGGTGGCGATGCCCACCGTCACGACGACATCGCCCGGCTGCTGATGCTCCCGCACGTACGCGAACGCGCCGCCGAAGTCCTGCTTCGGCGCGTACACATGGCGGAGCGAAGGGAGCATGAGCAGGATGCCGAGGATGGCGAACGCGGTTCCGAGGATCTCACCGGTGCGGGGGGTTCGGCGGAGGAGCCGCGCAGCCCATCGCCCCAGCACGGTCGTGGCACGGACGACGACGAGCACGGCGAACCCCGCGGCGAAGAAGAAGAACCGCGGCCAGAGCGGGTGCCCGAGAGCCATGGTGAGCAGGCCGCCGAGGGCGGCCGGCAGGAACAGCAGCTGCACGACGACCGGCTCCTCGCGCGCGTAGCTCGAGACGCCCACGCCCAGGACGAGGAAGCCGGTGAGGGCCACGATGCCGCCGAGGTTCGCCCCGGCGAGGCCCCGCAGCATCTCGAGCACGGTCCAGACCGGATTCTTCCAGTCGCCGACGGTGCTCTGCACGCCCTGCCACAGCGTTCCCCCGAAGAGCTGCGGCAGCACGAGCGCGTGCAGCTGGAAGACGAGGAGTCCGCTGAACACGAAGCCCAGCATCCCGATCCACGGGGACGGACGCTCGTGTCGCTTCCGCAAGGCGTGGACGGCGAAGATGACGAAGTGTCCGAGGATCACGAACAGCATGGTCATGTGCGTCCAGACCCCGAGCGAGACGGTCACGCCGTAGAGCAGCCAGAGCCCTTCGCGCCTCTCGCGGCAAGCGCGGACCAGCAGCCAGCTCGACAGGTTCGTCCAGAGCAGCAGGGCGGAGTAGCCGCGCGCGTTCTGGCTGAACCAGATGTGGTGATACGAGAAGGTCAGCAGCGCGCAGGCCAGCAAGGACTCCCGCGGGCCGGTGAGGCGGCGGGCGAGCAACCACAGCGCGGCGATGCTCCCGACGCCAAAGAGCACCGCCGGCAGTCGTACCGACGACGCGCTCTCGCCGAGGAGCGAGAAGGAGGCGTGCGCGGCGAGCGAGTAGACAAAGTGGTTGTTCTGCGAGTCGTAGGTGGAGACGATCTCGCCGTAGGGCATGCGCGCGAACTTCGAGAAGGTCAGGATCTCGTCGTACCAGAGTCCCGCTCCGAGTCCGTAGAGGCGGAGCGCGGTGGCGGTGAGAAGCAGGAGGGCGAGCAGCGCGGCTTCCCGCCTTCCGAAGGGGCGGGCCGCTGCCGGTGCGACGACCGCCCGGGCGGGGCGCCTGCCCAGCAGCGCGCCTCCGGCCAGGACGAGGCCCAGCACGGCGAGCCCGGCGCGGAAGAGCGCGGCCCCCTGCAGCAGCGGCGCGTCGGGGCCGGGCAGCTCGGGACGGAGGCAAGCGACGAGCGCGGAGGAGGGTAGGGCGATGGCCGCGACGACGAGGAGCGCACCGGCGGCTCCGAGCGCGACGACGACGTTCATGCGTGTTCGCCCGGCGGACCCGTCACTCGCTGGCCTGGACGGCGCTCCGCTGTTCGTAGTCCCAGTTCGGTGCGGACGGGCATCTCGAGTAACGCCGGTGCAGCTCGTTCACGCGAGACTTCTTCCACGGCCAAGGAATCTTGTAGAAGGGCAGGAGCTCCGACCCCAGATTCACGAGGTGGCGCAGGAAGTACGGGTTGCGGAGCGTGAACGTGATCGTGTCCCAGATGAAGTACGGGCGAAGATAGAAGGCTCGCGTCGCCTTCTTCTGCCACTTCTCCGAATCGAAGCCGGGGATCTTGAGCGCGCCCTTCGCCGTCCAGCCCCAACGGAGCTCGAAGGCCGAGCTCTTCTTCGACTCCCAGTACGGCGTCGCCCACCAGCGCGGCTGCACCATCCCGTCCCGCACCGCATCCTCGTACATGGGCGTTCCCGGATAGGCGGTGGAGACGAAGAACATCGCCAGGTTGGGCCGGATACCGCAGGCCACGTCGATCGTCCTCTGGGCCGTCTCGTCGGTCTCGCCGGGGTTGCCCATCAGGAACGTCGCGTACGTGCGGATGCCGAGTTTCCGGGACCGCTTGTGCGCGTCGTAGATGTCCTCGATCTTCACTTCCTTCTTGATGTTCTTGAGGATCTGCGGATCTCCGGACTCCACGCCGAAGTTGATCACGTAGCAGCCGGCCTGCTTCATCTTCTCCAGCAGCGGTTGAGGCACGAGGTGAACCCTCGTGTTGCACCGCCACTTGATGTCGAGGCCCGACTCGATCAGCCGGTCGCACAGCTCCGCCGCCCACTTCTTGTTGGGCGTGAACGTGCTGTCCTTGAAGACGAAGTTCTTGCAGTCGTACTTCTCCGAGTAGTACCGGATGTCCCGCATGATGCGGTCCATCGAGAAATAGCGGAACTTCTTTCCCATGACCTGCGGAGCATCGCAGAACGTGCACCGGAAGGGGCACCCCCGCGAGAGCATCATCGAGATCACGTAGTCTCCGGCCATCGTGGGAATGCTGTACTTGGAGACGTCCACCATCTCGTAGTCCACCGGCGGCAGGACGTCGAGGTCGGTGAGGAACGGCCGCGAGGGGTTCTCCACCACTTCGCCGGCGTCGTTCCGCCAGATGACGTTACCGACTCCCTCCAGCGACTCGCGGAGGTCGGCCGTGCCGTGCTTCTCCATGTTCTGCACGACCTCGAGCAGGGGGAACTCGCCCTCGCCGTAGATCGCGAAGTCGAAGCAGTCGTCCATGGAGAAGACGTCGGCGTGAGTCGAATCCAGGTGTGCACCGCCCAGCACGATCCGCAGGTCCGGCCGGGCCTGCTTGAGACGCGCGGAGGCTTCCAGGCCGGTGATCAGCTGCGGGGTCATCATGCTGAAGCCCACGAGATCCGGCTCCCAGCCGAGGATGTCGTCGACGATCTCGTCGACGGTCAGCCCGTCGATGTCCGCGTCGAGGACGCGCACGTCGGTTCCGTGCTGGCGCAGCAAGGCGGCGATGTACAGCACTCCGAGAGGCTGCAGCCCGTACTTCGACTTCTGTCCGGGAAGCAGGGACGGGTAGCAGAGCAGGACTCGCATCGGTCAGCCCTTCTGATCGGCGGACGCTTCGCGGCCCGGGGAACGTGGGAACAGCCAGGGCCTGAGAAGCGCGGGGCAGGGCAACAGCGGGCGGTTGCGATATGGGAGAGAGTATAACGAATCCGGCCGGCCGACCTCAACCTCCAGGAACCCCGGATGGTCGGTCATTCTCGGAAACCGAGTACCGGCTCTCTTCGATCGTGCGAAACGCGACATCGGCCGGGCACAGGCGGGCTTCCTGATCGGGCCGTCGTTTTCCGCCCGGCTTAAGCCAGGCTAGGCGGACGCTGCTACCTCGGTCCCGGTCGTTGCGGATCAGCTCCGGCCGGGCGGAACCCGCGCGGTCGACCCTTCAAGGTGAACAGGTTCGCTGCCTGCCCACCCTCTCGGAGGGCATCCGCGGCCGCTGGGCACGGATTGACCAGCTTCACGCGCCGCCCGGTCAGGCTGATCCGGTCGACGAGCTCCCCGAGCTCCCGAATGCGCGCGGCGGACAGCTCCCGGATCTCGGAAAGGTCGAGCAGGAGCACGTGGGCGGAACGGGGAAGCCCCTCTTCGATGGCGACGAGCTCCTCGGCGCGGACCTCCGGACCGGGCAGGCGGACCATGGCCAGGGTGTCCAGCACGTCGAAGCGGATCGCTTCGCCCCCGGAGGGTGGCCGCTGGGCCGGCGCCGACGGGAGCGGCGTCATCACACCGGAGAGGAAGCCCTGCGCCCGGGCAGTGCGACGGGCCGCGCTCACCGCACGGCTCTTGCTGTCGTGCAGGCTCAGCTCGCCGGTGACGCCCGGCAAGATCTGGCTCGCGCGCGTGCCCGCCTCCGGGCGAACGATGTGCAGGTCCTCGCCCAGCTCGCGGATCTTCGTCGCGAAGGCGCCGATCTCGGCCTCGGTCTCCGCGGCGAGCCGCCTCACGCGGGACAGGTCCAGCACGATCGGGCGCGCGCCGCTGCCCTGGGCGGTGCGCAGCGCGTGCAGCAGCAGGTCGAACGTCTCCAGCGCGAGCTCGTCGTGCAGGACGGTGACGGTGGGGATGCGCTTCTCGTCGCTGATGGAGTAGGTCATGCGGAAGCTGCCGAGGAGCATCGAGGCCTTCTCCAGCAGCTCGTCGGCCTCGAACGGCTTGGTCACGAACTCGGCGACGTCCGCGGCGAACGCGTCCGAAATCGTGCGCAAGTCGCCCAAAGCGCTGATCATCATGATGGGGATGTGGTGGGTGGAGCTGTCGCTCTTGATCCGCGTGGCAGCCTCGAGGCCGTCGGTCCCCGGCATCACGAGGTCCAGCAGGATGAGATCGGGGAGCAGATCCTTCGCCTTGCGGACGGCCTCCGCGCCGTCGGCTGCGATGGCCACCTCGTGGCCCTCCCTCTCGAACACGGAGCCGATCATCGCCGCGATGAAGGGGACGTCGTCGGCGACGAGGATACGAGCCATCAGGCGGTCCTCGGGAGGAGTGGGCAGGACCCTCCTGTCTTCGGCCGGTCGGCCCGCCGGATTCAGCGCCCTGGTCGGGTCATTGCGCGGGCGCGGCGCGCGGGGGTAGAACTTCCCCGGTCCGTCCCGCCGCGGAAGGAGGGCCCGCTTTGCCGTGGATCCGTCAGATCGGCGTGGGGGAGGCGACCGGCTTCCTCAAGAAGCAGTTCGATGACGCCATCGCGCGCGCCGGACGCGTCTGGAACATCGTCCACGTCATGTCGCTGAACCCGCCGGTCATGGACGCGAGCCTGCGGCACTACGCGGCGCTGATGCACGGTGCGTCGGCGCTGACGCGCGTGCAGCGCGAGATGCTGGCCGTCGTCTCGTCCGCGGCCGTGACCTGCGAGTACTGAACGCGTGCGCACGCGCACGACCTCCGGGCGGAGGTCGCCAAGCTCGGCTGGGACGACGATCGCGCGGACCGGTTCGTGCACGCGGTCGCCCGGGACTGGCGGGAGGCCGAACTCGAGCGGGCGGACGCGGCGCTCTGCGCCTTCGCCGAGAAGCTGACGCGCCGCCAGCACGAGATGGCTCCGGCGGATCTGGACACGCTTCGCCGCCACGGGCTCGACGACGTCGCCCTGCACGACGCGGTGCAGGTGATCGCCTACTTCAACTACATCACCCGCGTGGCGCACGCCCTCGGGGTGGAGCCGGAGAGCTTCGTGGCGCGGTGGGGGACGGACTAGCCTTGGCGCACGTCTTCGAGACCGCGCCGACCGGCCGGGCGAAGTGCCGGGGCTGCGGTCAGGCCATCGCCAAGGGCGAGCTCCGCTTCGGCGAACGTCTGCCGAACCCGTTCGCCGACGGGGAGATGACGCTGTGGTTCCACCCCGAGTGCGCGGCGCTCAAGCGCCCCGAGCCCTTCCTGGAGGTGCTGGCGCAGGGCGAGCCGGCCGTCGACGACGCGGCGCGCCTCTCCGAGCTGGCCCGCGCGGGCATCGCGCACCGGCGCCTCCCGCGCGTCGACGGAGCGGAACGATCGCCGAACGGCCGCGCCCGCTGCCGCGGCTGCCGCGAGGCGATTCCGCGCGGCGACTGGCGGATCTCGCTCGTCTACTTTCAGGACGGCCGCTTCGAGCCGTCGGGCTACGTGCACGCGAAGTGCTCGATGGAGTACTTCGGGACCACGGACGTGACCGGGCGCGTCCGGCACTTCTCGGGGCTCGGCGCCGAAGACCTCGAGGAGCTCCGCAGGTCGCTGGGGGGCGGGTCGGCTTGACCCGCTCCCGGCGGGCGCTCGCTCCGACGGCCTTGATCATCCCGCCCCCTGGCCCCATCATGGGCGCCCTTGCCGCCGGGGAGGTCATGGCCGCCACCGTGGACTGCACGCTGATCCGGGACGAAGCGCTCCGTCGCGTCGCCGGGAAAATCGAGGCGGGCGAACGCCTGGACTTCGCCGACGGCATGGCCTGCCTGACGACGCCGGATCTCTTCGCGCTGGGGCGCCTGGCCGACGCCGCGAAACGGCGCAGGACCGGCGATCGCGTGCTCTATGTGCTCAATCGCCAGCTCAACCCGACGAACCTGTGCGTGCTCACCTGCAAGTTCTGCGACTTCGCCGCGCGCAAGGGCGACGAGCACGCCTACGAGATGACCATGGAGCAGATCCTCGCTCACGGGAGCGAGGAGATCGACGAGATCCACATCGTCGGCGGCCTGCATCCCAGGTGGAAGTTCGACGACTACGTGGAGATCGTCCGGCGCCTGCACGAGGCCTATCCGCGGCTGCCCATCAAGGCCTGGACCGCCGTCGAGATCGACTGGTTCACGCGGATCTCCAAGAGGAGCGTGGAGGACGTGCTCGGCACGCTGCGCGACGCCGGGATGGTGGCGATGCCCGGCGGCGGGGCGGAAGTCTTCTCCGAGCGAATCCGCCGCGAGCTCTACCACAACAAGATGGGGCACGAGCGCTGGTTCGAGATCCACCGCATCGCGCACGGGATGGGCATCCGCTCCAACTGTACGCTGCTGTTCGGTCACATCGAGACACTGGAAGAGCGCGTGGACCACATGATCCAGGTGCGCTCCCTGCAGGACGAGACCGGCGGCTTCTTCTCGTTCATCCCGCTCGAGTACCAGCTGGGTACGACCCTGCTGGTGGACCGGCCGGCATCGGCCGACGACGGGCTGCGGACGATCGCCACGGCACGCCTGCTGCTCGACAACTTCGACCACATCAAGGCGTACTGGGTCATGCTCGGCGAGGAGACCGCGTCCGTGGCGCTGAACTTCGGCGCGGACGACGTGGACGGCACGATCGTGGAGGAGAAGATCGCGCACTTCGCGCTGGCGCCGAGCCCGGTGGGGCTCACCCAGAGCCGCATTCTCAAGATGATTCGCGAGGCGGGCAAGGTACCCGTCCGGAGGAACGCTCTCTACCATGTACTCGAAGTCCACGACGCGGAACGCGACGACGCTCGCGCTCATCCCGTACCTCAACTGTGAGCCGTTCTACGAGGGGCTGAGCGAGCTCGGGTACGACGTCGTCCGGGAGGTCCCCCGCGAGCTCGGTCGCCTGGCCGACGCCGGCGCGGCCACTTGCGGGCCGATGGCGGTGGTCGACTGGTTCCGGCTGCGGGACCGTTACGAGCCGCTCGGCGACTTCGGGATCGCGTGCGAGGGTCCGGCGCACTCCGTGCTGCTCTTCGCCCGCTGTGGGATCGACCGGCTCTCCGGCTGTCGCGTGGGACTCACCGGCGAGAGCTCCACGTCAGTGCGGCTGCTGGAGGTCATCCTGCGCCGCCGCTACGAAGCGCGGCACGTGACGCTGGAGCGCGGCGACCTGCCCAACGACGAGGCGCGCCTGCTGATCGGTGACAGCGCGTTGCGCGCCGCCTGCGAAGGGCTGGAAGGATTCCCCTTCGTCTACGACCTGGGCGAAGAGTGGCACTCCTGGCAGGCGCTGCCCTTCGTTTTCGCGCGGTGGGTGGTTTCCCGCGACGTCCCGGAGGAGGACCGGGAGCGTATCCGGACGAGCCTCGAGCGGTCGCTGGAGACGTGGGAGGAGCGTGTTCCGGAGATCGCCGCGCGCCGAGGGCCGGAGTTCGACCTCGACGCCGAGAGCATCCGGCAGTACCTGGAGACCTTCCGCTACCGGATCGGGCCGGTGGAGACGTTCGGCGAGCAGGCTTTCGAGGCGATGCTAGCGGAGGAGGCGCGCTGATGGCGACGACCTTCGCCTGGCAGGACCTGCACCGGCCGGCCGGCGATCCGGCCCGCTTCGTGGAGCTCTCCGAACGCGTCCTCGACGGCGAGCGGATCGACGAGCAGGACGCGCTGTTCCTGCTCCGCGACGCACACCTCTCGGATCTGTGTGCGCTCGGTGCCGAGATGCGCCGGAGACGCGCCCCCGGCGACTTCGTCACCTTCGTGATCGACACCAACCCCAACTACACGAACGTGTGCGTCACTGACTGCCTCTTCTGCGCGTTCTACCGCAAGCCGGGCCACCCCGAGGGCTACTGGCACTCGGTCGACGAAGTCGTGGAGATGGTGGGCCGCGGCGTGACCAAGGGCGCGACGACTTCGCTGCTGCAGGGCGGGCACAATCCGGAGATCCCCTTCTCGTACTACGTGGACGTGGTGCGAGCTTTGAAGAAGGCCTACCCGGATCTGTGCGTGCACCTGTGGAGCCCGTCGGAGATCGCCACGATGGCGGAGGTCTCGGGCCTTTCCATCCGCGAAGTCCTGCAGGAGCTGTGGAACGCGGGGCAGCGCACGATTCCCGGAGGAGGCGCGGAGATCCTGGTGGATCGGGTGCGCAAGCGCATCAGCCCGAAGAAGCCCTCCGCGGAGAACTGGCTGGAAGTGATGCGTACCGCGCACGAGATCGGCTATCGGTCGACGGCGACGATGATGTACGGCCACGCCGAGCGCGACGAGGAGATCGTCGAGCACCTGCGACGCATCCGCGAGCTGCAGGACGAGACCGGCGGGTTCACCGCGTTCGTGCCCTGGAGCTTCAAGCCGGGGAACACCCTGCTGGAGAAGTGGGTGCCGGAGAGCCCCGGACCGCCGAAGTACCTGCGCATCATCGCGCTGGCCCGCATCTACCTGGACTGCTTCGAGCACGTCCAGGCGAGCTGGTTCTCCGAGGGTAAGAAGACCGGGCAGGTCGCGCTGCACGCCGGCGGCGACGACTTCGGGGGCACGCTCATCGAGGAGAATGTGCTTCGCTTGGCGAACCACCGCAACACGACGACCACCGAGGAGTGCGTGGCGATCATCAAGGAGGCGGGCTTCCGGGCCATGCAACGCACGACGCTCTACGAGCACGTGCGGGAGTGGTGAGGCGGCCTTGATCCTGGACTCCTCATCCGATCGCGAGCGGCACTTCGTGCTCCTCGGCGCGGTGTCCGGGCTCCTCACCGTTGCGCTGGGTGCGTTCGGCGCGCACGCGCTCGACGGAAGGCTGTCCGACGAGCAGCTCGAGTGGTTCCACACCGCGGTGCGCTGGCAGGGCCTGCACGCGCTCGCCATGATCGGCGCGGGGCTCGTGTCCGGCCGGCGCTACGGCCGCTTCGCCCCGGCGGCCGGCTGGCTCTTCGCCCTCGGCACGGTCGTGTTCTGCGGCTCGCTGTATCTGCTGGCGTTCACCGGCGTGCGTACGTTCGGCGCCGTGACTCCGATCGGCGGCGTGCTCTGGCTCGCCGCCTGGTCGTCCCTGGCCCTCTCCGCGGTCAAGCGCAAGGATCTCGTGGTCGAGATCGAGGACGACGCCGAGACGGTCGTCCGCACCGCCCGCTGACCCGTGCTCGTGCCGAGCTCCGCGACGACTCGATGAGCGGCATCTTCCTCACCGGCGCGACCGGGTTCATCGGCGGCCGGGTCCTCCGCTGCCTGACGGCGAAGGGCCGGGAGGTCGTCTGCCTGGTCCGCGACCCGAGCCGGCTCCCCGATCCGGGACCGAACGTCCGCGTCGTCCGCGGGATGCTCGAGGCCCCGGCGACGTACGAGTCCACCCTGCGCGGGATCGAGACCGTGGTCCATCTCGCCGCGCTGACCGGCAAGGCGAGGGCGGAGGAGCATGCGCGCGTGAACCGCGTGGAGACCGCGCGTCTGCTCGACCGCGCGAAGTCCGCCGGTGTCCGCCGATTCCTCTTCGTCAGCACGATCGCGGTGAAGTACCCCGACAGACATGCCTACCCCTACGCGCAGGCGAAGGAAGAGGCCGAAGCGCTCGTCAGGGCGAGCGGTCTGGACTGGGCCGTCGTGCGGCCGACCGCCGTGCTGGGGCCGGGATCGCCGCTGTGGGACAAGTTCCGCGCGCTGGCCGCGGCTCCGGTGATGCCGGTCTTCGGCAGCGGCCGTAATGCCGTCCAGCCCGTGCACGTGGATGACGTCGCCCGTTGCCTGGCCGACCTGGCCGCCGGCGGGCCTCTCGGAGGGCGCACGCTGGAGCTGGGCGGCCGGGACACGCTGTCGCTGGAGGAGTTTCTCCGGCACATCCGCCGCCGTATCCGCGGACGCGAAGGTCCCGCGATGCATCTTCCGGTCGGCCTGATCATCCGCTTGCTGTCGTGGATGGAGCCGATGTTCTTCTCCGTGCTCCCGGTCACCGCGGGCCAGTTCTACTTCTTCGCCCACGACTCGAGCGCCGAGCCCGCCGAGGGCGTTTCCCCGCCGCTCTCCCAGCGCCGGGGCGTCGACGAGATCGTCCTCGAGCACCTGGAGCTCGAGGCGGCGGCGGTGCCGACCGACGCGGTCCTCGACCGGGAGTGCTCCGTCCTGTGCCGCCACTTGATCGGCGCGGAGCCCCCGGACTCGGTGCGGCACGCCTATCGAGCGGCTCACCGTCCTGGCGCACACGGTCCGATGAGATCCGGCGACGACGTGCTCACCGCCGTCGCCCGGCGAGGACCGGCCTTCGCGCGCCTGGCGGACGCGTGGGCCGGCGTGCTCGCGCGCAACGGCACGCTGCGCCGCAAACTCGTGCTGCTGCTCGCCATCCTGGAGAGCACGGGCGAGACGTCGGCGAAGGTGGACGCGCCCGATCGGGGGACGAGTCTCGGTTTCGTGGCGGGGCTCGTCGGGCGGGTCATGCTCTTCGCGGCGACCTTCGCCGTTTCTCTCGTCGTGGTCCCCCTGTTCGGGATCGTCGACCGAATCGCTCCGCGGCGTGGCGCATGAACATCGTCGTCGTCGGCTCCGGAGCGAGCGCGGTCCACTTCGCCAGGTCCGCGCTCTCCCGCGGACACGAGGTCGTACTGCTCGACGTCGGCCGCGAGCGGCCCCAGCCCGTGCGGCCCGGGGACGGCTTCGAGGACTTGAAGAAGAACCTGGAGGATCCCGTCGCGCACTTCCTGGGATCACGCTTCGAGTCGGTGATCTATCCGGGCGCCGAGAGCGAGTACTACGGGTTTCCGCCGAACAAGAGCTACGTCTTCGAAGGGGTAGACGCCTTCGATGTGCGCGCCACCGGATTCTCGCCGCTCGTTTCCTTCGCCCGCGGGGGACTGGCGGAGGCGTGGACCGCGGGCGTCTTCCCATTCAACGCGGGCGAGCTCGCCGACTTCCCGTTCACGTACGACGACCTGGCGCCGTACTATGAGCTCGTCGCCGAGCGCATCGGGGTCTCCGGGGCGGTGGACGACATCACCGAGCACATGCCCGCGCCGAAGTCGTTGCAGCCCGCGCTCACCATGGACGAGCACTCCCGCGTCCTGCTCGAGCGGTACGCGGCGAAGCGGAGCGCGGTCCGCGGCCGAGGGTTCGTCGTCGGCCGCTCCCGCGTGGCCACGCTCACCCGGGAGCTGCACGGCCGCCCCGCCTGCGACTACCTCGGCCGCTGCCTCATGGGCTGTCCGATCGACTCGCTGTACACGCCGCTGGCCACGCTCGGCGAGTGTCTCCGGGAGCCGCGCTTCCGCTACCGGCCGGGCCTGCACGTGCTCCGCTTCCGCACGCACGCGGGACGGGTCACGTCGGTGATCGCCGCGCGAGTGGACGGAACGGGCGTCGAGGAGATCCCGGCCGACGCCCTCGTTCTCGGTGCGGGGACGCTGGCGTCGAGCCGGATCTTTCTGGAGTCGTGGCGCCGCGAACGGGGAGAGGTGATCCGCCTGACCGGCCTCATGGACAACCGCCAGGTGCTGATGCCCTTCCTGAATCTGGGGATGATCCGCCGCCCGCACGATCCGCGCACGTACCAGTACCACCAGCTGCTCATCGGAATGACCGCCGACGATCCGCGCGAGTACGTCCACGGGATCGTGACGACTTTGAAGACCGCACAGATCCACCCCATCGTGCAGAGCGTGCCCTTCGACCTGCGCACCGCGCTGCACGTGTTCCGCAACGTGCACGCCGCGCTTGGCCTCGTGAACGTGAACTTCTGGGATCGGCGGCGGGACGACTGCTTCCTCACGCTCGACGCACGGGACACGGGAGGGCCGGAGAGCGAGGCCCCGCCGCTCCGCGTGCACTACGAGCCTCCTCCCGGCGAGCGGGCGCGGATCAGCAGCACGCTGCGGCGGTTCCGTGGTGCGCTCCGGAAGCTCGGCTGCGTCGTCCCGCCCGGCATGTCCCACGTGCGGCCCATGGGAGCGAGTGTGCACTACGCCGGGACGCTACCGATGACGCGCGAGGAGCGCCCTCTGACGACGACGCCGGAGGGGCGGAGCCGTGACTTCGAGAACCTCTGGATCGTGGACGGATCGACGTTCCCGTTCCTGCCCGCGAAGAACCTCACGTTGACGTTGATGGCCAACGCCGCGCGGATCGCTGATCAGTCGTTCTGACGTTCCGCACCGGCGTAGCGCAGCGTGCGCCTGATGAGGCCGCCGTCCAGTGACGAGAGGTCGAGCTCGGCGTCCTTGGCCGCACCGGTGAGATGCAAGATGCCGATCGGCGCGTGCGGAAGGTACGGCTCGACGAGCCGTCCGGAGACGGGATCCCATCGCGGGAGAGCCTTGGACGTGATCCAGTTGCACGTCGCCGGGAGCAGCTCGACGGACAGGTGGCCCGCGCGGCAGACCCGGTTCAGCGACACCTGATCGGCGCCGTCGCGGCGGGAGCGATCCAGGGTGCGCTGGTAGCACTCGCCCCAGATGCTCCAGTGCGGCGCGTCGCGTCGCAGGGCGAAGACGCCGGCGTTGACGATCGGCTGCTGCGCGAGCCGGAGCGCCACCTCGTCCCCGTAGGCGTCCCGGAACTTCCGGTAGTTGTACGACGAGACGCGGTACGGGATCCCCAGCACACGGTCGATGCGCAGCTGCTCGTCCACGGTGGGATACGCACGGTCCGTCTCGGCCACGACCCCGAGCGCTCCCGAATCGGCTGCGCGCATCAGCAGCTCGACCGCCGCCCACTCCTGCACCCAGGTGTCGGAGTCGAGCCACACGTAGATGTCGTGGCCCGGGAAGTGGTCGCGCAGGAACGGCCGCGCGGTCAGTCCCTTGACGTGCTCGGGCGGCCGGCGGCTCTCGGGGATTTCCAGATCCCAGCCGGGTCGGACGACCTTGGCCCCGCAGCCTTCGAGCCAGAGCCGCTCCGGCTCCTCCAGGCCGAGATCGAGGATGGAGAGCGCGACCCCGCGGGACTCCTCCCGGTCGCGGATCGAGCGAACGAGATCCGAGAGCAGGGAGAAGTAGCGCGAGTTCGCCCCGGAGACGATCGTCGCGTTCAAACGGGAATCCTCTGCTCGAGAGTGGTGACGGCGGGGGCCGCCCTGGCGCTCGGCCGCCATCGTACACCGGCTGGCGGAGCCACGCCCCGCCACCGTGCTTCGGTGATCAGGATCCGGCCGTGGCGGCTTGACCCGATGGTCGCGCGGCGTATCGTGGAACGGAAGGGGCGAGCACTGCCGTGTGCCCAGCCGTCGAGCGCCCGAAACCCGTAGTCCTGCCCGCTCTCTGCAAAGGTTGCGGACGTTGCATCGAGGCGTGTCCGCGCCACTGCATCTCGATGGGCCGCGAGATCAACCAGGAATCGGGGCTCGTTCCGGTCGTCATCGACTTCGAAGTGTGCAACGCCTGCGGCGTGTGCCTCTCGGCCTGCCCCGAGCCGTACGGTCTCTCCGTGGACGACTACGAGCTCGAGGACCCGCGCCACCTGTTCGGTGGCCGCGCGAAGGTGTCGGCGCCGGCTGCGGCCGTCCCGCCGACGGAGATTGCGCTGCCGCGCAGCGAGCCCCTGGTGATGAAGGGGAATCACGCAGCAGCCGTGGGTGCGCTGCTCGCCGGGTGCCGCCACGTGTTCGGCTACCCCATCACTCCGTCGACCGAGGGGGCGGAGCTGCTGGCGTCGGTTCTCCCCAAGCTGGACGGCGTGTTCCTGCAGGCGGTCAGCGAGGTCGCGACGGTGAACCACATGTACGGCTGCGGCGGCGCCGGGCTGCCCTGCATGACGTTCACCAGTTCGCCCGGCTTCAGCCTCATGCTCGAGGGCATCTCTTACATGATCGGCGCGGAAGTGCCGGCCGTGTTCGTCGACGTGATGCGCGGCGGCCCCGGGCTCGGCAACATCGGTCCCGAGCAAGGCGACATCAAGCTGGCCTGCCGCGGGCTGGGTCACGGGAACACGCACGCGGTCGTGCTCGCTCCGGCGACGCCGCAGGAGATGCTGGACCTCACCAGGGACGCGTTCCGCATCGCTTTCGAGTACCGCAACCCGGTCGTGGTGGTGGCGGACGGCTACCTCGGGCAGATGACGGGGAAGGTGCGTCTTCCCGACCGCATGATCCGGCCCGGGCTCCCGGCGTGGGCGGTCTGGGGCGATGCCGGTCACCGGCACAACCTGATCAACTCGATCTACCTGGCAGAAACGGAGCTCGAGGAGCACAACCAGCGGCTCGAAGCCAAGTACGAGCTCATGGCCGCCCGCGAGCAGCGGGCGAACCTGTTCCGCACCGACGACGCGCGGATCTTGGTCGTGGCCTGCAACACTCCCGCGCGCATGGCCAAGGGGGCGGTGGAGACGCTCCGCCGCGAGGGCAGGCTGGTCGGGCTCTTCCACCCGGTCACGCTCTGGCCCTTCCCGATCCGGCTGCTCGAGCCGCTGCTCTCCCGCGTCGGTGACCTCGTGATCGTCGAGGCGAGCGCCGGACAGCTCGAGGACGAGGTTCGGCTCGCGCTGTCACGTAGCGTCGCGCCGACTCCGCGCCTGCACTCGGTGCGGCGCATGGGGGGCATGCTGCCGCAGGTGCAGGAGATCGCCGCGGCCGTGCGCCGCCTGGAGGAGGTCCGGGCATGAGCGGCAACGGACACGGAACGGCGTTCTTCCACCACTTCGACCGCCACGCGCACGGCAAGGGGCTCAAGGGCGCATCCACGCACTACTGCCCGGGATGCGGCCACGGCCTGATCCACAAGTACCTGGCGGAGTGCATGGCGGATCTCGGCATCCAGGACCGCACCGTGGCCATCTCGCCCGTGGGCTGCGCCGTGTTCCTCTACTACTACTTCGACGTCGGCAACTCGCAGGCGCCGCACGGCCGCGCGCCGGCGGTGGCGCTCGGCCACAAGCTGGCCAACCCCGAGGCCGTCGTCGTCAGCTACCAGGGAGACGGGGATCTGGCGTCGATCGGCCTCGCCGAGATCTTGCACGCGGCGCAGCTGGGCATCCCCCTGAGTGTCGTCTTCGTGAACAACGCCATCTACGGCATGACCGGCGGACAGATGGCGCCCACCACCCTGCTCGGGCAGGTGTCGACGACCACGCCGGAGGGGCGTGGGCTCTTCCAGGGCGCGCCGCTCAAGGTGGCGGAGATGATCGCCGGGCTGGACGGACCGATCTACGTGGAGCGGACGGCGCTCTTCGATCAGAAGAGCCGGCGCCGCACGAAGAAGGCGGTCGAGAAGATCCTGACGTTGCAGATCGAGCGACGCGGCTTCGGTTTCGTCGAGGTGCTCGCGGAGTGTCCGACTCATCTCAAGATGACCCCGTCGGAGTCGGAGGCCTGGGTGCGCGACAAGATGGTCCCGGTGTTCCCCCTCGGGATCCTGAAGGACGAAGCTCGCGAGCCGTGGCCGGAATGGAAGAGCCCGAGCTTCGCCGCGGACCGCATGGCCGAGCTGCTGGGGCTGGACCGCGAAGCGCCGCCCCGCTTCTGCGAGCGCTTCCCGGAGCATCTCGACGCCCGTGACGTCTCCGTCAAGTTCGCCGGCGCGGGAGGTGACGGGGCGCAGACCGCCGCCATGCTGCTCACCAAGGCGGCCATCCACGAAGGCTTCGACGCGACGCACATCCCCAGCTACGGGCCCGAGTCCCGCGGTGGCACGTCCTACGCCGACGTCCACGTCGCGAGGGACGAAGTGCTCTCGCCGGCGTCTCCGGAGCCGAACGTCCTCGTCGCCTTCAATGCGCCGAGCCTCGCCAAGTTCGGGCCGGCCGTCGTCGGGAACGGTGTCGTCGTGTACGACTCCGGCGTAATCTCCGACGTGCCCGACCTTCGCCCCGGTGTCCGCGCCATCCCCGTCCCGTTCGCGGAGATCGCGCTCCATCTGGGGAAATCCGTCGTGAAGAACGTCGTCGCGCTCGGTGCGATGCAGGAGGCGACCAGGCTGCTCGCCCCGGAGTCCCTGGAGGCGGCCATCCGCGAGAACCTCCGCGACAAGTGCGCGATGATCCCCCTGAACGAGGAAGCGTTCCGCTGGGGCGCGAAGTCGGTGCGCGAGGGGATCGCCCGGCTCGACGGCTGACCGAGCCGAGCGGCCGCCGGCCCGGCGACGGCCGAGCCCGCGTTGACCGACGTCACGCGACCGACGTCACCTGCGCTCTTTGACCGACATCACGTGCGCTCCTGATCCGCGTCATGAGTCCGCATACCCCCGAGCCGGCTCCCGGAATAGGTTCGTTCGTCCGAGAGAGGAGGCCCGTCATGGCGCGATTGCGGGCCGCCTTGGATCGCAAGATCCCCGAGTGGCGGCGCGAGATCCAGCGCCTGGTCGCCGAGCACGCCGACCAGCAGGTGGATCAGGTGACATTGAAGCAGGTGTACGGGGGCATGCGCGGCATTCGCTGCATGGTCTGCGACACGTCGGAAGTGCCCCCCGATCGAGGTTTGCTCATCCGGGGGAGATCGATCGCCGAGCTGGCCGGGAAAACGCCGGAGGAGCTGTTCTACCTGCTGTGCACCGGTGAGCTCCCGGACCGTGACGCGCTCGCGGGGCTGCGCGAGGACCTCGCCCGGCGTGCGGACGTGCCCGCCTACGTGTGGAAGGTCCTGGAGGCGATGCCGAAGACGTCCCACCCCATGTGCATGCTCGATACCGCGATCCTCGTCATGGAGAACGAGTCGAAGTTCCGCGCGGCGTACACCGAGGGTTCGGATCGGGAGACCTGGTGGGTTCCGACTCTGGAAGACGCGCTGGACCTCATCGCCAAGCTCCCGGCGATCGCCGCGGGCATCTACCGCATGCGCTTCGACAAGGGGCCGCGGCTCGTCCCGCCCCAGGATGCTGACTGGGCCACGAGCTACGCGCGGATGCTGGGGATCGACGATCCGGACGGCGAGTTCGCGGACTGTGTGCGTCTCTACCTCGTCCTGCACAGCGACCACGAGGGCGGCAACGTCTCGGCGCACGCGTGCCATCTCGTCGCGTCGGCGCTCTCCGACGTCTACTACGCGGTGTCGGCGGGGCTGAACGGCCTCTCCGGACCGCTACACGGCCTGGCCAACCAGGAGTGCCTGGGCTGGATCCTGCAAGTCCAAGAGCGCTTCGGCGGAACGCCCAGCGAGAAGGAACTCCGCGAGTTCTCCTGGGAGACGCTCCGGTCCGGCCGCGTCATTCCCGGCTACGGGCACGCCGTGCTGCGCATCACCGACCCGCGCTTCACGGCGCTCCGCGAGTTCGGAATGAACCGCTTCCCCGACGACCCCGTGATGCGGACGGTGGACCGCGTGTTCCGCGTCGTGCCGGATGTGCTCCGGGAGCACGGCAGGGCGAAGAACCCGTGGCCCAACGTCGACGCCGCGTCCGGCGCGCTCCTGTACCACTACGGGCTGCGCGAGCTGTCCTACTACACCGTACTCTTCTCCGTGTCGCGCGTCCTGGGCATGTGCGCCCAGATGATCGTCGACCGCGCCGTCGGCGCTCCGATCGAGCGCCCGAAGTCCGTGACTACCGAGTGGATGGCGGCGAAGGTCGCGCTCCACGCACCGAAAGTCGAGGTGGGGGCATCATGTCGATGATCCTGAGGAAGGAGGCTCTCGAGTACCACTCCCGTCGCCCGCGCGGCAAGGTGGAGGTGGTTCCGAGCAAGCCCTGCGTCACCCAGCGCGACCTCGCGCTGGCCTACACACCCGGCGTGGCCGAGCCGTGCCGGCGCATCCAGGACGATCCGGCCGACGCGTACGAGTACACGTCGAAGGGGAACCTCGTCGCGGTGATATCCAACGGCACCGCGGTGCTCGGCCTCGGGAACATCGGGGCGCTCGCCGGCAAGCCGGTGATGGAGGGCAAGGGCGTCCTGTTCAAGCGCTTCGCCGATATCGACGTGTTCGACATCGAGGTGGCGACGGAGGACCCGGAGGAGTTCATCCGGGTGGTCAAGCTTCTGGAGCCGACTTTCGGCGGCATCAACCTCGAGGATATCAAGGCGCCGGAGTGCTTCCTGATCGAGGACACGCTGCGGCGCGAACTCGGCATCCCCGTGTTCCACGACGATCAGCACGGCACCGCGATCATCTCCGGCGCCGCTTTGCTCAACGCGCTGGAGGTGGTGAACAAGCGGATCGAGGAAGTACGCGTGGTCTTCAACGGGGCCGGCGCGAGCGGTATCGCCTGCGCGAATTACTACGTCAGCCTCGGCGTGAAGCGCGAGAACCTCATCCTCTGCGACACCAAGGGTGTCGTCTGGCGCGGCCGCAAGGACGGAATGAACCCGTTCAAGGAGAAGCTGGCGTCCGACACGCCGGCGCGGACGCTCGCCGAGGCCTTGGCCGACGCGGACGTCTTCGTTGGTCTGTCGGTGGCCGACTGTGTGACCGGAGACATGCTCCGTCGCATGGCGAACCGCCCCATCGTTTTCGCCATGGCCAACCCCGACCCGGAGATCACCTACGAGGAGGCCACCAAGGCACGGAAGGACGTGATCATCGCCACCGGCCGGTCCGACTATCCGAACCAGGTGAACAACGTGCTCGGCTTCCCGTTCATCTTCCGCGGCGCGCTCGACGTGCGCGCCAGCACGATCAACGAGGAGATGAAGCTGGCCGCGACCCGCGCGCTCGCCGCGCTGACCAAGGAGGACGTTCCGGAGTCGGTGACGAACGCGTACGGCCTGAAGCGCCTCCGCTTCGGACCGGATTACCTGATTCCCAAGCCCTTCGATCACCGCGTGCTGCTGTGGGAGGCGTCGGCGGTGGCCGAAGCGGCGATGAAGACCGGCGTGGCACGCATTCCGGTGGACCTCGACGAGTACCGGGATCAACTGGAGAGCAGGCTGGGCAAGTCCCGCGAGGTCCTGCGCATCGTCATCAACCAGGCGAAGCGGCAGCCGCGAAAGGTCGTGTTCCCGGAGGGGACGCACGAGAAGGTCCTGCGTGCGACACAGATCGTCCTCGACGAGGGCATCGCCCGCCCGGTGCTGCTGGGGGACAAGCGGGCCATCGAGGCGATGGCGAGGGAGCTGGAGGTCGATCTGCGCGGGGCTGAGATCGTGGATCCCGCGACCGCTCCCCAGATCGACGAGTACGTCCGGCAGCTGTTCGAGCTGCGCCAGAGAAAGGGCGTCACTCTGCAGGAGGCGCGGCAGATGCTGAAGAACCCCACGGCCTACGGGGCGATGATGGTGCGTCGTGGGGACGCGGACGCGCTCGTGGCCGGGGTCAGCCAGCACTATCCGGACACGTTGCGCCCGGCGCTCTCCATCATCGAGATGCGGGAGGGGGTGTCTCGAGTGTCCGGCATGTTCCTGATCATCCTGAAGGACCGCCTGTACTTCCTGGCGGACACGACCGTCAACATCGAGCCGACGGCGGAGCAGCTCGCCGAGATCGCCGAGCTGGGCGCGGAGGTGGCCCGTCGCTTCCATGTCACGCCGCGCGTGGCGATGATCTCGTTCTCCAACTTCGGGAGCGTCCGGCACCCGCTGGTCGACAAGGTGAAGGAGGCGGTGGAGATCGTCCGGCGCCGGGCTCCCCACCTGGAGATCGACGGGGAGATGCAGGCGGACACGGCGGTGACACCGCAGCTGGTGGAGGAGAACTTCCCCTTCTGCCGGATCAAGGAAGGCGCTAACGTGTTGATCTTCCCGGACCTGCAGTCCGCGAACGCGGCCTACAAGCTGCTGCAGCGGCTGGGAGGGGCGGAGGCCATCGGGCCCATTCTGATGGGCATGCGCAAGTCGGTGCACGTGCTCCAGCACGGCATGACCGTGCGGGACATCGTGAACATGACGGCGATCGCGGCGGTGGACGCTCAGGCGAGAGAGGCCGCCTCGGCGAAGCCCGCCGGTGTAGACTCGGGTGACGTTCGGGAGTTGGTGGCGCCCTCACGGTGAGGCGGATCATGCTCGAGATCGCGAAGAGACCGTTCAGTTCGTTCGAGATGGCACAGGCGCAGTTCGATCACGCCGCGGAGATCCTCGACCTGGATGCGGCGACCCGCGCGCTGCTGCGAGAGCCGCTGCGCGAGTACTCCTTCGCGATTCCGGTGAGGATGGACGACGGTACCGTGCAGGTGTTCCGCGGGTATCGCGTCCAGCACAACGACGCCAGAGGTCCCTGCAAGGGAGGAATCCGCTTCCACCCCAACGAGACCCTGGACACGGTGCGGGCCCTGGCCATGTGGATGACCTGGAAGTGCGCGCTCGTGGACATCCCGCTCGGCGGCGCGAAGGGCGGGGTCATCTGCGATCCGCACAGCCTGAGTCCGCGGGAGCAGGAACAGATCTGCCGCGGCTGGGTGCGACAGGTGGCGAGGGACGTCGGCCCGACGACGGACGTCCCCGCTCCCGACGTGATGACTTCCGCGCAGCACATGCTGTGGATGCTGGACGAGTTCGAGGCGATCCACGGCGGCAGGTTCCCCGGGTTCATCACCGGGAAGCCGGTGGGGATGGGCGGCTCGCTGGGGCGCGCCGAGGCGACGGGATACGGAACCGTGTTCACCATCCGGGAGGCGCTGCGGGAGATGAACCTGCCTTGCCGGAATACGACCGCGGCCATCCAGGGCTTCGGGAACGTCGGACAGTACGCGTTCCGGCTGTACGACCAGCTCGGCGGGAAGGTGATCTGCGTCTCCAGCTGGAATCAGACGGACCGGACCGCGTACGCGTACCGCAAGAAGGACGGCATCCCCGTCGAGGAGATCGTCGGGATCACCGACCGCTTCGGCGAGATCGATCGCCGCAAGGCCGCCGACCTCGGCTACGAGGTGCTGCCCGGGGACGAGTGGATCGAGCAGGACGTGGACATCCTCATTCCCGCGGCGCTGGAGAACTCGGTGAGAGGGGACAACGCGGGCAAGGCCGGCAAGCGGGTGAAGCTCGTCGCCGAGGGAGCCAACGGACCGACCACGCCCGAAGCCGACGCGGTGCTCGAGGCTCGCGGGATCCGCGTGATCCCGGACTTCCTGGCCAACGCCGGGGGAGTGACCTGCAGCTACTTCGAGCAGGTGCAGAGCAACATGAACTACTACTGGGAGAAGGACGACGTGCTCGGCAAGCTCGACGTCAAGATGACGTCGGCGTACATCGCGACGAGCGAGCTGGCGCGACGCGACCGCCTCTCGATGCGCGACGCGGCGTACGTGATCGGGATCCGACGCGTGGCACAAGCCTGCCGCGATCGGGGCTGGGTCTGAGCGAGGTGATCGTGATCATGTCCCGCGAGACGGAACGCTAGCGCCGGATGGGTTCGGGCGGCGCGCCCGGGGACGGCGTTCCCCCCTTCCGGCGAACGTTTTTCGCCTCGGACGCGCCGATCACCCGCATCGGGGAGGGTGCGGTCGGCGGCAAGGCCCAGGGTCTGGTACGCGCGCAGGCCTTCCTGGAGCGCCCGGAGTTCGCGGAGTTCGCGGGGGTGCGTGTCGCCGTCCCGCGCATGACCGTCCTGGCGACGGACTACTTCGACGCCTTCATGGATCGGAACGCGCTGTGGGACGTCGCCCTCTCCGACGAGCCTGACGACCGCATCGCGCACGCGTTCCAGCGCGCGGATCTGCCCGCCGAGATCCTGGGCGACCTTCGCGCGCTGACCGATGAGGTGCGCGTTCCGCTGGCCGTGCGCTCCTCGAGCCTTCTCGAGGATCGGCTCGCGGAGCCGTTCGCCGGCGTGTACGTCACCAAGATGATCCCCAATCACCAGCCGGATCCGGCCGTCCGATCGCGGCGGCTGACCGAAGCGGTGAAGCTCGTCTATGCATCGACGTGGTTCCGCGCGGTGAAGAGCTACGCGCGAGCCACGGGCCACGACGTTCGCGAAGAGCGCATGGCCGTGATCCTCCAGGAGGTCGTCGGGCGAAGGCACGACGATCGCTTCTACCCGGACGTCTCCGGCGTGGCGCGCTCGTTCAACTTCTATCCGTTCGGAAGCGCGGCGCGGGAGGAGGGCGTCGTGCACCTGGCGCTCGGTCTCGGCAAGAGCATCGTCGACGGGGAGCCCACCTGGTGGTACTCGCCGCTGCATCCGAAGGCGCCGCCGCCCTTCGCCTCGGTGGCCGACCGGATGAAGCGGACGCAGCTGCGCTTCTGGGCGGTCCACATGGGTAGGGCGCCTGAGTACGATCCCGTGCGCGAGACCGAGTACCTCACGCGTGCGGACCTGGCGGCGGCGGAGTTCGACGGGACGCTGGACCGCGTGGCGTCGACCTGGGACGAGCGCTCCGACCGGCTCATCCCCGGCACGGAGATTCCCGGCCCGCGCGTGCTCGACTTCGCCCCGGTGTTGGCCGCGGGTGATTGTCCGCTCAACGACGCGATCCGGCGACTCCTGGACGCGGGCGAGGCGTCCGTGGACCGGCCGGTCGAGATCGAGTTCGCGCTGCGCTTCGAAGGGCCCGCCTGGAGCGACGTCCGCCTGGCGTTCCTGCAGATGAGGGCGCTCGTGGCCGACACGAGCGCGGTCCCGCTCGACGAGCGCGAGCTCGACGCCGCCGATGCGCTCGTCGCTTCGAGGCAGGCGATGGGCAACGGCTCGTGGGAGGACATCCGCGACGTCGTGTACCTTCCGCCGGAACGCTTCCGGCGCAGCGAGACGGCGCGCATCGCCCGGGAAATCTCCGCCGTCGACGAGCGGCTGGTCGCCGAGGGACGAAAGTACCTGCTCATCGGGTTCGGGCGGTGGGGCACGACCGATCCCTGGCTGGGCGTCCCGGTGACCTGGCCGGACATCAGCGGCGCGAAGGTCATCGTGGAGGCCGCACTCGAGGATCTCGTGGCGGATCCGAGCCAGGGCTCCCACTTCTTCCACAATGTGTCCAGCCTGGGCGTGGCCTACCTGCACGTTCGCCCGGGAGTGGACCGCGCGCTGGACTGGACCTGGCTTGCCCGGCGGCCCGCGGCCGGGGAGACCGAGTTCGTGCGTCACGTGCGCCTGGACGCGCCACTTCGGGTCCGGGTCGACGGTCGTCGCGGATGGGGTATCGTCCGGCGGGAGACGGACCGAGGTGCCGCGGGATGACGGAAGCGAACGAGCCGGTGCAGGAAATCCTCGCTGCGTTGCGGGAACGGGCGAAGGAGCTGAGCTGCCTCTACCGGGCGGACGAGATCCTGAGTCGGGCCGACCTGACGGAGGAAGAAGTCCTGCCGCGGCTCGTGCAGGCCATTCCTCCGGGCTGGCAGTATCCGGACGTGTGCGTCGCGTCGGTGCAGGTGCGCGGCCGCTCGTTCGCGCCGCACGGTTGGCGCGACTCTTCCTGGGTGATGAGCTCGGCGATCCGGGTCCAGGGCGAGAACGTCGGCGAGATCGCCGTGTGCTACACGGAGGAGCGGCCGTCGGTCGACCACGGACCGTTCCTGCCGGAGGAGAGGAAGCTCCTCGACACCATCGCCGAGCGGGTCGGGCAGTATCTCCTGCAGCGCCAGCTGCGGGCCGCGCTGGCGAGCTACGAGACGGCCGTGCGCAACATCTCGTCGACCGAGCGCCGCGAGTGGGGCGTGATCCTCGACTTCCTGCGCCGCACCGACTCCGGACTGCTCGGGCGGATCACCCGCAAGATGATCAACCATCTGTACTGGAACGACGTGGCCGAGGCGGACGAGCTCCTGCAGCGTCTCTCCGGCGGGCAGCGCGTCCAGGACACCGCCGGGGAGAACCGGCCGACTGTCCGCGAGGCCACGCTGGACGTGGCTTCCCTCACCGAGCCGACCTTCCGGCTCGCGGCCGACCGGCTCAGCGAGACGGAGATCACGGCCTGCATCCAGCGCTGGATCCAGGAGGACAAGACCGGCTTCCTCGCCGACACGCTGGAGCGGCAGGACACGACGCTCTCCGAGATCGCCAACGCGATCGACCGGTACGAGAGCATCGCGGTGGACGAGAGCTCCCTGCCCGCCGCCGCCCGCGCCGTGCTGCACGTCTCGCTGCTTCGCCGCTTCTTCACCGAGGAGCTGGAGTTCCTGAACGCGGCGAAGCACCACGTGCGCGTGTCGGACTTCCACGAGCTGGCGCGCAAGATCATCGCTCCGCCGCGGAGCCGCGGACAACTGGGGGGCAAGAGCTCCGGACTCTTCCTGGCGAGCCAGATCGTTCGCCGGTCCGCGGATCAGGCTCCGCTCCTCGCCGGCCTGAAGACTCCCAAGACGTGGTACATCGCTTCCGACGCGCTTCCCGAGTTCATCCACTACAACAACCTGGAGGATCTCTACGCTCGGAAGTACATGCCCCTGGAGGAGGTCCGCAAGGACTACCCTCGCATCGTCTCGCTGCTCAAGAGCTGTCACTTCCCGCCGGAGATCGCCAACGGGCTGGCCGTCGCGCTGGACGACTTCGACGACCGGCCGCTGATCGTGCGCAGCTCGAGCCTGCTCGAGGACCGGTCGGGAGCGGCATTCTCCGGGAAGTACAAGAGCCTGTTCCTGGCGAACCGCGGGTCCAAGCGCGATCGGTTGGCGGCCCTGCAGGACGCCATCGCCGAGGTGTACGCGTCCATCTTCAGCCCGGACCCGATCGAGTATCGCGCGGAACGCGGGATGCTCGACCTGCACGAGGAGATGGCGATCCTCATCCAGGAGGTCGTCGGGCGGCGCGTCGGCAAATACTGGTTCCCGTCGTTCGCCGGGATCGCGTTCGGCCGGAACGATCACCGCTGGTCGCCGCGGCTGCGGCGAGAGGACGGGCTGCTGCGCATGGTTCCGGGGCTGGGCACGCGCGCGGTCGATCGCCTCAGCGACGACTACCCCGTGCTCGTCGCTCCGGGCCAGCCGGGACTGCGCGCCAACGCCACGCCCGACGAGAGGATCCGCTACTCGCCGCGGAAGATGGACGTGATCGATCTGGAGTCCAATGCGTTCGAGACGGTCGAGATCTCCCGCCTGCTGCGGGAGTGCGGCAAGGACTACCCCCTCATCGGGCGAATCGTGTCTCAGACCGCCGAGGATCATCTGTCGCGGCCGGTGGGCCGGGTGAGCGGCTTCGACGCAGGCGAATGGGTTGTGACGTTCGACGGCCTGATCGAGGCGACCGACTTCATTCCCAGGATCCGCGCGCTGATCGATCTCCTGCAGCAACATCTGCGCACGCCCGTCGACATCGAGTTCGCGGCGGACGGTGAGGATCTGTACCTGCTGCAGTGCCGCGCGCAGAGCTACGGCAAGGACGACGCACCCGCCGCCATCCCGCGCAACATCCCGCGGAGCCGGCTCCTGTTCACCGCGAACCGTTGGGTGGCGAACGGCCGGATCAGCGACCTCAGCCACGTCGTGTACATCGATCCGGAGGCGTACGCCTCGATCTCGGACCTGCACCGGCTTCGAGACGTGGGGCGCGCCGTGGGTCGCCTGAACCAGCTCCTGCCCAAGCGCCGCTTCATCCTCATCGGACCGGGACGCTGGGGCAGCCGGGGCGACATCAAGCTGGGCGTCAGCGTGGGGTACTCGGACATCAACAACACCGCGGTGCTCGTCGAGCTGGCTCGACGCACGGGCAACTACGTGCCCGATCTCTCCTTCGGAACGCACTTCTTCCAGGATCTCGTCGAAGCCGGCATCCGCTACCTGCCCTTGTACCCCGACGAGCCGGCCGTGATCTTCGACGAGCTGTTCCTGCGCCGGTCGCGGAACCTGCTCGCGGAGCTCGCACCGGAGTTCTCATCCCTGTCCGAGGTGGTCCGGGTCATCGACGTCGCGGCGGAGACCGACGGCCGCATGCTGCAGATCCTGATGAACGCAGACCTCGACGAGGCGGTCGCGGTCTTCTCGCCCCCGACAGGCGGCGCCGACCGCAGGGACGAGAGGTCCCCGCAGTCCCTCGATGAGCCGGCGGAAGAGCACTGGCGCTGGCGCCTCTTCATGGCGGAGCGGCTGGCCGCGGCGCTGGATCCGGTCGAGTACGGAGTGCGCGCGCTGTGGGTCTTCGGCAGCACGAAGAACGCGACCGCCGGCCCGGGCAGCGACATCGATCTCCTCGTGCATTTCGGCGGCGACGAGGACCAGAGACGCCGACTTCGCCTGTGGCTCGACGGCTGGAGCCGCTGCCTCGCCGAGGCGAACTATCTACGAACGGGGTCGCAGTCCGACGGGCTGCTCGATGTGCACTGGATCACCGACGAGGACATACGCAACCGGACGAGCTTCGCGCTCAAGATCGACGCGGTGACCGACGCGGCCCGACCGCTGCGCATGCGGACGCCCGGCGGCAGATGAGTGATCTGGCGCCGGCATTCCGGCTCGGAGAAAGCTCCACGATGACCTCGCTCAACCTCGCTCGCCGTCCTGGCTCGCTCGGATCGTTGCCGCCGGCCTTCGCCGTCCGTGGCTACGGGCACGGCGGCTACGACGCTCGGCCATCGTGATCGCTCTTCCGAGCCCGGAACGCTACAGCAGCTCGCGCACCGCGCCTTCCGGATCGTCGGCGTCGAAGCGCACCAGCGCCAGCTCCGGCCCGTCGTGTGCGGCGCCGAGGAGATGCGAGCGGCCGATCCGATCCCGCCAGCTGCCGGTCAGGCGCGCCGACTCGTGGATGTGCCCGTGGAGAGTGACGCGCGGCTGGTGCGCCTCGATCAACCTGCGTACGGCGATGCTCCCGACGTGCACGTCCAGCGGAACGTGGTCCACGACCTGGCCGTCCAGCGCGGCGCGGTCGAGGTTCGTCTGATACGGGGGCGTGTGGAAGAGGAGGATGGCGCGGTCGAGGTCGCGCCCCACGAGACCGTCCAGGTCGCCCGCGATCGTGCGGTGGCGCACTTCGCTCTCCGGAACCTCCATGGTCCGGAAGCCGTCCTCCGGAGAGACGCAGCCGGGATCCACGAACCGAGAGACGTCGTAGCGCTCCCAGTCCTTCAACCTGAACGGCGTCGGCGGAACGTAGGAGTAACCGTACACGGCGTACGGACCGAGCTCGGACCAGCGCTCGTGCGCGTACGTCCAGAGCCCGCGGTCGGCCGCCTCGAGAAACGCCGGCTCGAGGGAGCGCCGGTCGTCATTGCCCAGGATGAGGAAGACGCGCGGGTAGCGCCCCGCGAGCCGGTCCCGCAGCCTCTCGAAGGCGCGCGCGAGGTCCTCAGCCGCTTCCTCGGGGTGGGCGAACGGGAGCAGATCGCCGCCGAGCAGCACGGCGTGCGGCGGGTCCTCCTCCACGCGACGGACGAGCTTCTCCCAGCGGTCGCCTCGCCCGTGCAGATCGGCCGCGAACAGGCAGGTCGTCACCGGAGGGCCGCTGCCGTCACGCCGCCGCCGCCGCGTCCGAGGTGCCGGCGAGGACCTCCTCGCCATTGAGCACGACCGCCCAGGAGATGGGGAAGGCCTTCCGCAGCATGGCGTTCACCGAGCAGTACTTCTCCTGCGAGAGACGCACGGCGCGCTCGATCTCCTCCGCCGGGAGGTCGTCGGCCTCGAACCGATACGTCATCCGGAGTCTCGTGAACACCATGGGGTGTTCCGACGCCTCGTCGGCCCTGAGCTCGATCTCGAAGGTCCGGAAGGTCCGCCTGCGCTTGGCGAGCACCTGCACGACGTCGAACGCGGTGCAGCCGCCCAGCGCGAAGAGCAGCAGCTCCTTGGGCCGCGCGGCGGCATTCTCGCCGCCGATCTTCTCCGAAGCGTCCATCGTGACCCAGTGATTGCTGTTGCCTCTAGTGTCCTGTTTGATTAGTTCATGACAGATTGGGATCGATCTGCGAGTCTCTGGCAAGCTCCGTCCAAGGAGGGAAGAGATGCGCACGGGTCGAAGGTTGAATCGCTTCGTCTTGAGTCCGAC
>JBQTGV010000071.1:0-26451 GCA_052390515.1 Candidatus Eiseniibacteriota bacterium | reverse complement strand
CCCGCGCGCAGGCCACGCTGCTTTCGCTGGCTGCCATCGACCTGATCCTGCACGCCGTCTTCCACCACGCGGCGCCGGAGAGCGGAGCGGCGCGGGAGGAGGCCCTCGGCGTGGCCATCTCCTTGGTGCTGCTGACCGCGTACGCGCTCGGACTGATCTTCTCGCTGCGCACGCATCACCACTACTTCGACGGAGGGCACCACGAGCCGCCGAGCGGCGCGACGTGGTCGGTCCGCCGCTCCCTGCTCGTGCTGTGCGCGGCCACGGCGATGGTGGCCTGGATCAGCGAGATCCTCGTGGCCACGGTGGAGCACGCCGGGCACGCTCTGGGCATGACGCGCGTCTTCGTCGGGGTGATCGTCGTGGCGATCATCGGCAACGCCGCGGAGCACAGCACCGCCATCCTCGTGGCGATGAAGAACCGCATGGATCTCTCGCTGGGCATCGCCATCGGCAGCAGCATCCAGGTGGCCCTCTTCGTCGCGCCGGTGCTCGTGCTGCTCAGCCACGTGATCGCGCCGGCGCCGATGGACCTGCTCTTCACGCTGCCGGAGGTGGTGGGTGTGGCGCTGGCGGTGGCCGTCACCGGCCAGGTGGTCGGGGACGGCGAATCGAACTGGCTGGAGGGCGTGCTCCTGCTCGCGGTCTACGTGATTCTGGCCATCGCGTTCTACTTCTTGCCGGAGACCGCGGCGGCTCATTAGAGGTTGGGCCGAGGCCGAGGAAAGAGGCGCAGGGGCGGCCGCAGAAGAACCGCCGGGTCCGGCGGGTGTTGCAACCACCACTCCGCGGAGAGAGACGGCGAATGATCCGGAACCGGTACCGCTTGCTGGTCCTTGCGTTCCTTGCGGCGACGCTGCTCGCGCCCGAGCCGGCGGCGGACGGCGCTCCGAGGCGGCGTGGGGGCGGCAGACAGCGGACCGAGGCGCCGGCTCCGGAACCGCGCGCACCCGGCGCGCGCGCCGCGGATTCCGCGGCGGCAGCAGATTCGGCCGCCGTGATGGACTCCGCCTCCGCGCCGCTCGATGCCGCCACCACGTCGACCGGCTCCGCGCCGGCCGGCGCTGCCACGACGCTCAGCGCTCCGCCGCCGATGACCATCCCCCCGGCCGATGGCCGAATGCCGTCCGGTCCTCTCAACCGGCTCATGTGGTCCGACTTCGAGTACCAGGGCGCGTTCGCCTGCCCGCGCACGGAGGACTGGGCCTTCCTGGACTTCACCGCCGTCACGTACGTGCCGTCGCGTGGCACGCTGCTGGTGGCGAGCCGCAAGGGCGTCGTCGAGTTGACCGTGCCGGAGCCGGTGATGCCCGAGCGCGACGACGTGCGGCAGCTCGCCGTCGCGGAACAGCTCACGCGGCCCGTTTCGCTGGCGGAGACCTTCAAGGTGATGCTGCCGTTCAAGATGCGGCGGCTGGGCGGCTTCGCCTGGATGGACGGGCGTTTGTGGATCGCCATGAACGAGTACTACAACGTCGACGCCACCGACAACGTGGGCATCGTCACGCTGGACGAATCACTGGGCGATCCGAAGGGCGCCTGGCGCGTCGGCCCGCGCGGCGTGAATCGGCCGACGGCGCAGACCTTCCACGCCAACAAGACGCACGGCTACGTGTGCGCGGTGCCGCCGACCTGGGCGGCCACCTACGCGCCCGGCAAGACGCTGGCGAGCGGACGGCAGCGTCCCGCGGGGGCGTTCGGCGGCGCGCAAGGGCCGGCGCTCTTCGCCTTCGAGCCGCGCGTCGATGCGCCGGAAGGAGCGGACCTCGGCGGCGTACCGCTGCTCATCTATCCGACGAACGGCAAGAAGTGGCTGAGCGGCGAATACCGCAACGACGACACGTACGTCGTGACCTGGGTGTGGACGGACAAGGGACAGACGGTGCTGATCGGCAGCACCAAGGGGCGGGGGCGAAGTCACTACGGTCCGGGGCCGCCGGGGTGCTACTCGGACAAGGGCTGGCACTCGCAGCCGTACGAACCGGAGCTTTACTTGATCGACGCGTTCGATCTCGGACAGGTGGCCGCCGGCGCGATGCGCCCGTGGGAGCCGCAGCCGTACGAGCGGCTCGTGCCCGACTTCCCGTGGCGGACTCCGGAGAAGGGCGAGGATCCGAACTGCCGGCACCCGTGGTTCTCGGGGCTGGCGTACGACCCGCTCGGCCGGCGGCTCTTCGTGCTTCAAGCCCGCGCGTACGAGGGCGAGCACTCCAACGGAAGCATCGTGCACGTGTTCCGGGTCAGCGACGGATAGGGCCCCCGACCGCTCAGCCCACCTCCGCCACCACCGGCGCGTGATCCGACGGGATGAGCTCGCCCTTCTTCTTGCGCCACTCCCGGTCGATGACGACGGACTTCACGCGCGGGAGCGCCGACCCGGTGGCGAGCAGCAGATCGATGCGCAGACCCATCTTGCGGTGGAACGCCCCCCCGCGGTAGTCCCACCAGGAAAACGCCTGTGACTCGGGATTCCGCTCGCGGAACGCGTCGCGCCAGCCGGCGTCCAGCAGGGCGCGGAAGCGCGCGCGCTCCTCGTCGGTGTGGAAGATGCGGCCGCGGAACGCCTCCTCGTTCCAGGTGTCCAGCGGTCCGGGGCAGAGGTTGAAGTCCCCGCAGAGCAATGCTGGGCGGTCCGCTGCGTGCGTGGCGCGAAGATGCTCGACGAGCGCATCCAGCCAGGCGAGCTTCGGCGCGAAGTCGGGATGCCCGACCGACTTTCCGTTGGGCACGTAGATCGTCGTGAACTCGACGCCGCCGGCATCGACAGTCAGCAGCCGCGCGCCCGCTTCACTCTGACCCGGAAGCCCGGCCTGCACGACGCGCGGCTCGGTCCGCGCGAGCACGGCCACCCCGTTCCACGCTTTCTGCCCGTGAACGGCGGCCTTCCAGCCGAGCGCCTCGAACTCCTCGTGCGGGAACTGTTCGCTCTCGAGCTTCAGCTCCTGAAGGCCGACGACGTCCGGCTGCCGTTCGGCGAGCCACAGCTTCAGGAAGTCGAAGCGTGCCCGGAGTCCGTTGACGTTCCACGTCGCGACCCGCATGCGCGGAATCAAGCAGGAGTCGGCGGAGTTGTCCAGTCGCTGGCCGGGGTGCGGACGCGCGCGCCGAACCATCCCGGCGGCGCGAGCGCCACGAGGTCGGCGATCCACACGAGACACAGGAAGAGCGGCACGCAGAGCAGCGGGCTGCGGGCGATCCGGCTCGCGCGGGCGAGCCACCCGAGCGCGGCGAGCGCGTAGAAGCCGAGCTGGGCGACGGCGGCAGCGCGGTACCCGGAGTGTTGCGCGGCGAGCGCGCTGCTCGCCGCCAGCGCGAGGCCGAGGAAGAGCGGCGCGAGCCATCGGATCGGACCGTGGGAGAACACGGTGACCGACCACGCGCCGTGGCGGAAGGGGTTCAGCAGGTCCGGACGCCGGCGGAGCGTGGCGAGGCGGTCCCTCGTGGCGCGGGCGCGCTCCTCGAACCGCTGCGCCGCGTCGCCGCCGTGCTCCCAGGTCAGGGCGCGCGGCTCCCACACGACGCGCCGGCCGGCCGCGACGACGTTCGCCGCGACGGCGAGCTCCAGGCTGCCGTCACCCCGCGCGCCCGTGAAGTGCACGCCGGCGAAGTGCTCTCGGCGAAACGCCCACACGGCGGCGTCCGGCCAGGCGATGCCTTCCGAGCTCGATTCCAGAAGGCCGATCCACTTCTCCCAGTCGGCGTAGAGACGCTCGGCCCGGAGCGTCGGCTCTTCGCCATGGGACCGGAGCAGGAGGCGGTTGCCGGAGACGCCGCCGACGCCGGGATCGTCGAACGCGCGGACGACGTGGCGAAGCGCGTCGGCATGAACGAGCACTCCGGGCTCCAGCACGACGACGATCTCTCCGGCAGCGCATGCGGCGCCGGACCTTCTCGTCGACGCGACGATCACCTCGAGCAGTTCCCGCGGGTAGTCGAGGGCCAGCGCGGCGCGGACCCGCGCACCGATGCCGGGGTCCCCGGGCCGGGCGGCGATCACCACGCTGACGCGCCGGGGCTCCGGCGCGGGACGCGCGCGCCGCCGGCGAAGCACCGAGGCGCAGAGCGTCGCCACGGGATAAGCGGCGTAGGTCGAAGCGAGGAGTCCGGCCGCAACCCAGAAGGCGGCCTCGAAGAACAGTTCCACGAGCCCCCGGCGGACGCCGGAAGGCTCGGACGCGGGAGGAAGCGCCGCCGGTAGGCGGCAGGAGGGGCGGCTCCGCTTCCGAGTATAGAAAACGGACAGCCGCGTACTCAAGTGTCATGATCTGCAAGAGAAGGCCACGCCCGCCCGCCCGGCGGCGCCGTGCGGCGCTCGCCCCATCCTTGTCCGCCGCCGCCGCGCTCGCGTACTCTCCGGCGTCATGGGGCTGCTCAAGGAGAAGTCGTCGTACCGTCCGACGCGGGCCGAGCGCGTGCTCGCGTGGATCGTGACGTGCGCGTCGGCCCTCGCCGTGCTGGTCTTCCTCGCGCGGCGGCTCTTCGATTCATGAGGTCGGTCGTTCTCGGGACCGCCGGCCACATCGATCACGGCAAGACGGCGCTGGTCAAGGCGCTCACCGGCATCGACACCGATCGCCTGGAAGAGGAGCGACGACGCGGCATCTCCATCGTGCTGGGCTTCGCCCATCTGGAGATCGGCGACATCCGCTTCGGCATCGTCGACGTGCCCGGGCACGAGCGCTTCGTCAAGAACATGTTGGCCGGCGCCGGCGGCATCGATCTCGTCGCGCTGGTCGTCGCCGCGGACGAAGGAGCGATGCCGCAGACGCGCGAGCACCTGGACATCATCGACTTCCTCGGCGTGGAGCGCGGCGTCGTCGCGCTGACGAAGTGCGATCTCGTGGACGAGGAGACCGCGGATATCGCCGCCCTGGACGCGGAAGAGGCATTGGAGGGGACGGCGCTCGCCGGCGCGCCCGTCGTCCGCGTGAGCTCGGTGACCGGCGCCGGGCTCGACGAGCTGAAGGTGACGCTCGTCCGCCTGGCGAAGGAGACGCGGCCGCGGCCGTCCGACGGCCCTTTCCGGCTGCCCGTCGACCGCGTCTTCACCATGGAGGGCTTCGGCACGGTCGTCACCGGGACCGCCTTCTCGGGATCGGTGGCTGTCGGGGACCGTATGGACATCGTGCCGTCGGGGAAGAGCGTGCGCGTGCGCCGCGTGCAGGTGCACGGTGCGGACGTGGAACGGGCGGCGGCCGGACAGCGCACCGCGGTGGCGCTGCACGGCGTCGCCAAGGAGGAGGTGGAGCGCGGCCAGCAGCTCGTCACGCCGGGTTCGCTCAGCGCCACGTCGATGCTGGACGTGCGCATCCGAGTCTCGAAGCGCTGGGTCCGCCCGCTGCGCAACCGGGAACGCGTTCGCCTTCACGTCGCCGCGTCGGAGGACTTGGCGCGCGTCGTTCTGCTGGACCGCGACGAGCTGGAGCCCGGCGGTGACTGCCTCGCGCAGATCCGGATGGAAACGCCGGTCGTGGCCGCGCACGGTGACCGCTTCGTGGTGCGTTCGTATTCGCCCATGGTGACGATGGCCGGCGGTACGATCGTGGATCCGCATCCGGGGAAGCACAAGCGCTACCGTCCCGACGAGCTGGACGCGCTGGCCAAGCGAGAGGGCGGCGGCCCCGCGGCCATCCTGCTCGAAGCCGTGGCGGCGGTCGGGCTGGGCGGAGCGAAGCCGACGGCGCTCGCCACGGCGACATCAATGACGGCCGAGGACCTGCGGCAGGTGATCGACACCGAGGTCGGCGCCGGTACGCTGCGGCGGACGGCGGGCGGGCGCGTCGTCTCCACGGATGTGTGGCGGCTCGCGCGGCGCGGCGCGCTGGAGGCGGGCGCGCGCTTCCAGGAGCGGCACCCGCTGCGCTGGGGGTGCTCGCGGGACGACCTGCGGCAAGCCGTCGGCGGTGACGCTTCGCCGGCGGTCATGAGCGAGCTGCTGGACGAGTTGGTGCGGGACGGCGAGATCGAGGTGCACGGTGACCGCGTGCGCGTCGGCGGCGGCGAGGTGGTCTTCGAGGGACGGGCGAAGGCCGAGCGCGAGCGGCTGGAAGCGCTCTACGGCGCCGCCGGCCTTTCGCCGCCGGACCGGAAGGACGTGCTCGCCGGAGCGAAGGACGCGGCGCTCGCCGCCGACGTGATCGAGGCGCTGCTCGAGCAGGGCGTGCTCGAGAAGCTCGCCGAGGAGATCCTCGTGCACCAGGACGCGTGGCGGCGCGCGCTCGAGACCGTCCGCGAGATCCACGCCGCGGACGGCGCCATCACGGTCGGCGCCGTCCGGGACAAGCTCGGCATCTCGCGCAAGTTCGCCGTGCCGCTGCTCGAGACCATGGACGCGAAGCGGATTACCCGGCGCGACGGAGACGTGCGGGCGCTCCTCCTGCGCTGATCTTACGTCGCCTCGACGTGGATCCCCCCGTTCGTGGTGACGAGCCGCAGCAAGGCGCCGCCGTCGCCCAGCGTCAGCGCGATCCGCTTCGGCCGGCCCGGCCGCCCGCGCTCGTCGAGGTCGCCTTCGCCCTCGAAGTCGGAGTGCACGCCGCCGTTCACCGTGGCCATCTGTAGCCGCGCGGAGTAACCGTCCGGCACAGCCAACTCGATGCCGCCATTCGTAGTCTCGAGGTCCAGACCTTCGCCCTTCCACGACGCGCCTTCCAAGTCCACTGCGATTCCGCCGTTCGTCGTCCGTCCGCGGACGTCCCCGGATATGTCCGCCAGCTTGATGCCCCCGTTCAGCGTGGAGAACTCGAGCGTGCCGTCGACTCCGGCGATGGCGATGCCGCCGTTGTTCGCCTCCAGGTCCAGGTTCGACTTCGCCGGCACCATGAGCCGGTAGCTCACCGACCACTTCTGCTTGCGGCCGTCAGGTCCGCTCGCCTCGATGGTCGTCTCCGTGCCGATCTCGATTCCCGCCGCGATCTCCGCGGCTTCGTCCTTGCCGACGTCGTCCACGGTGACCATCGCGCGGACGCGGATCTCGTTCTTGTCCCAGGCCTCGACCTGGATGCCGCCGTTCCGGCCGGCGTCCACGGCGATCAGCTCGCGGGCGGGGAGCGTGATCTCGCGCACCTCGCACCAGTCCTGGCGCGGGCTGCGGTCTTCGCACCACTCGTCGTCCTCGATGACCGTCCAGGTGCCGGCGGGAGCGGAGAGGGGAAGCAGGAGCGCCGGGGCAAACGCCGCGGCGGCGAGACGGATGGAACGCGGGATCATGGGTTACCTCCTCGGGCGTCAGGATGCCCCTGAGACGAGACCCGCGGACGAAAGGTTCAGGGGTCGGCCTTGACGGTCCGGCACAGTCCCCCTACTTTCGCCCAAGTGGATTGGCTGGTCGGCTATTCGGCCGAACCCGCCAAGTCCTTGTGGGAGCTACCGATGGGCCGAGCCGCAGCGGGCCGCGGGGTTTCGCGCAGGAGCTTCCTCTTCCAGATGGCCGGAGCCGGGGCCGGCTCTCTCCTCCTCGCCCGCGAGGCCGCCGCCGCCGCCGAGTTCCTTCGGCCGGTGCGCGTGGACAACCCGCTCGCCGACTATCCCGCGCGGGACTGGGAGCACGTCTACCGGGATCTCTACCGCTCCGACTCCACCTTCACGTTCCTTTGCGCGCCGAACGACACGCACAACTGCCTGCTGCGCGCGCACGTCAAGAACGGCGTCGTGACGCGCATCGCGCCGACGTACGGCTACCACAAGGCGAAGGACCTGCACGGCAACGGCGCATCGCAGCGCTGGGACCCGAGATGCTGCCAGAAGGGGCTCGCGCTCGTCCGCCGCTTCTACGGGGACCGCCGCTGCAAGCGGCCGCTCGTGCGTCGCGGGTTCCTCGAGTGGATCGAGGACGGCAGACCGCGGGACCCGCGGACCGCCGCCATCGACGTGAAGTACCTGCGCCGCGGCGAGGATCCGTGGGTGCCGGTCACCTGGGAGCAGGCCTACGCCATGTCGGCCACGGCGCTCGTCGACATCGCGCGGACCTACTCCGGCGAGCAGGGGAAGGAGCGGCTGCTGGCCCAAGGCTACGACCCGCTGATGGTCGAGGCGACGGGCGGTGCCGGAACGCAGGTGCTCAAGTTCCGCGGCGGGATGCCGGCGCTGGGCATGACCCGCGTCTTCGCGCAGTACCGCACGGCGAACGCCATGGCGCTGCTGGACGACAAGCTGCGGGGACGCGGCCCGAAGGAGTCCGTCGGAGCGCGCGGCTGGGACAACTACTCGTGGCACACCGATCTCCCGCCCGGCCATCCCATGGTCACGGGCCAGCAGACCGTCGATTTCGACCTGTGCAACGCGGAGTACGCGAACCTCATCATCGCCTGGGGCATGAACTGGATCACGACGAAGATGCCGGATTCGCACTGGCTGACCGAAGCGCGGATGAAGGGCGCGAAAGTGGTGGTCATCGCCGCGGAATACAGCGCCACCGCCTGCAAGGCCGACGAGGTGCTGATCGTCCGCCCGGGCACGACGCCGGCGCTGGCGCTGGGCATCGCGCAGGTGATCCTGGCGGAGAAGCTGTACGACACCGGACACGTGAACGGACACACCGACCTGCCGCTGTTGATCCGGATGGACACGGCGGAGCTGCTGCGCGCCTCGGAAGTCTTCCCAGCATATGAGCTCGCCACGCTGGCCAACAATACGGTCGTGGTGCCGGCGGGGCAGAAGGGGCCGGCGGTCCACCAGCAGCCCGGAGCGGTGATCGACGAGGCGAAGCGCGTCGAGTGGGGCGATCACGTGATCTGGGACCTGGCCGGGAACCGCGCGGTCGCTGTGAATCGCGACAACGTCGGCAAGAACTTCCGGGCGCTCGGCGTCACGCCGCGGCTGGACGGGACCATACCGGTGCGCCTGCACGACGGGAGCCTGGTGACCTGTCGCACCGTGCTCGACGTGACCCGCGAGATGCTGAACGCCAGCTACACGCCGGACAAGGTGGAGAAGATCACGTGGGCGAAGGCCGCGGCCGTGCGCTCGCTCGCGCGGCAGATCGCGGCGAATCCGCAGAAGACGCTGTTCGTCATGGGGATGGGCCCGAACCAGTTCTTCAACAGCGACCTGAAAGACCGGGCGGTGTTCCTCGTGGCGTCGCTGACCAGAAACGTCGGCCACTACGGCGGAAACGTCGGCTCGTACGCGGGAAACTACCGCGCGAGCTTCTTCAACGGACTCCCGCAGTTCATCGCCGAGGACCCCTTCGATCCCGAGCTGGACCACGCGAAGCCCGCGCGGCCGCGGATGCTGTGGAAGGCCGAGTCGGTGCACTACTTCAACCACGGGGACACCATCCTGCGCTCGGGCAGCGCGGTCCTCACCGGCAAGACCCATCTGCCGACCCCGACCAAGGCGATTCACGTCTGCAATTCCAACTCGCTGATCGGCAATGCGAAGGGGCACTACGACACGATCGTCAACACGTTTCCGAGGGTCGAGTTCATCGCCATCAACGAGTGGTGGTGGACGGGGAGTTGCGAATACTCGGATGTCGTGTTCCCCGTGGACAGCTGGGCGGAGCTCCGCTATCCGGACATGACCATCTCCGTCACCAATCCGTTCCTGTACGTCTTCCCGACGAGCCCGCTCCCCCGAATCCACGACACGCGAAGCGATCTGGACGTCGCTTCCGGGATCTGCGAAGCGGTCGGGCGCGAGACGGGCGACGATCGCCACGCGCGCTACTGGACCCTCCTGCGGGAGGGCGGCGCGCGTCCCTACATCCAGCGGGTTCTGGACCACTCCAACGCGACGCGCGGCCATCGCATCGAGGCGCTGGAGGAGGCCGCCGCGGAAGGCATTCCCGCCATCCTGGAAGTTCGGACGTACCCGAAGGTCGGGGGCTGGGAGCAGGGCAACGAGGACAAGCCCTGGTACACGAAGACGGGCCGCCTCGAGTTCTACCGCGAGGAAGCGGAGTTCCGGGACAGCGGCGAAAACGTGGTCGTTCACCGTGAACCGATCGACTCCACGTTCTTCGAGCCGAACGTCATCGTGGCCGATCGCCGCCACCCCCTGCTGAGGCCCAAGACCCCGGAGGACTACGGCGTGAGCTCGCAGGACGTGGGTGCCGATGCGCGGCAGGCTCGCCACGTCGTCCGCTCCGTCGAGGAGCTGCTGGAGAGTCGCCACCCGCTGTGGAAGGACGGTTACCAGTTCGTCTTCCACACGCCGAAGTATCGCCACGGGGCGCACACCACGCCGGTGGACACGGACATCGTGGCGATCTGGTTCGGCCCCTTCGGCGACATGTACCGCGAGGACAAGCGCAAGCCGTTCATCAACGAGATGTACGTGGACATCAATCCGCTGGACGCGCGCGGCCTCGGAATCGAGGACGGCGACTACGTGTGGATCGACGCCGACCCTCACGATCGCCCGTTCCGCAAGTGGCAGGAGAACCCGGAGTGGTACAAGGTGGCGCGGCTGATGGCGCGGGCGCGCTACTACCCGGGGACGCCGCGCGGTATCACCCGCATGTGGCACAACATGTACGGATCCACCCGCGGCTCCGTGCTCGGTTCGCAGACGAACGCCAACGGAATGGCGAAGTCGCCGACGACCGGATACCAGTCCCTGTTCCGCACCGGCAGCCACCAGAGCTGCACGCGCGGCTGGCTGAAGCCCACGTGGATGACGGATTCCCTCACGGTGAAGACCGCCCTCGGCCAGCAGGTCGTACAGGGTTTCGTGCCGGACGTGCACTGCCCGACGGGAGCTCCGCGAGAGTCGCTGGTGAAGATCACTCGCGCGGAGGCGGGAGGTATCGGCGGGGAGGGCCTGTGGCGTCCCGCGCGTCTCGGCCTTCGCCCCGGCTACGAGAACGATCCGCTCCGCCGGTTCATCGGCGGCGAGTTCGTCGAGCACGCGTAACGGGGAGGCGCCGTCGTGCCCAAGCGGTTCAACTGGCAGCTCGGCCGCGAGATGGAGTACCCGTTCGAGGCGCCGCCCCCCGAGCGCCAGGTCGCGTACGTCTTCGACACCAACAAGTGCATCGAGTGCCAGACGTGCACGGTGGCCTGCAAGACGTGCTGGACGAGCGGCAAGGGTCAGGAAACGATCTTCTGGAACAACGTGGAGACGAAGCCCTTCGGCGGCTATCCCATGGCCTGGGACGTGAAGCTCATGGAGATGACGCCGGCGGCGAAGTGGGCGAACGGCAAGCTGAACTCGCCGACGGTGTTCGAGCTGGACGGCGAGAAGCATCCGCCGCGCGGCCATCGTCCGGTCGTCGAGGACTACGCGGCACCGAACCTCGGCGAAGACGACATCGCCGGGCAGGTGGACCTCGGCGAACACTTCGTCGGCGTGCACCCGATGTGGATGTTCTATCTCGCCCGCATCTGCAACCACTGCGACAACCCGGCCTGCCTCGCCTCGTGCCCGCGGAAGGCGATCTACAAGCGTGTGGAAGACGGGATCGTCCTCGTTGACCAGGAACGGTGTCGCGGCTACCAGGAGTGCGTACGCGCCTGCCCGTACAAGAAGGTGTTCTTCAACCTGGTCAGCCGCGCGAGCGAGAAGTGCATCGGGTGCTTCCCGCGGGTGGAGATGGGACTGGTGGCGTTGTGCGTCGAGTCCTGCATCGGGAAGATCCGCATGCACGGCTTCCTGACCTCCCGCGGCGAGCCGCGGGAGGACAACCCTCTCGACTACATCGTGAAGATCCGGAAGCTCGCGCTGCCGCTGCTGCCGCAGGCCGGCACGGGACCCAACGTCTACTACATTCCGCCGGTCCACGTTCCGACCGGCTTCCTGACGCAGCTGTTCGGACCGGGCGTGGAGCGCTCCAAGACGATGTACCGGCAGCTGAAGGACGATCCCCAGCTGCTGGGCGCGTTGCTGCTCTTCGGCTCGACGAACCGGATCATCACTCGCTTCGAGATCCAGGGCGACGAGGCGGTCGGCTGGGACGTGGACGGCCAGGAGGTCGCGCGGGTTCCGTTCACCGAGCGGCCCTACGTCCGCGAACACTGGGACGAGAAGTTCGGAGCGTATCGTCACAACACGACGTGAGGGCGGAGGCGAGGCATGGGAGCGAAGGACCACGCGCTGGCGCAGTTCTTCACCGTGATGATTTCCGGCGTCGTCGTCGTGGCGGCGTCCTGCGTGATCGCCGAGCGCTCCTTCGTGTCGGCGCTCGAGGTGAAGCAGACCGAACGGCAGGCTCGCAACGCGGAGAAGTTCGCCGCGGAAGGCGTGCTCTACGTGCAGCACGGCGTCCTTCCCGGACCGGATCCCTTCGCGCCGGAGTGGGACTCCGTGTTGTCCACGGCGGTGGCGGTGACGCCGCAGGGCGTGACCATGCCCATGCTCGAGCAGGCGTCGATCGAGCACGTCGACGTGCAGGCACTGACCGACGGTCGCGTGATCCTCTGGAGGCTGAGCTGGGCGGACTCCGTGCCGGACGAGAACGTGGACAGCGGGCGCTTCGCGGACGCGGTGGCGATCCAGTTCCCGCTGGAACAGGACGCCTCGTACATGATGGGCGAAGTGGGCAAGCGCGTGCAGATCCTGCATTGGAAGGGGATCTGGCAGAAGGACGCCGACGAGCACTTCCAGGACGTGCAGGACGTGCATCCCAACTACTGGGCGGACCTCTACTGGTTCGCGAGCGGGGAGTTCCCGTACCCGGTGCCCGGCGCGTTCGCGGACACGCTCTCCCACGCGTGGTTCCCGGCGTACCGCGCGGGGAATCCGGTGGCTGACTTCCACCGCGTTCAGCCGGTGGAAGAGCTGCTCGCCGAAGGATACGGATCCCTCACGCACCAGACAGACGCCGTGGCCAGCGGAGCCGGCGAGTGGCGGGACGGCCGCTGGGCGGTCATCTTCGCCCGCCCGCTGCACACCCCGGATCCGCTCGACTACCAGTTCTCGGCGGGCGCTCGCGGCAACTTCTCCGTCGCCGTGTGGGAAGGCTCGGCCGGGAACGTCGGCGGCCGGAAGCACTGGTCGATGTGGTTCGAGTTCCTGGTCGCGGCGGGAGGAGTGATCGCGTGACGCGGACGGAGCCGCTCGAAGCTCTCGCGCAGGCCGATCTGCTGCTCCTCGCCGCGCGGCTGCTGCGAGCCACGTCGCCCGATGCCTTTGCGACGGTGGCGGCCGGGGACGTGAGAGAGCTCGCAACGCGCTCGCGGCTGGTCGACCGCCCGGAGGCGATGCGCGCACTCGAGGAGACGGTCGCCGCCGCGCGGTCCACCGGGCCGGAGCTCTGGTCGGACGAGCACAGCCGGCTCTTCGAAGGCAGCACGGCGTGCCCTCCGAACGAGACCGCGTTCGTGCGGCGCGACAAGGGAGCCGTCCTCGCGGACGTGTGCGGTTTCTACCGGGCGTTCGGCTTCGAGCTTTCGCCCGACGTCGGTGAGAAGGCGGATCACGCCGTCACCGAGCTGGAGTACACGGCGATGCTGCTCGTCATGCTGGCCCGCGCCCGCGAGGCTGGGGACCGAGAAGCGGAGCTCGTGACCAGCGGCGGCCTGGCGGCGTTCGTGCGGGACCACCTCGACGAGTGGCTGCCGGCGTTCTGCGAGCACCTCGCGGAAACGACGACGCTCCCCGTCTATCGCGGCGTCGCGGGTCTTCTCGGCGAGACCCTCGAGACCCTGATCGAGCGCCACTCGCTCCCGCGAGCTGTACCGAGCCACCCGACACCCTGCCTCGCGGACTCCGGTACCCCGTACGAGTGCGGCATGGTGCCACCCTGTGCCGCGCCGTCTTCTACCGGAACGTGAATCCGGCCACGAACTCGAAGTCGTGCAGATCCCCGGCGATGAGGTCCAGCTCCAGGAAGAACAGGTCGTTGCCGGACATCTGCCACTGAGCCCCGCCGGCGATCACCAGTCCCATCTCCACGTCGGTGTCGTCGCCGTCACCGCGGTAGTCCCGGTCCTGCACCCCGATGCCGAGCCCGCCCCCCATGAACGGCCGCACGTCGCCGCTGACCGGGAACAGGTAGTGCGCCGGAATCGTGAAGGAGACCACCGTCAGGTCGTCTCCGACGCCGATCTCGACGTCGGGCTGGAAGCGCACGTTCGGGGCGAAGCGGCCGGCGTCGAAATGCAGTCCCATGAGGAACTGGTCCGGGTCGGAGCCCACGCCGAAACGCGGGCCGACGCCCCGGAACTCCGCCGAGGCGGTCCCTACGGACACCAGGACGATGGCAGCGGACAGCAGGAAGAAGGCAAAAGAGGGGGCCCGATTCAGCGATCGCAGACTCATCGAACAGCCTTTCTCGGGGGGACTTGGGCCGATCCTACCGCAAGCTCAACGACTTGCCTCGCGAGAAATCCGGGTACATTGGTGCGCCCGGAGGAGGCAGGCGATGCGAACGGTAAACCCCGCGACCGGCTCCTTGATCCTCGAGTACGCGGAGATCGGCGCAGGAGCCCTCGAGGCGCGCCTGGCCGCGGCCGCGCGCGCGTTCGCGGCGTGGCGGACGACGGCGTTCGCCGAGCGCGGCCGACTGCTGCGCAGCGCCGCGTCCCGCCTGCGTGCGCGCAAGCCGGAACTCGCGCGCCTCATGACTCTCGAGATGGGAAAGCCCGTGCGGCAGGCCGAGGCCGAGGTGGAGAAGTGCGCGTGGGTTTGCGAGTTCTACGCGGACAAGGCCGAGGAGTTCCTGGCTCCCGAGCCGCGGGATGCCGGGGTGCGGCAGAGCTTCGTGCGCTTCGATCCGCTCGGCCCCGTCCTCGCCGTCATGCCGTGGAACTTCCCGTTCTGGCAGGTGATCCGCTTCGCCGCGCCGTGTCTCGCCGCGGGGAACGTCGCGCTGCTGAAGCACGCGCCGAACGTCGCCGGCTGCGCGCTGGCCATGGAGGAGCTGTTCCGCGGCGCCGGCTTTCCGGCGGGCGCGTTCCAGGCGCTGATCATCTCGGAGGAGCAGGCCGCCGCGGTGATCACGGATCCCCGCGTGCGCGGCGTCTCCTTCACCGGCAGCGATCGTGGCGGCAGCCGCGTCGCGGAGCTCGCCGGGCGCGGCATCAAGACGCTCGTGCTGGAACTCGGCGGCTCGGATCCGTTCGTCGTGCTGGAGGACGCGGATCTGGAGCGCGCGCTGCCCGCAGCGGCGGCGTCGCGGACGTTGAACAGCGGGCAGAGCTGCATCGCCGCGAAGCGCTTCGTGGTGCACGTGTCGCTTGCGGGGCGTTTCGCGGAAGGACTCGCCGAGCGGATGCGCGCGCTGCGCATCGGGGACCCCGCCGATCCGGACACGGAGATCGGGCCGATGGCGCGCGCCGACCTGCGGGAGAACCTGGACCGGCAGGTGCAGGAGAGCGTGACGAAGGGGGCGAAGGTGTTGTGCGGCGGCGCGCCTCTTCCCGGGCCCGGCTTCTTCTATGCGCCGACCGTCCTGGCGGACGTCGCACCGGGAATGCCTGCCGCGGACGAGGAGACCTTCGGGCCGGTGGCGGCCGTGCTCGCCGCGCGGGACGACGAGGACGCGGTGCGGCTGGCCAACGCCACGCCGTACGGCCTGGCGGCGAGCATCTGGACCGCGGATCCGGAGCGCGCCCTTCGCCTCGTACCGCGGATCGATGCGGGCACCGTCTTCGTGAACGACTTCCCGAAGTCCGATCCTCGCGTCCCGTTCGGGGGCGTGAAGCGGTCGGGCTACGGGCGGGAGCTGTCACGCGAGGGGATCCGGGAGTTCGTGAACGCGAAGACCGTCTGGGTGGCGTGACCGGGCCGACGCGGCAGCTCCCGGTTGCGGGATCCGCCCGCCCTGTGGCCTACTCCCCCCGTGAATGCCGGAGGAGGAGGAGGAGGCCTCGAGCGGCGAAGTCCGCGGCGCCAGCTGCCCGTGATCGGCTGGCGCGAGTGGATCTCGCTCCCGGATCTCGGGGTAGCCCGGATCAAGGCGAAGGTGGACACCGGCGCTCGGTCGTCTTCGCTCCATGCCTACGATGTCGAGCTGTTCACCCGGAGAGGAAGGCGAATGGTGCGCTTCGAGGTTCATCCCCTGCAGCGAGCCACGCGGCCGCGCGTCGTCGCCGAGGCCGAGCTGCACGACATGCGCACGGTGAAGAGCTCGAGCGGGCACGAGACGCTTCGCCCGGTGATCGTGACGCCGGTGGAGTTCTACGGCCGCCGGTGGGACGTGGAGCTGACACTGGCCAATCGGGACACGATGGGGTTCCGCATGCTGCTGGGGCGGCAGGCCGTCCGCGGCCGGCTTCTCGTCGATCCGGGGCGAAGCTTCTACGGCGGCCGGGGCCGGCGATGAGCGTCACGAGCGCCGGCGAAAAGCCACCGATGAGCGTCGACATCCGCGCCGGCGAGCGCCACCGATGAACATCGCCATCCTTTCACGGAAGCCAGCGCTGTACTCCACGGCACGCCTGCGCGAGGCTGCGGAGCTGCGCGGCCACTCCGTTCGCGTCGTGGACTACCTGCGCTGCACGATGAACATCACCGCGCGCAACCCGCACATCATGTACCAGGGTAAGGCGCTCGAAGGTGTCGACGCGGTGATCCCGCGCATAGCCGCGACGTACACGTTCTACGGGACGGCCGTCGTCCGGCAGTTCGAGATGATGGGCGTCTTTCCCGCGAACGAGGCGCAGGCCATCTCCCTCACCCGCGACAAGCTGCGCTGCCTGCAGGCTCTCTCCCAGCAAGAGGGGATCGGACTGCCGGTCACGGGCTTCGCCCATTCGGCGAAGGACATCGAGGGGTTGATCAACATGGTGGGCGGGGCGCCGCTGGTGATCAAGCTGGTGGAGGGCACGCAAGGCATCGGCGTCATCCTCGGCGAGACGGATCAGGCCGCGCGCGCGGTGATCGAGGCGTTTCGCCAACTGGACGCCAACATCCTCGTGCAGGAGTTCATCTCCGAGGCGGGCGGGGCGGACATCCGCTGCCTCGTCGTCGACGGCGCCGTGGTCGCGTCGATGCTGCGCCAGGGCGCGGACGGCGAGTTCCGCTCCAACCTGCACCGCGGCGGTACCGCAACCGTCGTCGAGTTGACGCCGGAAGAGCGCGTCACCGCGGAACGGGCGGCACGCCGCACCGGGCTGCGCGTCGCGGGCGTGGACATCCTTCGCTCCAAACGCGGGCCGCTGCTCATGGAAGTGAACTCCTCACCGGGACTGCGCGGCATCGAGCGCGCCAGCGGAGTGGACGTGGCCGGGAAGATCGTCGAGTTCCTGGAACGGAACGTGCGCGCCGGGAAGGCGCGGGTTCCGGTCGGAGGCTGAGTGACGGGCGGCGTGCAGGGCGAAGTGCATCCCGTGGTGCTGCGCATCTGGCTGGCGCGGCTCGGCTCGGTGGAGGCTGCCGCACGCTTCTTCCGCGCCGACCCGGACGACGTCGGTCCGCCGTCGACGCTTCCCGGGTTGGCGCGGGCGGCGGATCGCATCGCGGCGGCGGTCCGCGGCGGCGAGCGCATCACTGTCTTCGGCCACGACGACCCCGACGGAATCACGTCGTGCGCGGTGATGGTCGAGACGCTGGAGGCGCTGGGTGCTGCGCCGCGCCCGTACATCCCGGACCGCAACGTCGAGGGACATGGGCTGTACGACGATCTCGTTCGCAGCTTCGCGTCGGCGGGGACGAAGCTCCTGGTGACGACCGACGGCTGCTCGACGAACGCCGCGGAGGCGGGGCTCGCGCGGTCGCTCGGGATGGATGTCGTCGTGACGGATCACCACGTGATCGCCGAGGGGCGCGCGGCCGTGCCCGGACTCGTGAATCCGATGGCGGATCCGGCGGCGGCGAAGCGCCTCGGCGATCTCACCGGAGCAGGCGTCGCGTGGCTCCTGGCGAAGGAGCTGTTCGCTCGGGCGAAGCGGCCGCGTGCGGACGCGGAGAAGCTGCTGGATCTCGTGGCGCTGGGGACCATCGCCGACCATGGCGACGTTTCGCGGAGCAACCGGCCGCTCGTCGTGCAGGGCCTCGCGGCATGCGCGGTGGGCCGCCGTCCGGCGGTGGCGGAGGCCGCGCGGCGCGCGGCGGTGGCCGACCCGTTCGCGGAGATCGAGGCGCGGCGTCTCGCGGCCGTGTTCGCTGCCATCCCTTCGGTCCGCGGCGAATCCCGCGGGCTCTCCGCGCTGCTCGGCCGGGACGCCTGGCGGGAGGACGTGGCGGCGCTGGCCGAGGCGGAGGCGCGCACGCGCCGGGAGCTGGATGAGGCGGTTCGGAGCGCGCGGGCGGCGGCGCGGCAGGCCGGAGTGTACGCGGGAGCACCCGCGGTGCTGCGGATCGAGGCCGCAGCGGGGCGGGCGCTCGGTGCCGTCGCCACCGCGCTCTCGGCCGACACGCAGCGTCCGGCGGCGGCGCTCGTGCAGCAGAACGGCGCGGTGATCGGCGAGCTACGCGCTCCTGACGGCGTCCACCTGGTCGAGGTGCTCGGCGGAATGCGCGAGCTGTTCGAGAGCTGGGGCGGGCATCGCCGCGCGGCGGGATTCTCGGCTGCTGCGGCAAAGTTCGCCGAGATCGAGCGGCGGTTGGCCGCGGCGCTCGACGTGCCCGCGGCACCCGAGCCGCCGCGGGAGCCGGAGGCGAAGGTGTGGGCGGCCGACGTGGATGATCACCTTCTGGGTTCACTGGCGGCGGCGCGTCCCTTCAGCCGGGGCAATCCCGAGCCGGTCCTTGCCGTCGACGGGGAGCCGCGCGGCGCGGAAGAGCTGCTGGCGCACGGGACGGCGAAGTGAACCCCGGCCGGCCGCTCGTCCGCATCGCGCAGTTCGCCCCCAAGCTCGGGGACGTCCCCGCGAACCTCGAGCGCATGCTGCACCTGGCGAAGACGGCGGAGAAGGACGGCGTCGATCTGCTGGCCTTCCCGGAGCTGGCGCTCACCGGGTACGGCCTGAAAGATCTCACCAGCGAGTGCGCCGTCGGCCTCGACTCCCAGGAAATGAAGGCGCTCAAGGCGGCGTCGAAGAAGACGTCGCTGGCGTTCGGCTTCGTGGAGGAGACGCCGGAGCACCTCTTCTTCAACTCCGGCGCGTACCTCGAGGGCGGCGAGATCGTGCACGTGCACCGCAAGATCTACCTGCCGACGTACGGCCTGTTCGAGGAGGGCCGTTACTTCGCCGCCGGCGACAGCGTGCGCGCGTTCCCGACGCGCTTCGGGCGGCTCGCGCTGCTGGTCTGCGAGGACGCGTGGCACCTGACGCTCCCGTACATCGCCGCGCTGGACGGAGCGCTCGCGGTGCTGACGCTGGCCTGCAGTCCCATGCGCGGCGTGGGCGACGAGGGCAAGGCGAAAAATGCGGTCGGCTGGGAGCGGCTGCTGGCGACGTACGCGTCTTCGCTGACGGTGTTCATCGTGTACGCCAACCGTTCCGGGTTCGAGGACGGCGTGGGCTTCTGGGGCGGCTCGGCCATCGTGAACCCCTCGGGCGAAGCGATCGCGAAGGGCGCGTACCACGAGGAGGATGCGCCGACGGCGGCCGTCGATCTCGACCTCGTTCGCCGGGAGCGCATCCAGACGCCGCTGCTGCGCGACGAACGCATTCCACTGGTGCTCGCCGAGCTCGGGCGCGTGCTGGAGGCGCGGCGGGACGGCGGCCGGAACGGCGGCGCGAAGGATGGCGGCGCGCGGGACGGCGGCGCCGCGCGCCCATGAATCCGCGGCTCTTCGTGGATGCGGCGCCGGTCGAAAGGATCCTCACCGCGTTCCTGCGTGCGGAGACGGCGAGCGCGGGTTTCTCCCGCGGCGTGCTCGGTCTCTCCGGCGGGCTGGACTCGGCGGTCGTCTGCTACCTCGCGGCGAAGGCGCTCGGTCCGGAGAACGTGACCGCGGTGCTGATGCCGGTGGAGGGAGTGTCCAGCGCCGACAGCGTCACGCAGGCCGAGCTCGTGGTACGGGAGACGGGCGTGCGGGGCCGCGTCGTGGACGTCGGGAGCATGGCCGGCGAGTACCTTCGCCTCGTGCCGGACGCTGGCGTGCTTCGCCGCGGGAACGTGTACGCGCGCTGCCGCATGATCGTGCTGTACGACGTGTCGGCGGAGACGCAGGCGCTGGTGCTCGGCACCAGCAACAAGACCGAGCTGCTGCTCGGCTACGGCACGCTGTTCGGAGATCTGGCCTCGGCCGTCAACCCCATCGGCGATCTTTACAAGTCGCACGTGCGGCAGCTGGCCGAGCATCTCGGCGTGCCGGAGGTAATCCGCGTGAAACCGCCGACCGCGGACCTGTGGCCGGGACAGCGCGACGAGGACGAGCTGGGCGCGTCGTACGACGCGCTGGACGCGGCGCTCGTGCGGCTGATCGACGACCGCGAGGATCCGGCGCGGCTGGTGGAGGACGGGCTCGATCCGGCGTTCGTGCGCAGCGTCGTGGAGCGGGTCCGCCGGAACCAGTACAAGCGGCGCATGCCGATCATCGCGAAGCTGTCGAAGCGCACGATCGGGCCGGACTTCCGGCTGCCGCGGGACGCGGGTCTCTCCCGCGACCGGCGCTTGGCCGGCTGAGAGGCTGACGGTCGATGGCCGGCCTGCTCCGCGTCGTCGCGACGCCGATCGGTAACCTCGGGGACCTTTCGCCGCGCGCGCGGGAGGCGCTGGCGTCGGCCGACGTCATCGCCGCGGAGGACACTCGGCGCACGGGACTGCTGCTGCAGAGGCTGGGCATTTCGAAGAAGCCGATGATTTCGTACTTCGCGCCCCGGGAGCGGGAGAAAGCGGCGGCGATCGTGGCGCGGCTGGCGGCCGGCGAGACCGTGGCGCTCGTGACCGACGGCGGGACGCCGGGGGTCTCGGATCCGGGCGCGGTGGTGGTGCGTGCGGCGGTGGAGGCGGGCGCTCGCGTCGAGCCGGTGCCGGGGCCGAGCGCCGTGACGGCGGCGCTCTCGGTGAGCCCGGCGGGCGGCGGACCGTTCGTCTTCGAGGGGTTCCTGCCGGCGAAGACCACAGCGAGGCGGCGGCGCCTCGAGGTGCTCTCCGGCGAGACGCGCGCCATCGTCGTCTACGAGGCGCCGCATCGGGTGGCGGAGACGCTGGCGGACATGGTGGCGGTGTTCGGTGCGGAGCGTCGAGGGACCCTCGTGCGCGAGGCGACGAAGATGTTCGAGGAGGTCGTCGACGCACCGCTCGGCGAGCTGGCGTCGCGCTTCGCCGCCGGCGCCAAGGGCGAGATCGTCATCGTGGTGGAGGGCGGCGAGGCAGACGGCGAGCGCGTGTCGGTGGACGTGAGTGCGCTGCTCGAGCTGGCGGTCCGCGCGGGGCTGACGCCGGCGCGGGCGGCGAAGGAGGTCGCGGCGGTGACCGGGGTGCCGCGGGGAAGGCTGATGCGGAAACTGGATTCCGGCGGCGGAGGCTGAGTCCCGCAGGGTCCTTGTCCGGTTGCAGCGGACGGCGCTGCGCGCCGCTGAACCGGAGCGTTGTGCTGCGCGTCGCAGTTGAGGTCGGGCGTGGTCGCCGTCGTGATCGGTGGCGAGGGACCATTGAGTCGGGTTAGGAGGTCATGGACAGCGTATGCTGCGGCGCTGTGGGCGGCCGTCTTCGCCGGGGCGCTACGCTCTTCACGATCGGCACGTGGCGCTAGCGGCGATCCACCATGGGCATTCATACGGATCGCCAGGGCGACCTGTGGTTGGCAGGGAATGGCGTGTTCAAGTTCAACGGAGCGTCGTTCGACCGGATTCACTGACACGGCTGCAGCCGACGGGCTGGGCGGTCCCGATGGTCGTTGCAGCCACCCGCTGAGCGCGGGGCTCGCGGGCTGGTCCGAGCCGATCGTCAGGCGCCGCACTGACAGGGAGGAAGGCATTGTATGGCGAAGCTCGTCTTTGGCATGAACCAGTCGTTGGACGGCTACGTCGACCACATGGCGTTTTCACCAAGCCCGAAGCTCTTTCGTCACTTCATCGAGCAGGTTGGCGGCCTGGCCGGCAGCGTGTACGGCCGCCGGATATACGAGGTGATGCGGTATTGGGACGACGACCGTGCCGATTGGGGCGTGGAAGAACGCGACTTTTCGGCGGCGTGGCGGGGCCAGCCGAAGTGGGTCGTGTCGCGCTCATTGAAGTCAGTCGGTCCCAACGCCACGCTCGTCGCGAATGACGTCGAGGGGCTGATACGTCGGCTCAAGGCAGAGCTTGGCGGAGAGATCGACGTTGCAGGCCCGGATCTGGCGCGAAGCATGACGGACCTCGGTCTCATTGATGAGTATCGAGTCTACCTGCACCCGGTCGTGCTCGGCTCCGGCAAGCCGTTCTTCGCCGGGCCTCGGCCGCCTCTCCGCCTCAAAGCCAGCGAGCGAATGGACGAGGACGTGATCAGGTTGACGTACACGCCGCGGGAGGCCACGGAGACTTGTACTTCCACGACATCCGAACCTTGAGCTACCGAACCGACGCGATGCTGCGCCGCTCCCAGGGCACGCGCTGCCCGCCGAATGGCAGTTGCACGTGGAGTAGGCCCTCATGCCGAAGGCGCTATCCCCGCCGCTGAATCTGGTACGGTGAGTGCCCCACCGAAGGAAAGGAGCGACAAAGGTGAGAATCGCCACGGTGATCCTCCGCACGCTCATGGGTCTTCTGTTTCTGTTCGCGTCGATCACGTATCTGTTCAAGCTGATCACGCCACCACCGCTCACCGGCGCGATGAAGACGTTCAACGACGGGCTCGAGGCGTCCCGCTATCTGATGCCCACGGTGAAGGTCGTGGAGCTGCTCTGCGGGACCGCCTTCGTCGCCGGCAAGCTTGTCCCGCTGGCCGCGGTCGTGATTTCGCCGATCATCGTGAACATCGTGCTGGTCCACGCTCTCATGGCGCCGGAAGGGCTCCCGACCGCGGCGTTCCTGGTGGTCGCCAATGGGCTCCTCATCTATCGCCACCGGGACAGCTACAGGTCGCTGTTCAAGGCATAGCTCCGCTCCCGCTGCCGGATACCGCGAGATTCGAGTGACCGGAGGACCCTCTCGATAGGGAAACGCGTCGGCCCGCACGAGGTTCGCGCCGTCCTGGGCGCCGGGGGACCGGCCGCCGTTTCCACTTCGGGAGACGGCGGCGACCTCGTGACTCATAGGACGGAGGTCGACTCGGAGCCGCTGACCCTGGTGCAGAATTGGCCCTCGCTGCTGAACGATTGATGGAGGCGTGTAACGAACGCGCGGCCTGCCACTCTGTAGGGTAGGAGGAGGCAGAGCCATGAAGTCCGAACCCGAAGCACCGTTTCTCGCATCCATCTACCGTCCGCTCTGGCTGACCTACGGCCTCGTACCGTTCCTGGCTGGGTTGGACAAGTTCTTCAACATCCTGGCGGACTGGCCCGGGTACGTGAGCCCGCTCACCGCCGGTTTGCTGCCGGTCTCGCCGCAGGGGTTCATGTACGCGGTCGGGGTCATCGAAATGGCCGTGGGGATCATGGTGTTGACCCGGTGGACGCGGTTGGGCGCCTGGCTGGCCACGGTTTGGCTCACGCTCATCGCCGTGAATCTCGTGGCGCTGGGCGCGCTCGACGTCGCGGTGCGCGACCTCGCGATGGCGGTCGGCGCCTACACCCTGGCCCATCTCGCCGAGCAACGCCAGGGGCGCACCACCGCCGCGTCGTTCGCACGTTCACCGGCGCAGCATGGGGCGTAGGCTCCCGCGGTCGTCGCCGCAGCTCACGGCGCTGTCCGACGAGGACGTCGTGGACCGGGTGCGAGCGGGGGAGACGGAGCTCTTCGAGATCCTGATGCGTCGGTACAACCAGCGCCTCTACCGGGTGGCGCGCGGCTTCGTCAAAGATGACGACGAAGCCGAGGACATCACGCAGGAGGCGTACGTGAAGGCCTTCCGCGCACTCGACCGCTTTCGAGGCGAGGCTCGCTTCTCGACGTGGCTCACCAAGATCGCGGCCCACGAGGCGATGGTGCGAGCCCGCCGGATGCGGCTCGTCTCTCCCGAGGACGAGCTGGCGGATGCTCCCTCGTCGGCTCCCGACCCGGAACGCCAAGCGGAGAATCACGAGCTGCTCTTCCTGCTGCGAGAAGCCGTCGACGCTCTCCCGGACGCCCTCCGCCCCGTGTTCGTTCTGCGCGAGGTCGAGGGCCTGTCGTCCGAGGAGGCGGCGGCGGCGCTCGGGATGAGCGCGGGCAACGTGCGCGTCCGGCTTCATCGTGCCAAGGTCCACCTTCGCGAGCGGCTCCGCGACCGCATGGGAGCCGATCCGCGCCAGCTCTATCACTTCGACGGAGCCCGCTGCGATCGGCTGGTCGAGACGGTCTTCACCCGCCTCGCCGGTGGGTGAAGCGTCGGTCGGAGGTGGTGTCCTAGCTAGGACACTACCCGGTCGGACGTGGTCTTGCGGCGTGCGACGGCGAGGAATAGGCTCTGCGGCGAGCGCGGCTGAGCTGCAAATCACCTCCAGCCCGCCGGGAGGAGACGGACATGGGACTCCTGTCGTGGATCATCCTCGGTCTCATCGTGGGCGTTCTCGCCAAGTGGATCATGCCCGGTCCCGATCCGGGCGGCGTGATCGTCACCATCCTTCTGGGAATCGCGGGCGCCTTCGTCGGCGGCTTCATCGCGACGTTCCTGGGTCTCGGAACCGTGAGCGGTTTCAACCTCGGAAGCGTGGCAATCGCCACCGGTGGAGCTCTCCTTCTTCTCTGGGCGAACCGCCGGTTCCGATCGCGCAAGTCGACGTGATTCGGCGTTCACCCCGGGCGTGCGAGGAGGCTTAGCGAAGGATGTCCATGCGCGTCGTCCGCCTCGGCAGCCCGAGACAACGCGGCGAAGGTCTTCGTCTGGGCACCGTGCGCCGGCCGCCGCGCGGCGTTCCCAAGGCCGAGTACGCCTCCCGTCATCTCTATGACGTGTGGCTGCCGGACCTCGCCCCCTCGGAGGCGCTTCTCAAGCAGGCGCTCGGCGCGTCCGACGAGCGCGCCTGGCGGACCTTCGTGCGGCGCTACCGCGCCGAGATGAAGCGACCCGAGGCTGCGCGCCTCCTGACGCTGCTCGCCGCTCTCTCGCAGGAGACGAGCTTCTCGGTCGGCTGCTACTGCGAAGACGAAGCGCGCTGCCACCGCTCGGTGCTGAAGGACCTGCTGATCGAGCACGGCGCGAAGCTGGCGTGAGGGAGACGCTCGCGCTGGCCTTCTGCCTCGGCGCCGGAACGGTCGGCGGCGTCTTCTTCGCGTTCTCGACGTTCGTCATGAAGGCTCTCTCCCGGCTCCCAGCCGCAGCGGGCGTCACCGCGATGCAGCGCATCAATGTCGTCGTCCTGAATCCGCTGTTCCTCGGCGCGTTCGTCGGCACGGCGGCGCTCGCGGCGGCCTGCGTCGTTGCCTCGCTCCGGCCGTGGCACGAGCCTCGTTCGCTGCTGCTCCTCGCCGGAGGTGTCCTGTATCTCGGCGGCTCGTTCGCCCTGACGATCGCCTTCCACGTCCCGCGCAACGACGCGCTGGCGAAGCTCGATGCGGACTCGGCGGAGGCGGCGGCCCGCTGGGCGCGGTACCTGCGTGAGTGGACGGCGGGGAACCACGTGCGCACCGCTGCGTCGCTCGGGGCCGCACTGTGCAGTGCGCTGTCGCTGGCCGTGTGACGCAAGTGACGCCGGTCATTCGCCCCGAGCGGCCCGCCGATCACGACGCCATCCACGCCGTTCACGGCGCGTCCTTCCCGACGCCGTGCGAGGCACTGCTGGTGGACGCGCTGCGAGCCTCCGGCCGCCTGGAGATCTCCCTCGTCGCCGAGGTGACCGGGCTGAAGGGACGTGACCGACGATCCCGCCCTCCACGTCGCTGCCCGCCACGGACGACGGCACGGGCCTCGCACCGGTCGCGGTGCTGCCGGCGTTCCGCCCGCGCGGCAATCGCCGCGGCGCTCATCTGAGAGGGACTCTCGGCATGCGCCGCCGCGGGGCGCGCCTTCGTCGTCGTGCTCGGCGATCCGCACTACTACGGGCGCTTCGGCTTCCGGCCGGCCAGCAGCCTCGGCCTGTTCGACGAGTACGAAGGTGGCGACGCGTTCCAGGTGATCGTGCTTCGCCCTGGCGCCGTCCCCGCCGGGGGCGGAATCGTGCGCTACGCCCCGGAGTTCGCGCTGATGGAGGGCGAAGGCGGCGCGTGACGCGGGGAATCGAGTATTCTCGGCGCCGGATCGAGCTCGTCGAGGTCGAACGGCGGCAGTTCGCCGAGGGAGGAGAGCGTCCTGCACCGGTACGAAGCGAGGATCCGCTGGCAACGCAACGGCGCCAACTTTGCCGACGGGCGCTACAGCCGCGGCCACGAGTGGTCCTTCGACGGCGGGATCACCGTGCCGGCGTCGTCTTCGCCGCACTCGGTCCGCCTGCCGTTCTCCGTTGCCGAGGCGGTGGATCCGGAAGAGGCGCTGGTAGCCGCCGCATCCAGCTGCCACATGCTCACCTTCCTGTACTTGGCGGGCAAGCAGGGCTTCGTCGTCGACAGCTACTCGGACGACGCGTTCGGCGTCATGGAGAAGACCCCCGCCGGGAAGCTCGCCGTCACGCGCATCACGCTCCGCCCGGTCATCGTCTTCTCCGGCGCGGCCCCTACGGCCGACGAGCTCCACAGC
>JBQTGV010000070.1:0-41028 GCA_052390515.1 Candidatus Eiseniibacteriota bacterium | reverse complement strand
GGAATCGCCGGGGACCGGCATCCGGATCTCGAAGGTGAGGGTCATCATCGGTCGATTCCTTCTTCGCCGCGTCAGGCGGCGGGCACGCAGGAACACTACTACCGGGGCGAAGCCGGCGGCAACTGGTTTCTTCGTAACCGTGAGGCCGGGTTTCGGCCAGCCGCGGGAGTGACGAGTTCGCCGGCCGCGGATCGCCCCACCGCCGGAGCGGCCGGTCAGGCTCTCGTCGGGGCCGGCGCGGGGAACCAGTGGCGCGTCCGGTTGCAGGCGGCGCAGACGGACAGCATGACCGGGACCTCCACGAGCACGCCGACCACCGTGGCCAGCGCCGCGCCGGACTCGGGCCCGAACAGCGTGATGGCCACCGCCACGGCCAGCTCGAAGAAGTTGCTGGCCCCGATGAGCGCCCCGGGAGCCGCGATGGCGTGGGGGACCCGGAGCCACTTCATCAGACCGTAGGCCAGGGCCGAGTTGAAGTAGACCTGGATGAGGATCGGCACCGCGATCAGCACGACGTGGAACCATCGCGAGGTGAGGTTGTCAGCCTGGAAGGCGAAGATGAGAATCAGCGTCGCGAGAAGGGCGATCGTCGTGACCGGCTGCAGGCGAGGCAGGAACTCGCCTTCGAACCAGGCCCGACCCCTCGTGCGGAGAAGCAGGACGCGGCTGGTGGCCCCGAGCGCCAGCGGGGTGACGATGAACGCGAGAACGCTGGTGAGCAGCACGGCGAAGGGCACCTGCAGGTCGCTGGCGCCGGCCACCAGCAGCCCCACGATCGGCGCGAACAGCACGAGCATGATCAGATCGTTGAGCGACACCTGCACCAGCGTGTACGCGGGATCACCGTCGGTGAGGTAGGACCACACGAAGACCATCGCGGTGCACGGGGCCGCGGCCAGGATGATCGCCCCGGCGACGTACTGGTCGGCCAGCTCCGGTCCGATGAACGGAAGGAAGAGGTGCTTGAAGAACACCCAGGCGAGCAGCGCCATGGAGAAGGGCTTCACCAGCCAGTTGACGAACAGCGTCACGAGGATCCCGCCGGGACGCTTGCGGACGCCGAGCACGCTGGCCAGATCGATCTTCAGCATCATGGGGTAGATCATCAGCCAGATCAGCACGGCGATGGGCACGTTGATCCGGCTGTCCTCGCCGAGCTCGAGGCCGCGCAGCGCGTCGGTCAGCTCGGGGAGCCGCTTCCCGAGCAGCACGCCCGCGGCCATGCACAGCACGACCCACACGGTGAGATACCGTCCGAAGACGTCGAGGCGTTTCGCCGCCGGCGCGCTCATCGCCGATCCTCGATGCGCTTCGGCCGCGCCGGTACACTCATCGCCGCTCCTCCTCGCCCCCGCGGGCCACCGCAGTGGCGATCAGCTCGCGGACCCGTGCCTCGATGCGGTCACGGACGGCGCGGAAGCCGTCGTCGTCCAGTCCCTTGGGGTCGGGCAGCTCCCAGTCGAGGCGGTGGCGGGCGGGCAGGTGCGGACACGCATCACCGCAGCCCATGGTGACGATCCAGTCCCAGCGGCGAGCGGGCAGGTCGTCGAGTCCCTTGGAGCGCTGCTGCGCGAGGTCGATTCCTCTCTCCGCCATGAAGCGGACGGCGCGCGTGTTCACCCGGCCCGACGGACGCGAGCCGGCGCTGAACGCCGACACGGCGCCGCCGTCGACCGCGTGGGCGAAGCCTTCGGCCATCTGCGAACGGCAGGAGTTCTCGACGCAGACGAACAGGAGCGTCGGTCGTCGGTCGCGCGTCACAGCTTCTCCACGAGCGCCTTGAGCCGTCCGAGCACGGAGCGATCCACGCAATAGCAGCGGCGCGGTCCGTCGACCTCGCCCTTCACGAGCCCCGCTTCCTTGAGGATCCGGAGATGCTCCGAGACGGTCGAGGCGGCGAGCGGGACCTCGCCGGCCAGCTCCCCGGCGACGCAGGTGTCGCGCGCCAGCAGGAGGCGGAGGAGACGGACGCGGGCCGGGTGGCCCACGGCCCGGGCCAGTGCGGCCAGGGTACGGTCTCCGGCGTCGCCGTCCGGAGGGGGCAGGGCCGGCATGGCGTCGGGCGGGCAGCCGCGCTCCCGGCCACCGTCCGGCGGGCGGGCATGCTCGATCGGTCGGAGAGGTCGCCTCGTCGCCATTTCGTCGTTCGACGAAATACTGTAGATGGCTCAGCCGGTCAAGGGGCCGCCGCCAGCTCCTTCCGGGCGCGCAGCTCGGCGACGCGCCGCCGCTCGGCCCCCGTCAGGAACCCGATGGCCACGAGGATCAGCCCGAGCGACACCCAGTCCCGCAGCGCCGGGAAGCTGCCGCCGAAGGCGAAGTGGACGATGAGCGTCGCGGCGGTGCCGGCGATCAGCGAGGTGAGCCGGTTCACCAGCCCGGCGAACGTCGCCGTCCGCCCGTGGAACATGAACAGGAACACCGAGAAGAACGCGACCGCGCCGAACGCCGTCCCGGAGACGGCGGCCGCCGTCCGCGCGGGAAGCGGCGTCGCGAACGAAGCGCGGTACTGGTCGATGACCTCGCCGGACCAGCCGAAGAGCGCGGGGGAGTGGTAGAGCAGCAGGCCGCCGACGATGATCGTCACCGAGGCGGAGAGCTGTTCCAGTCCGAAGAAGGGGCGATTGTCCGGCGGACGCCCCTTGGCCCGGGTGTTCTTGTAGTAGTTCATGATGTAGATGCGCACCGAGTAGGCGACGATGTAGCTCCCGAGGATGGTCATCGCCGCGGTCGAGCGCACGAAGTCGAAAGTCCCTTCGCCCCGGTCGAAGACCAAATGAACGGCCACCGCGGCCACCGCGAAGACGACGGCGATGTTCTCCTCGCGGTACACCTTGCGGTCCAGGAGCCCCTGCCGGATCTGGACGGCGTCGACGGCGCGGCTGATGACGATGACGCTGCCGCGCATGATCACCATCGCCACCATGACCGAGATGGGCAGCGTGTACATGAGCGTCGTGGTGGGGATGACGACGGCCGTGCATACGCCCGACGGAACGATGTAGAGCAACTCGCCGGAAAACTCGAAGGGTCCGAGCTTCGCCTTACCGAGCGTCTCGATCCGGTACCAGCGGAGTGCCAGCACGATCAGCAGGACGACGCCGGCGGAACCGACCGTGCTGTGCACCAGATACTCGATGCCGTTCATTCCCGGGAAGCCCTGCTCGGCGCTCCCCAGGAAGTACTTCACGGCCACGCCGGTGATCACGTAGAAGAAAAAGTAGCCCAGACAGAGCTGGATCAGTCTGCCCGTGCTGCCGTCCGCGGTCTTCCACATGGCCGCGGAGAATATCAGCAGCCGCCGGTTTCCGCTTTGCGTGTCTTCGTCCGGCAGCCTATGCTGCGCGGATGGCGAAGCAAGAAGAACCCGGAGAACCCCTCCCCGAGATCCGGATCGAAGATCTCCCGGCCGTGCTGCAGGAAGCCTGCCGTCGGGTCGGCTGGAACCAGCTCATGCCCGTGCAGGCCAAGGCCATTCCCTATCTGCGCGCCGGCCGCGACCTCATGGTGCAGTCCCGCACCGGCAGCGGCAAGACCGGCGCCTTCCTGCTGCCGATCCTCGAGCGCATCGAGGCCGCGCACGCGGTGACGCAGGCGCTCGTGCTCGTTCCCACGCGGGAGCTGGCGCGGCAGGTCATCTCGGATGCGGAAGGGCTGGCCAAGGGCTCTCCGGTCCGCACCGTCGCGGTGTACGGCGGCGTCGGGTACGGGCCGCAGCTCGACGCGCTCCGCCAGGGCGCGCACGTCGTCGTCGGCACGCCGGGCCGGATCCTCGATCATCTGGTGCGCGGCACGCTCGTCCTCGACGACCTCCGACTGCTCGTGTTCGACGAGGCGGACCGCATGCTCTCCATGGGCTTCTACCCGGACATGCGCGAGCTGGCGCGTTACCTCCCCGACGGCCGCGACGGCTTCATGTTCTCGGCCACGTACCCGCAGGCGGTGCTCTCGCTCGCGGGGCAGTTCCTGGATCGGCCGGAGTTCCTTTCGCTCTCGCACGGCCAGGAGCACGTGGCCGAGAACGAGCACGTGTACTACGAGGTTCCTTCGCTGGAAAAGGACCGCGCGCTGGTACGCGTCATCGAAGTGGAGAACCCCGACTCCGCGCTGATCTTCTGCAACACGAAGGCGACGACGCGCTACGTCGCCGTCGTCCTGCAGCGCTTCGGCTACGACGCGGAGATGCTCAGCGCCGAGCTCAGTCAGAAGGAGCGCGATGCGGTGCTGGCCCGCGCGTACGACCGCAAGGTGCGCTTCCTCGTGGCCACCGACGTGGCCGGCCGCGGCATCGACATCGCCCATCTCTCGCACGTTTTCCTCTACGAGTTCCCCGAGGATCCCGAGTCGTACATCCACCGGACCGGACGCGCCGGCGACAGCGGAACGGCCATCTCCCTGGTCGACAAGCTGGAGAGGCTCGAGCTGAAGGCGGTGGCGAAGAAGTACGGGATCGAGATGGAGCGGCGGGAGCTGCCGTCCAAGGAGGACGTGGAGACGGTGGTAGCCGAGCGGGTCACGGCGCTCCTCGAGACGCGGCTGCGCAATCTCGACAAGCTCGTCGCCGAGCGCATGCAGCGCATGCTGCCGCTGGCCAGGAGCCTCGGCGAGAGCGACGACGAGCTGGCCACCATCGCCATGCTGATCGACCAGTACTACCAGGAGACGCTGCATGCGCCGCTCGCGGTGCCGGACGAACCGGTCGAGGCCGGCCGCCGCCCGGAGAAGGCATCCGGCGAGAGCGGGGGCGGCGGCCGCGGCAGGCGACGCCGCAAGCGTCGTGGCGATCGGTGAGCTGGTGGCTCTACGTCCTCGTCTCCGCGCGCGGAGACCGCACCTACGTCGGTGTCTCGACTGACGCGGAACGAAGGCTCTCCCAGCACAACGGTGAGGTTCGCGGCGGGGCGAAGGCCACGCGCGCCGGACGGCCGTGGCGGCTCGCGGCGGTGACGGGGCCGTTCGGCGGCCGGGGTGAGGCGCAGGTTGCCGAGCACGAGCTGCGGCGGCGGCGAAGGCAGGGCGCGCGGGTGCCGCTCAGTGCGAATGTCCGTGCGCAACCTCCGGGAACCGCGCGGCGATCTCGTGCTCGGCGCGGTGCGCACGCTCGGACCAGTGGCGCGCGTCTTCGGGGTCCCCGCACTTCCGCAGGATGACGGCGAGCGCGTTCATGGGCGAAGGTCTGCCGGTCCGCTCGGCCACGCTCGCGTAGAGCTTCGCCGCCGCCTCGTTCCGCCCGCCCGCCGCCAGAGCCTGGGCCGCGTGCTCGTCGACGAGCCACCAGCCGGAGAGCTCGGCCTCCGCATCCGCGTAGTGCGCGAGCGCGTCGTCCGTCCGGCCGGCGTCGAGATCCAGCAGGCCAAGCTGCGAATGCAGCCACGCCCGCGCCCACGCCGGCGCGCCGCGGTCCTTCGCCTGCGCCTCACGGTAGAGAGACTCCGCGCGCGCGGCGTTCCCGGCCTTCCGCTCGGCCAGCGCGAGGCGCGCCAGACCGTCCGGGCTCTCGTGCAGCGCGAGCGCCGCTTCGAGTCCCGCGACGGCCTCTGCCGTCCGCCCTTGCTGGAGCGCCACGTCCGCGCGCATCGCCAGGATGCCGGCGCGGGCCGGATCGTCGAGCAGGAGCCGCCGCTCCTCCGCGGCGAGGCTCGGCTCGACCCGGTCGAAGCGGTGCAATGTGAAGTCGAGCTGCGCCCGCGAGAGATGCGGGCCGGCTCCCCGCGGCGCCAGGGCGAAGGCCTCGTCGAGCGCCGCCTCCGCGGCGGCGAAGTCGTCGAACGAGCCGGTCACGCGTGCGCGTTCCATGAGAGCGCCGGCCAGGCGCTCGCGCTCCAGCCAGGAGTGCGGTTGCTCCGCGGCGCGCTCCCGGAACGCGCCTACCGCGCCGGTCAGTCGCGCCACTTCTCCGTCGTAGCTCGCCGGGCCGGCGGACGCGGCCGCGGCGGACACGGCGGCGGCGGCGATCAGGATCATCGCGAGCATGATCTCTCCTTCCAGAGGATCCGCCCGGGTCGCCCGAGGCGGATCGCTCCGTTCGTCGAAGGTGTCAGGAGGTGTGCGGCCGGGCCACGTACGGGAACCGGCCGCGGAAGGGAAGGTCGTTCGCCGTGGGGTTCACGCCGATAAGCGCGTTCACGGGATGCACGGAGAGGTCCAGCAGCACGAGAGCCAACGTGACGTCGATCACCGGATCGGTGAGTCGGCGCCCGTTCGGGAACCCCGCCGGCAGCGAGGGATCGATCCGGATCACGTCCGGCACCACGAAAGGCGCTGCCTGGTTCACGCAGGTCATCGTCGCGCAGGGAGTGAGGCCGAGCGCGGTCAGATCATCGTCCAGCGCGGCGTGGATGGCGCCGACGTTCCCCACGATCTCGCTCACGAACGTGCCGGCCGCGTCGTCCACCGGATTCGCCGCGTTGTATGCATCCTTGCTGGTGATCGTCGCCGTGGCGACGGCGGGCATGGCCATGCGGTCGACGCGGAGGTCGCCGCCGGTGAAGCGCGAAGGATCGATGCCGGCGGCGTCGAAGCGCCCGGCGGCGGCGGTCAACCGCCCGTCGTCGCCGCAGCCGGCGAGGGCCAAGGCGGTGCAGGCGGCGAAGCCGGCGGCCAGCAGCCCCTTGCGTGGATGGAGTCTCATCGTGGTTCCTCCTAGCGGGCCGTGGTGGCCCACAGGTTCAAGGTGGAGCCGCCGTCGAGCGCCGCGCCCAGGTCCATGCGCAGGGCGATCGCGGTGACGTTCAGGCCGGCGAAGGAGTCGCGGCTCGAATCGAAGGAGAGCGTCCCGGTCGCGAGCGTCGCGCGGAAGCCCTCCAGGTCGAAGAAGAACGGATCGTCGATGAGACCGGCGAAGACGGCGTCGCGGCCGTTCACCGCGATCGCGCTCTCTACGAAGCCGACCACCGGGCCGTTCGCTCCCGGGAGGTTCTGCACGTAGATGCCGCGGTTGCCGCGGGAGTCGGTCACGAAGCGCGAGTCGACGCGGATGTCGGCGACGTAGTCGCCGTCGTTGTCGATGTTGACGGTGTAGACGATGCCCTCTTCGAACGTGCCGGTCTGACCCGGCGAAGGCGTCTTGAGGCCGTCGAAGGTGAGGACGGTGACGAGTGCGTCGCCGTCGTGCCAGGCGTAGATGTCGGCGATGTCCGCTGCGGGATCGGCCTTCGTCCCGGGCGCTTCGGCGTGGTCGGCGGCGAGCGCGCTGCCGGCGATGGTGACCGCGGCGGCGGCGGCCAGCCGTCCCGCGAGTGTTCGAGTTCGCATGAAGCCCTCCGGTGCTGCTGAGGAATAGGCGAGCGGGGCTTCCCGCCCCCCCGGCTGCCGTCTCCCCCTCGGGAAACGCCGGCTGCCCCGCTCGAGGGCTGCTACGGAGGCCGGCGCGAATCGGATGGGTCGGGCCGGCGAAGGCGCGCGGGCCGCGTGATGACGGGCTCCGCCATCCCGGCTATGCTCCCCGCCATCCGCCACGGCGGCGGGAAACGTACTCCAACCGGACCCCCGATGACGCGAGAGCCCGACGACCAGCGCGCCATGCGCGCGGCGCAGGACGGCGATCAAGCCGCGCTGGCCGAGCTCTACGACCGCTACTCGCCCCTGCTGTACGGTGTCGCGTTGCGCATCCTACGGAACGAGTCCGACGCCGAGGACGTCCTGCAGGAGGCCTGGGTGCAGGCCTGGAAGAGCCGCGTCGCCTGGGACTCCAAGCGCGGCACGGTTGCGTCATGGCTGGTGACGATCGCGCGGACGCGGGCGCTGGATCGCGTACGCAGCCGCGCGTCGCGGCGCAAGGCCGAGGAGGGGCTGGAGATGCAGCCGGTCGCCCCGCCGCGCACGCCGGAGGACGAGGCGGCGAGGTCGGGCCTCGCGATGACGATGGCCGGCGCGCTCGCGGCCCTGCCGGAGAAACACCGGCAGTGTCTGGAGAGCGCCTACTTCGATGGCCTCACGCAGAGCGAGATCGCCGCGAAGCTCGGCGCGCCGCTCGGCAGCGTGAAGTTCTGGATGCGGCAGGGGCTCCTGCGCCTGCGTGAGCTCGTCCCCGGAGGAGGAGAGGCATGACGACCCCTCACGACGAGCTGCTCGAGCTCTGCGCGGGCTACGTGCTCGGGGCGCTCGACGACGCGGAGCGGAGCCGGCTCGAGACGCACCTCGAGGGCGGCTGCGCGGAGTGCGAGGCGGCGCTGCGCGATCTCTCCGCCGGGGTGAGCGTGCTCGCCGCGGCGTCGCCGGCGGTGACGCCACGCGCGGAGATGCGGAAGCGCGTGCTCGACGCGGTGGCGAAGGCGGCGGGGGAGGAGCGCGGCGGTGCGGGAGCGACGGCGGTGGAGCCGGCGCGTGGGACGCCGCCCGAGAGGGCGAAGGTCGTGCCGTTCCCCATGGCCGCGACGATCGGCTGGCTCGCCGCGGCGGCCTGCGCGCTCGGCTGGTTCGTGCAGCAGCGCGCCGTCGGACGTCTGGGCGAAGAGCTGGATGCGGTGCGCGGCGCGCAGGCGCGGCTCGAGCAGCAGCTCGTCGACGAGCGGCAGTGGGCTGCGTCGATGGCTTCGCCCGCGGCGAAGGTCGCGTTCCTGGCGGCCACGCCGGACGGAGCGGCCGACCTCAAGGGGTGGGCGCTCTACGATCCGTCGACCCGCCGCGCCATCGTAGTGCTGGAGAACCTCGAGCTCGAGCCGGGGCACGACTACGAGCTGTGGGGCCTCGGCGCGAGGGTGCAGAGCCTCGGGGTGATCGAGGTGGACGCTGGCGGCCGCGCGATGGTGCGGCTGCCCGAAGTGGAGGACCCGGCGGACATCAAGTCGTTCGCCGTGTCCAAGGAGGTCCTGGGCGGGTCGCCGAACCCGCAGGCGCCGTCCGGGCCGGTGGTGATGTTCGGGGACCTCTCGATCTAGTAATCTCGACGGAGCCCCGCGAGAACCGGAGACGCATTGACCACCCTCGCCCCCCCGACCCTCCACGACACCGGCCCGCCGGAGGAAAAGGAGGCGTTCGCCAGGCTCCAGGAGCGCCTGCTCCCGGTGTGGAAGTCGGTGCACGCGCCGACGCCGTGGAGCCACACCTCGGTCGTCGTGCCCTCCATCAGCTTCAATCAGGAGGAGCTGACCAAGATCCGCGGGGTGCCGTTCTACGAGGAGCGGCTCCTGTTCACGCTGATGCGCCTTCGCCATCCGGCGGCCCGCGTGCTCTACGTCACCAGCCAGCCGATCCACCCCGACATCGTCGACTACTACCTGCATCTGCTGGTCGGGGTGCCGTCCAGCCACGCCTGGAAGCGGCTCGCGTTTCTCTGCGTGTACGACGGCGCCACGAAGCCGCTCACCGAGAAGATCCTGGAGCGGCCACGCGTGATCGAGCGCATCGTGAACTGGGTCGGCGATCCTCGCCGCGCCTACCTCACCTGCTTCAACACGACGGCTCTCGAGCGCCGGCTCGCCGTCGCGCTGGACATCCCGCTGAACGGGCTGGACCCGGGGCTCGGGCGGCTGGGCACGAAGTCCGGATCCCGCGAAGTCTTCGCTTCCGCCGGAGTCGATCTTCCTGCCGGCTTCAACGATCTGCGCACGCGCGAGGAGTTCGCCGACGCGCTGCTCGAGCTCAAGACGCTCCGGCCGAAGCTCCGCCGCGCCGTGCTGAAGCTCAACGAGGGGTTCTCCGGAGAAGGCAACGCGCTCTTCCGCTATCCGGAGGAGTGGCCGGACGGGAAGACCGCACGGCGAAGCGCCGTCGGCGCGGCGCTCGAGCGGCTGGAGTGGAACGCGGACCACGAGACGGCGGAGGACTACTTCCGCAAGCTCGCGGAGATGGGCGGCATCGTCGAGGAGTTCCTGGAGGCGGAAGAGGTGCGGTCCCCGAGCGTGCAGATGCGCATCTTCCCGGACGGATCCATCTCCTTGATCTCCACGCACGACCAGGTGCTCGGCGGGAACACCGGGCAGGCGTACGTGGGCTGCCGCTTCCCGGCGGCGGAGGAGTATCGCTTCCGCATCCGCGACGCGACCTGGAAGATCGCCGAGGTGCTGCGCGATCACGGCGTCGTGAGCCGCTTCGGCGTGGACTTCCTCGCCGCGCGCAACCCCGGGGAGGAGTGGAAGCTGGCCGCGCTGGAGATCAACCTGCGGATGGGCGGCACGACACACCCGTTCCAGGCGCTGCAGTTCCTGACCTGCGGCGAGCTGGACCGGAGCACGGGCCTCTTCGTCGCGCCGGGAGGTACCCCGAAGTTCTACTTCTCCACCGACGGGCTGTACTCGCCCTCGTACCTCGGCCTGCTGCCCGAGGACCTGCTCGACATCGTGACGTTCCACGGCCTGCACTTCCGCCCGTCGACGCAGACCGGCGTTCTGTTCCACATGATCGGCGCTCTCTCCCAGTTCGGGAAGGTCGGCGTCACCTGCATCGGCGACAGCCGGGACGACGCCGACCGGCTGTATCGCTGGACGGTCGAGGTGCTGGATCGGGAGACGGGCGCGACGGGCCGCGCCGGCGGAAGCCTGCGGGATCCGTTCCACGATCGGCTGCCGCACATGGAATGACGGATTCGCGATCAGCTCGACTCGAACGCTTCGCCCGGGGCGAGGAGTTTCGCCTCTGGGAAGTGCTCGGCGCCCATCCCGCAGCGCGGGACGGAACGGCCGGCGTGCGCTTCGCCGTGTGGGCGCCGGCCGCGCGCCGGGTGGAGGTGGTCGGCGACTTCAACGGCTGGCAGGCCGGCTCGCATCCGCTCGCCGCCGGCGAGGCGGGAGTGTGGGAGACCTTCGTCCCGGGCGTGCCGCGCGGCTCGGTCTACAAGTACCTCATCCACACGCGGCTCGGCGGGCGGCAGTTGCTCAAGGCGGATCCGCTAGCCTTCGCCTCGGAGCCCCGCCCGCGCACCGGCTCCGTCGTGCTGGGGCTGGACGAGCCGAACTGGCACGACGCCGGCTGGATGCAGCAGCGGGCCCGGCGCCAGCGCGCCGACCGACCGATCTCCATCTACGAGGTGCATCTCGGCTCCTGGCGACGCAAGCCGGGCGCCGGCGGCGAGGCGGGGGCTTGGCGGTCGTACGCCGACGTGGCCGACGAGCTGGTGCGCTACGCCTGCGAGCAAGGTCACACGCACCTCGAGCTGCTGCCGATCACCGAGCATCCCTTCGACGGCTCCTGGGGATACCAGGCCACCGCGTACTTCGCGCCGACGTCGCGCTTCGGAACGCCGGAGGACTTCCGCCGGCTGGTGGACACGGCGCACCAGGCCGGCCTGGGCGTGATCCTGGACTGGGTGCCGGCGCACTTCCCCCGCGACGCGCATGGTCTCGGCTTCTTCGACGGCACGCCGCTCTACGAGCTGACCGACGCGCGCCGCAGCGTGCACCCCGACTGGGACACGTACGTGTTCGACTTCGGCAAGCCCGAGGTCGTCTCCTTCCTCGTCTCCTCGGCGATGTTCTGGCTGGAGCGCTTCCACGTCGACGGGCTGCGCGTGGACGCGGTGGCGTCGATGATCTACCTGGACTACTCGCGGCATCCGGAGGAGTGGACGCCCAACGTGAAGGGCGGGCGCGAGAACCTCGAGGCGGTGGGCTTTGTGCGCAAGCTGAACGAGGCCGTGCATGCCGGCTCTCCGGGCGTGCTGACCTTCGCCGAGGAGTCCACGTCCTGGCCCGGGGTGACCGCGGCCGTGGCCGACGGCGGGCTCGGTTTCGACTTCAAGTGGAACATGGGCTGGATGAACGACACGCTCTCGTACTTCCGGACGGATCCGATCGAGCGGCCCAAGCTGCACGAGAAGCTGACCTTCTCGCTCACCTACGCGTTCGACGAGAAGTACATCCTGCCGCTCTCGCACGACGAGGTGGTCCACGAGAAGGCTTCGCTCCTGTCCAAGATGCCGGGCGAGCGCCGCAACCGCTTCGCCAACGTCCGCGCCATGCTCGGCTGGATGATCGCGCATCCGGGGAAGAAGCTGCTCTTCATGGGAGGGGAGATCGGTCAGTGGCGCGAGTGGGACCACGACGCCGAGCTCGACTGGTACCTGCTGGAGAGCGCGCCCCATCGAGAGCTCCAGCTCTACGTGCGCGAGCTCACTCGCTTCTACGCCTCGCGGCCGGAGCTGTGGGAGCGGGACACGGGCTGGGACGGCTTCGAGTGGATCGACTGCGCCGACGAGGCGCGCTCGATCCTCGCCTTGATCCGCCGGGCGAAGGACCGCCGGCACCTCGTGATCGTGCTGAATTTCACACCGGTCACCCGCAAGGCCTACCGCATCGGGGTCCCCGGCACCGGGGAGTACGTGGTGGCGTTCCAGAGCGACGATCCCCGCTACGGCGGTACCGGCCTGCAGCTCCCGCGATCGATCGCCGTCGAGGACGTGCCCTGGCACGGGAGGGACCGTTCCATCGCGGCGACGCTCCCGCCGCTCTCGGCGCTGTTCCTCGAGCCGACCGGGCCGGAGCCCGACCCTGGCTCCGCGCCGGCTGCGGAGGCGAGATCCACCGGCGCCTCGACCGCGCCGGCGGAATCCACGGGCGCCTCGACCGCGCTGGCGGGCCTGCCCGACGACCGGTAGAATCCGCATCGTGCCGAACGTCGTCTTCGTGGCTCCTTTCCTGTTGGAGACCACCCTCCGGTTCATCGACGCCACCGCGGACCTCGCCGGGGTGAAGGTCGTCCTGGTGTCCCAGGATCCGCCGGAGCGGGTGCCCGCGGCGCTCCGCAAGAAGCTCGCACTCGCCGAGAAGGTCGAGGACGCGCTCGACCCGCAGAGGATCGAGGAGGCGGTCCGCGGCGTCGCCGGCCGGCTCGGCAAGGTCGACCGCCTGCTGGGCGCGCTCGAGGAGCTGCAGGTGCCGCTCGGCGAGGTGCGGGAGCGCCTGCGCATCCCCGGCATGAGCGGCGCGACGGCGAAGAACTTCCGCGACAAGGCCCGGATGAAGGACGTTCTCTCCGTCGCCGGACTGCCCTGCGCGCGCCACCGGCGCGTCACCAGCGAGGCGGAGGTGTGGAAGTTCGTGGAGGAGGTCGGGTATCCCCTCATCTTCAAGCCCACCGCCGGCTCCGGATCGCGGAGCACGTTCCGGGTCGAGCGCGAGGCGCAGCTGAAGGAGGCGCTCGGCTGGGGCCGCCCCAGCGCCGAGCACGCCTCCATGCTGGAAGAGTTCGTCACCGGCGAAGAGCATTCCTTCGACAGCGTGTGCCTCGGCGGGCGGGTGATCTGGTGCTCCGGGACGGACTATCATCCCGGGCCGCTGACCGTGCTGGAGACCCCGTGGATCCAGTGGTGTGTCGTGCTCCCGCGGGAAATCGACCGTGCGGACTTCGCCGCGTTCCGCCCGTTGGCGCAGGCGGCGCTGGCGGCGCTGGGCATGGTGAACGGGCTGAGCCACATGGAGTGGTTCCGCCGGCCCGACGGCAGCTTCGCCATCTCCGAGGTCGGGGCGAGGCCTCCCGGAGCGCAGTTCGTGCAGCTCATCTCCTACGCGCACGACACGGACATGTACGCGAAATGGGCGCGGCTCATGGTCTTCGACGAGTTCGACCCGCCCGCACGACCCTTCGCCGCAGGGGCGGCGTATCTTCGCGGGCAGGGTCAGGGGAGGATCAAGGCCGTCCACGGCCTGGAAGAGGCGCAGCGCAGGGTGGGACGGCTGGCGGTGTCGGTCAAGCTGCCGGCCGAGGGCCAGACCGCGTCCCGCACCTACGACGGCGACGGCTACGTCATCGTCAGGCACCCGGAGACCGCCGCGGTGAAGGAGGCTCTGGACATCCTGATCCGCACGATTCGCGTGGAGCTCGGATAGGGAGGACTCGTGAACGTACTCATGCTGTCGCCGGGGTTCCCGGCCGAAATGGCCTACTTCACTCGCGGGCTCGCGCAGGTGGGCGCGTCGGTGATCGGCGTGGGGGATCAGCCCCAGGGCGCGCTTCCCGAGGAGGCCAGGCGCCACCTGTCCGCCTACGTGCAGGTGCGCTCCTTCGCCGACGAGAGCGCACTGCTCGACGAGGTGCGCGCCATCGGGGAGAAGGCGAGGATCGACCGCGTCGAGTGCCTGTGGGAGCCGCTCATGATCCCCGCGGCGCGCATGCGCGAGATGTTCGGGCTGCCGGGCATGACCATCGAGGAGACGGTCCCGTTCCGCGACAAGGAAGTGATGAAGCAGCGGCTCGACGAGGCCGGGATCCGCACGCCGAAGCACGCCAACGCCTTCACCGTGCAGCAGTGCCGCGATGCGGCGGACCGAATCGGGTTTCCCCTGATCGTGAAGCCGATCGCCGGCGCGGGCTCGCGGGACACTTACCGCGTGGACGACGAGCGACAGCTCGCCGACGTGCTGCCGCGTCTCGGCCACGTCCAGGAAGTGAGCGTCGAGGAGTTCATCGAAGGCGAGGACTGCACGTTCGACACCGTGTGCGTCGGCGGCGAGGTCGCGTACTTCAACATCGCCTACTACCGGCCCCGCGCGCTGGTCGGCCGCGAGCATCCCTGGGTGAGCCAGCAGACCGTCTGCCGGCGGGACGTGGACAGCGAGTGGTGCCGCCAGGGCCGTGCGATGGGATTCGCGGTGCATCGCGCCCTTCCCGTCGGGACCGGGTTCACCCACATGGAGTGGTACCGGAAGCCCGACGGGGAGGCCGTCTTCGGTGAGATCGCGGCGAGGCCGGCGGGCGTGCGCACCGTGGATCTGATGAACTTCTCCGGCGACATCGATCTGTACCGCGGGTGGGCGGAGGCGGTGTGCTGGGGCCGATTCTCGCAGCCGGTCGAGCGGCGTTATCACTGCGCCGGCGTCTTCCTTCGGGCGCAAGGTCCCGGCACGATCCGTCGCATCGAGGGACTGGACCACGTGCTGGGCGAGTTCGGTCACCACATCTGCGCGGTGGAGATCGCGCAGGTGGGATCGACCGCGCGTGGGTCCGGACAGAGCGTCGTGGGCGACGGCTGCATCATGGTCCGCCACCCCGATCTCGGGACCACCCTGGAGATGGCCGACAGCGTGGCTGCAGGAGTGCGGATCCTGGTCGGGTGACGGCGCGGCGGGGAGCCGCCGCGCGCAGCCTGCTGCGCTGCTACCACCCGAACGGGCAGGCGAGCCCGCCGACCAGGTTGCCGATGAGCACCGCCTCGGGATGGAACGTGACCATTACGACGACCACGAGCACGGAGCTCAGCACGCAGTAGACGTGCTTCCTTCCTCCGACCGGCGCGGGGTCCGCCCCACCGACGCCGGGTGCCGCGCTTCCCAGCACCACGACGACGGCCAGCAACGCGATGATGAATCTTCCCGGCATGTGATTCCTCCCCTCTCAGATGCAGCCCGCCAGTCCGGCGGCGACCGTCGTGCCGACCGCCGCCCAGATCTGTCCGAAGAGCAGCTCGACGCCGAGGAGCGCGCCCAGCACGGGACAGGTCCAGGGCGACTGGCCTCCCAGCACCTCGGTCAGCTCGGGGAGCGGCACGTCGATCCACTCCATGCGATCGGATGCGTGCAGGGCGAGGAAGGAGAAGAGGAACGCGAACGCGACGACGCTTCGCTTCCATCCGCTGTTCATGGCCACCTCCGTTCCGTGTTTCGGGAGGGAGTGTGGGCGAACGCAGCAAAACGTGTGCCTCGAGGGCCGGCCTCTGCGGGCTCGAGGAGGCCGTCGGCACGACTCCCGCCGTGGGAGCGACGCGCGCGGGCGACGAACTCGACGCCGCGACTTGACGCGCGGGTCGCCCGTCAGCTCAGCTCGGCGCGCCGCTCACTTCGCGAGCCAGGCGTCCAGGTCCGCGCGGCGGATGCGGAGGCTCGTTCCGATGTGTTTCGCGGGAAGCTCTCCCGACTCGATGATGCGCAGGACGTCCGACTCGGGGACGGAGAGGATCCGAGCGGCCTCCTCCGGCGCGAGCAGCGCACCCGTCTCGACCCGCCCCAGGATCCCGCCCGCCCGTGCGCCCATCTGCTGCGCCATCGCGAGACCCACGGCCATCTCCGCGGCCACGGCTCCGGCGCCGGCACCCCGCTCCATTCCCTGCGCCATCTGGAACTTCACGTACTCGTTCAGGTCGCCGACGGCCGCCATGCTGGAGCGCTTGTCCACGGCCTGCTCCACTTCCTGCGGCAGGGAGACGTTCTCCACCACGAAGGTGGCGATCTCCAGGCCGTACTTCGCCTTCATGACCGGATTGATGAGCGGCAGCAGCGCGGCCCCCAGCGCGGAGTACCGCGAGGCCACGTCCAGGATCGGGACCTTCGAAGTAGCCAGCGCCTCGCTGAACACGCTGACGATCCGGGAGCGCATGGTCTCCGCGAACTCGTCGATCAGGAAGGTGTGGTCCGATCCGGCGACTTCGCGGAGGAAGACCTTCGCGTCGGTGATGCGGAAGTCGTAGGTGCCGAACGCACGCGCCCGCACGACACCGAAGTCGTCGTCGCGCATCATGATCGGATTGGTCGTGCCCCACTTGTTGCCGGTGAAGAGCCGCGTGTTCAGGAAGTACACGTCGACCTTGAAGGGCGAAGCGAAGCCGTACTTCCACCCGCGCAGCCGGGTGAGCACCGGGATGTTCTCGGTGGCGAGGACGTGCCGGCCCGGTGCGAAGGTGTCGCCGAACTGGCCGACGTAGACCAGCTGCGCTGCCTGGGACTCCCGCACGATGAGCTGTGCGCCGTTCTTGATGGCCTTGTCGTCGTCGGGGAAGCGGAAGGAGAGGACGTCGCGGGAGTCGTCCGTCCACTCCAGTATCTCGATCAGCTCGCCCTTGATGAAGTCGAAGATTCCCACGGTTACTCCTCCGAGATCGGGGGCGGCGACGGCACCGGCCCCGCGATGCTATGCTTCGCGCGTGAACCCGCTCCGCATCGCCTACGTGACCTCCGAGGTCGCTCCGTTCGCGAAGACCGGGGGGCTCGGGGACGTTTCCGCCGCGCTGCCCGCCGCCCTCCTTCGGGCCGGCCACGACGTTCGGGTCTTCACCCCGCTGTACTCGGTCATCGACCTCGAGGCCTTCGAGCTGAACCCCGTCGAGGGGCTCCAGGACCTCGTCCTGAAGACGGCCGAGAGGGTCATCCCCTACTCGGTCTACCAGACCGTCCCGATCGAGTCGGGGGTCCGCGTCTACTTCGTTCACTGCCCCATGCTCTACGACCGGGAGAGCATTTACACCTCGGACCCGGACGAGCCGCTTCGCTTCATCCTCCTGCAGCGCGCCACGCTCGAGGCGAGCCAGCGGCTCGGCTGGGGACCCCACATCTTCCACTGCCACGACTGGCAGACTTCGCTGATCCCCCTGTACCTGAAGACCGTCTATGCCTGGGACCAGCTCTTCCGGAGCTCGCGTTCGGTGCTCACCATCCACAACCTCGGCTACCAGGGTGTCTTCGCCGCGAGCCACGTGGAGGACGCCGGGCTCTCGCCCGCGGCGAAGCACCTCGACGCCGCGGATCTTCGCGCCGGCCGCGTCGGCTTCCTCAAGACCGGGATCCGCTGGGCGGATCTGATCACCACGGTCAGCCCCACCTACGCCGAGGAGATTCGCACTCCCGAGTTCGGCGTGGGGCTCGACGCGCTCCTTCGCGAGCGGGCCGACTCGATGATGGGCATCCTGAACGGGGTCGACACCGCGGTGTGGAACCCGCGCACCGACCCCTTCCTGCCGTACCGCTACTCGGCGAAGAGCGTCTGGCGCAAGGAACGGAACAAGGCCGCGCTCCTCCAGGAAGTCGGCTTGCCCTACCGCAAGGACGTCCCGGTGATCGGCATGATCACGCGGCTCACATTCCAGAAGGGGCTGGACCTGCTTCCCGGATCACTGCCGGCGGTGATCGAGGCAGGCGACCTTCGCCTGGTGGCGCTGGGCAGCGGCGAGGAGAAGCACGAGCGGTTCTTCGCCGGTCTGCAGGAGCGGTTCCCCGGCAAGGTGCACTTCCGGCGCGGCTTCGACGCCGAGCTCGCGCACCGCATCGAGGCCGGCTCCGACATGTTCCTGATGCCCTCGCTCTACGAGCCGTGCGGACTCAATCAGATGTACAGTCGCATCTACGGGACGGTGCCGATCGTGCGCAGGACCGGCGGACTGGCCGACACGGTCGACCTGTGGGATCCGGACACGCGCGAGGGGAGCGGAGTGGTGTTCGACCACCCGACGGCCGAAGGCGTGCGCTGGGCGTTGCAGACGGCGCTGGCGCTGCACGCCGACCCGGAGACGTGGAAGGTGCTCCGCAGGAACACGATGGACTGCGACTTCTCCTGGGACCATCAGGTGCTGCAGTACGAAGAGGGCTACGCGCGCGTCACCGCCGCCGAGGGCGCGGGAGTCGGCGGATGAACGTCGTCTTCCTGGAGCCGGTCTTCCCGGCGAACCAGCGCGAGTTCGTGCGCGGGCTGCACGCGGCGGGCGCCGCCGTGATCGGCATCGGGGAGCGGGACGCGCGCTACCTTCCGGACGACGTGCGCGGCTGGATGGAACATTACGAGCAGGTGCCCTCGGTGGTCGACACCGAGTCGGTGACGAACGTGGTGCGGCGCCTGCAGCAACGCGCGCGCATCGATCGGCTGGAGGCGACGGTCGAGGCGCACGTGCTCACCGCCGCCGAGGTCCGCGAGGCGCTCGGCATCCCGGGGACGTCGCTGCAAACGACGTACCTGTGCCGCGACAAGCCGGCCATGAAGGAGGCGCTGCGCGCCGCGGGCGTACCGTGTGCCGCGTCGACGGGAGCGTCTTCGCCCGAAGAGGCGAGGGACTTCGCCCGCCGCATCGGCTTCCCGCTCATCCTGAAGCCGAGGGCCGGAGCGGGCGCGTCGGGCACGTACAAGGTGACCGACGGCGAGGAGCTGGAGCAGGCCATCGCCGCGTGCCGCCTCGACCAGGGCGGCAGCTGCGCCGTGGAGGAGTTCGTCGAGGGACACGAGGGGTTCTTCGACACGATCACGATCGGCGGCCGCTCGGTGCACCACTTCGCCACGCACTACTTCCCGAACGTGCTGGAGGCGATGAGGACGCGCTGGATTTCGCCGCAGTTCGTGACCACGAACCGGGTGGACGCCGTGCCGGACTACGACGAGGTCAAGGCGATGGGCGCGAAGGTGATCGAGGCGCTGCGCATCGAGAACGGACCGACGCACATGGAGTGGTTCTTCGGACCGAAGGGGCTGCGTTTCTCGGAGATCGGCTGCCGCCCGCCGGGCGTGGGCTGCTGGGATCTCTACCGCGTCGCCAACGACATGGACATCTACCGGGAGTGGGCCATGGCCGTGTGCTGGGGCCGGACCGAAGAGCGGCCTTCACGGCGGTTCTCGGCCGGCATCATCAACCTGCGTCCCGATCGGGACGGGAGCATCACCGGATACGAGGGGCTGGACTGGATGAAGGAGCGCTACGGGCGGTGGGTGATCGACTGGCACCTGCCGTCGCAGGGCACGCCCACGCAGCCGGTCGACGCCGGCTACATGGCGAACGCCTGGATCCGGCTCAAGCATCCGGACTACGACGAGCTCCGAGCCATGATGGACGCCATCGGGCGCAACGTGCAGGTGCGCGCGGCATGACCCCCCTGCTCGCGGAGAGGCGAACCGCGGCGAAGGAAGATGCACCCTCCGTCGCGAACCCGAAGCAGACGGTGATCCTGCTGGGGCCGCAGGGCCGGCGCGAGACTCTCGCCGACGTGCTGCAGCAACACGGCATCACCGGCCGGCTGGCCACGATCACCGCCGGCTGGCAGGAGCGCGAGGACGAGGTCCGCGCGCTCGACGATCACCTGCAGGGCCAGACCGAGAACCTCCTCCTGCACCGGCGCGGCGAAGAGATCTTCGCCGCCGACCCCGAGCTGGAGAAGGTGCACCATGACCGGCAGCGTCGCCTGCGCGAGCTTCGCCGCCTCTACAACGTGCGCCTGGAGCACGCCATGGCGGCCATCCTGGAGCTGTCGCGCCGGCGGAGCCAGAGCGATCTCGCCGACGAGGAGTGGCGGTCGGCACTGGAGGCTCTGCGAGAGATCGACCGCGCGCATCTGGCGCGGGTGGCCGGCGTGCACGAGGAGTTCGAGTCGAAGCTCCGGCTGGCGAAGCGAGCGGAAGTGAAGCGCCACCGCAAGGAGATCGCGGCGGCCTTGAAGAGATGCTCCGCGGTGGCCATCGCCGGGGGGCACCTCGCGGTGCTGCTGAACCGGCTCCGGCTCTTCGGGTTCCCGGAGGCCGCCGGCCAGCTGCCGTTCGTGGCCTGGTCGGGCGGCGCGATGGTGGTCTGCGAGCGGGTCGTGGTCTACCACGACAACCCGCCGTGGGGGCCCGGCCACGCCGAGGTCTTCGAGGTCGGCCTCGGCCTCGTCCGTGGGGTGGTGGCGCTGCCACACGCGCGGGAGCGCCTGCGGCTCGGGGATCCGGACCGCGTGGCGCGCTTCGCGCTGCGCTTCGCCCCGGCTCGGTGCCTGGCGATGGACGAGGGAGCCTGGCTCAGCGTGGGCCCGAAGGGATGGTCCGCGTCCCCGGAGACGAAGCGGATGACCGCGGCGGGCCTGGTCGAGGGGGAACGTCGATGAGCCAGGTGCTGCAGCCCCCGCGCGCCGCACGCCTCGCCATCCGCGAGCTCGAGCAGCGCCTGCCGCTTTCGCGCGCCGACGTCGACGGCTTCCTGGCGAAGCACTCGTTCCCGCTCGCGGAGGGAACGAGCATCACGTTCGTCTACCGCGGGATGGCCGACGAAGTGAACCTGCGGCACTGGGTCTACGGACTGGCGTCCTCGCAGCCGTTCCGGCGCATTCCCGGGACCGAGCTGTGGTACCTGATCCTGGATCTGCCGAAGGGCTCGCGCGTCGAGTACAAGCTGGAGGTCGTGCAGGGACCGTCGCGCCGCTGGATCGAGGATCCGCTGAACCCGCTGATCGCGCGGGATCCGTTCGGCGCGAACTCCATCTGCCAAGCCAGCGGGTACGAGATCCCGGAGTGGACCCAGCCGGATCCGGAAGCGCGTGCCGGACGGATCGAGGAGATCGAGATCGATAGCAAGGCGTTCGGCGAGAAGCGGCCGGTCAAGCTCTACTATCCGGCGCGCTACCGCCCGACGCGCCGCTACCCGCTGCTCGTCGTGCACGACGGATCCGACTACTTCCAGTACGCGGAGTTCAAGACCGTTCTGGATAACCTCGTCCACCGCCTGGAGATCCCCGGAATGGTGGTGGCGCTCACCGATTCGAGGCAGCGGCTGGAAGAGTACGTCGATCACGAGCCGCACGCGCGCTTCCTGGCCGAGGAGCTGGTGCCGGAGCTGGAGCTTCGGCTTCCGCTGCGCAAGACGCCGGCGGGACGCGGCCTCGTCGGCGCGAGCCTCGGAGCCGTGGCCGCGTTCTCCGCGGCGTCGCGGTACCCGGGTTTCTTCGGGCGGCTGCTGTTACAATCCGGCTCCTTCGCCTTCTCGGACATCGGCCTGCACGAGCGCGGCCCGGCCTTCGATCCGGTCGCGGAGTTCGTGAACCGCTACCGCGACGAGCCCTTCTCCTTCGCGGAGAAGATCTTCCTTTCCTGCGGAACGTACGAATCGCTCATCTACGAGAACCGGTCGCTCGTGCCGCTGCTGCAGGCCACCGGCATGGAGGTCCGCTACGTCGAGGCCCGCGACGGGCACCACTGGGACAACTGGCGCGACCGCCTGCGGGAAGGCCTCTCCTGGCTGTTCCCCGGCCCCCTCTGGATGGTGTATGAGTAGAGGCCCATGGCGACCGTGACGCGAAGGATCGGCCTCTCTCTCGGGGCGGACATCTGCTGGCCGATCTGCTTCGAGGAGATCCTCCAGCGCCTGGACCTGTCCGTCCGGCTCGGCGGCGACACCATCCGCTTCGAGTGCGAACGCGTCACCATCGAGCCGTTCGATCTGCGCCGGCCGCCGCGCTACGACCTGATCATCGACCGGCTGACGCACTGGTATCACCCCAGCCGCGAGTGGATCAAGAAGTCGCTCGTGCTCGACGACGTGTACGTCTTCAACAATCCGTGGACCATCCAGTCCATGGAGAAGCACACGTCCTACTGCGCGATGATCCGGCTGGGGATGCCCATCCCGGAGACCTGGCTGATCCCTCCGAAGGACTACGAGCCTTCGCCCGACCTTCGCCCGACGCTGGAGCGCTACGCTCGGCTGTTCGATCTCGGGAAGCTGGGCGACGAGGTCGGCTATCCGCTGTATATGAAGCCGTACGATGGCGGCGGCTGGGTCGGGGTGAGCCGCATCGAGGACGCCGAAGGTCTCAAAGCCGCGTACGAGCAGAGCGGACGGCACGTGATGCACCTGCAGCGCTCCGTCGAGCCGCACGACCGTTTCGTGCGTGCGGTCGGACTCGGCCCGCAGGTGCGCATCGTGCTCTACGACCCGTCCGCGCCGCTGCACGACCGCTACACCATGGAGCGGGATTTCCTGGACGCGGCCGACCGCTCGCTCCTGGAGGACACCGTCCTCACCATCAATTCCTTCTTCGGATGGGACTTCAACTCCTGCGAAGCGCTGCGCGGAGCGGACCGCGTGTGGCACCCCATCGACTTCGCCAATCCCTGTCCGGATTCGCAGGTGACCTCGCTGCACTACCACTTCCCGTGGCTGATCAAGGCGAACCTGCGCTGGGCCGTCTTCAATGCCGCTCTCCGGCGACGGCGCCGGCCGAACCTGGACTGGCCGCCGTTCTTCGAGATCGCCGCGCGGGACGTGCCCTACCGCGAGAAGCTCGCCGGGTACGCCGCCATCGCGCGGGCGGGTTTCGAGGCCGACCGGTTCCACGAGTTCTGCGAGCGGTACCTGCCCCACCTGGACGAGGTGGCCTGGGAGTTCTTCGGCACCGACGAGGCGCGCGAGGCGGTGCGCAAGAAGGTGAAAGCGCTGTACCCGGAGCACGAGATCGAGCAGTTCACAGAGCTGTTCTTCGAGCGCATCCAGCAGTGGCGCCGCGACGAGTCGGACCATCCGGAGACGGCGCGCGGCACGGCGGCCGGCAAGCGGGTGGCGAAGTGAAGGAGACCGCCACCTGGTACTCGGAGAGGCTCGGCCAGGAAGTCCGCTTCGCCCGCTGGGGCGAGGTCGGGCAGCCCGTGCTGATCTTCCCGACGGCGGGTGGTGACGCGGAGGAGATCGAGCGCTTCCTGGTCATCGACTGCCTCGCCGATCTGCTCCGCGACCAACGCATCAAGGTCTACTCCTGCGACAGCGTGGCCGGCCGGGCGATGCTCTCCGGCGACGGCCCGGGCGCTCCGGATGCCGGCACCATGCAGGATCGCTTCCAGGAGTACGTGTTCCACGAGGTCGTCCCGGCCATCCGCGTCGACTGCCGCTCGGAGGACGTCGGGATCTTCACCGCCGGCGCCTCGATCGGTGCGTTCAACGCGCTGGCCGCGGTGTGCCGCTACCCGACGGCGTTCACCCGTGCGCTGTGCATGAGCGGCACGTTCGACCTGGTGCGCTTCCTGGACGGGCGCCGGCCCTCGATGGACTTCTACCGCTCTTCACCCGTGCACTACCTCCCGCACCTGCCGGCCGGGCATCTCGAGCAGCTGCGCAAGTGCTTCGTCCTGCTGGCCTCGGGCGAGGGGCGCGCGGAGGACATCCAGGAGTCGTGGCGCGTGGCCGAGATGCTCGGTCAGGCGGGCGTGCCCAACCGCGTCGACTCCTGGGGAGCCGAGTGGCATCACGACTGGCCGACCTGGCGCGCGATGCTCCCCAAGTACCTCGACGAGTGGACCTCGGCCAAGGCCGGTTCTCGCTGAAGAAGACGGCGGCGTTCCGGCTCCTGGCCTTCGCCGTGGCGGCCACCGTGCTGCTCGTCGTCTTCGCCGCGGCGGAGCTCGTGCTGCGCGTGCGCGGCCTGCCGGCGCCGGCCGATCCGTCGGAGGCGCCGCCCGGCCAGCTCGAGTCGGCCAAGGATCCGCGCCTCGGATGGATCTTCCCGGCGTCGGCCGAGGGGGTGTTCCGACGCGGTCCCGGCGAGACCGTGGAGCGGACGAACAGCCTGGGGCTGCGCAGCCCGGAGATCGACGTGGCCGACAGCGCCGCGACGCGGATCCTCGTCACGGGGGACTCCTTCGCGTTCGGTTGGGGAGTGCAGGAGAGCGAATCGTTCCCGCGCCGCCTGGAGGAGATGCTCCGCGAACGACTCCCCGGGCGGCGCATCGGCGTCGTGAACGCCGCCGTTCCGGGATACAGCGTCTGGCAGCAGCGCGCGATGGTCGAGCGGCTGGCCGAGGAGATGCGCCTGGACGCGGTGGTGTGCACGTTCAGTCTGTCCAACGACCCGATCGACGAGGTGCGCATCCGCCGCTTCGCGCCGGACCGGCTGGAAGAGTACTCGCCGCGCCCGATGGATGCTCGGTCGGCGCTCGCGCGCGTCGTCGACCGGAGCCGAGTGCTCGGCTGGATCGACCTGCGTACCCGCGGCGCGCAGTTCCAGATCGGCAACGTCCTGCCGGGCGCGGTGCAGGCGGCGGAGGCGTCGCTCGGCGAGCTCGTCCTGTCGTGCGGCGAGCGGGAAGCGCCGGTCCTGCTCGCGCTCGTGCCGCGTCGTGCCGAGATCGCGGATGCCGGGATCTCCCGGGCGGCGGCGCGCTTCATGACCAGCGGCGCGCGACGGATGTGGGCGCGCGTGCTCGAGCGGCACTCCGTCCCCGGCGTGGACGTCAGCGATGCGGTGGCTGCGGCGGACGCGCGCGAGCCGGCGTACCTGCCGGACGATCCGCACTGGACGCCCGCGGGAAACGAGGCCGTGGCCCGAGCGCTGGTCGAGCCGGTGGCGGAGCTGCTCGCGGCCCGTCCCGAAGGAAGGTGAGTCGGCGCCTACGACGCGCGGCCCATCGACTCATCTTCTTCCGGAACGGAGCGCTGCGTCGGCCGTCATCCTCCCGTCGCCGCGCGGATCCACCCCGTCACGTGGCGCTTGCCGAGGGTCACGGCCTCCTCGAGCGAAACGCCGCGCGCCAGGTACGCGGTGATCGCGGCGGAGAGCACGCAGCCGGTTCCGTGCACGTCGCCGGGGCCGAGCCACTCGGCGGGCATTCGGCGAACACTGTCCGGCTTGACCAGCACGTCGGTGCCGCGCTCCGATTCGAAGTGGCCGCCCTTGACCAGCACGGCGCGCGCTCCCCGGGCGAGGAGGGCCCGGCCGGCCCGCTCCGCCCCATCGGGGTTCCTCACGTCGACGCCGGCAAGGACCGCGGCCTCTTGCGCGTTCGGCGTGATCAGCGCGCACATCGGGAGGAGCTCCTCGCGCAGCACGTCGAAGGCGTCGACCTCCAGCAAGGCATGCCCGGACGACGAGACCATCACCGGATCGCAGACGAGCGGAGCCGGGGAGGCCCGCAGCTCCGCCGCCACGATGCGCACGACGGCCGCGGTCCCCAGCATCCCGGTCTTGACGGCCGCCGGACCCGGCGAACCGAGCACGGCGCGCAGCTGATCGCGGACGAGTGCCTCCCGCACCGGCTCCCAGGCCAGAATACGCCGCCCGTCCTGCACCGTGATGGCCGTGACCACGGCGGCCGCGCGGCACCCGCAAGCGGCGAAGGTCGCGACGTCGGCCTGGAGGCCGGCGCCGCCCGACGGATCGGATCCGGCGATGGTCAGCGCGAGCGGCTGCCTCGAGGGCATCTACCGTTGCCGCTTGCCGCGATATCGCCGGATCGCCGCCGCGACCAGCGAATGCCCGCCCTGGGTCGCGACGACGGCGGGCGTCCGTCCGTCGTGATCTTTGACTCCCGCGGCGGCGCCGAACTCGATCAGCCGCTGCGCCACCTGGGCGCGCCCGGCGGATGCCGCGTGGTGCAGCGGCGTACGGCCGTCGCTGTCGACCGCGTTGGCGTCCGCTCCGCGTTCCAGCAGGCACAGCACGACGTCCGCGTTGCCCGCCGCCGCCGCTCGATGGAGCGCGGTGCACCCGTCACGGTCGGCGGCGTCGACCGCGGCCCCGGCTTCCAGCAGCGCGTGGGCGATGCCCACGTCGGCCACGCGATGCAGCGGGGTGATCCCGTACGAGTCGACGGCCCGCGGGTCGGCGCCGTGGGACAAGAGGAGCCGCACGGCGCGGTCCGTCCCCCCGGCCGCGGCCAGGTGCAGCGGCGTGTCGCCGCGCTCGTCGGTCGCGTCGGGTGACGCGCCGTGCGCCAGCATCACCTCGATGACATGCTCGTCTTCCAGTCGCTCCACGGCGGAGCGCGGCTCGGGCTCCGACGCGGAGCCCTGCAGCAGGAGATCGATCTCCCCGCTCGAACCGCGGCGGCAGGCGAGGTGCAGGGGCGTCACGCCGCTTCGATCCGCCGCACCCACGTTCACGCCACGGGAGGCGAGCAGCTCGACGAGCTCGGCGCCGGCGCGCGGGGCGGCGAGGTGCAGCGCGCCTTCGCCCCGGCTCGTCACGACCTGCGCATCGGCGCCCCGGTCCAGCAGCAGACGAACGGCCTCGAGCCGGCCCCACGCCGCGGCCAGCAGCAGCGGCGTTCGCCCTTCGGCGTCGCGCGCCTCGACGGGGGCACCGCTACTCAGCGCCCGACCGAGTGCCTCGGTCTGCCCGGTCTCGGCGAGCCAGTGCAGGTCGTTCGGTGCGTCCATCGGACGATCCTAGCAGACGCCTCCGGAACCCGCCCGCGCGAGCGTGAGGGTGCCGTACACGGCGAGCTCGTGCCGTGCCCAGGTGGGGTTGTTCGCGTAGAGGCGCTCGATCTCCGCAGGGGTGAAGAAGCGCAGCGGGTCGTGATCGTAGCTCATGGATGGCTTGGTCGGCACGCCGCGGACGCGTTCGATCTCCCGGGCGTCGAGCGGGCGAAGGGACCCGACGAAGTCGAGGAAGTCCTCGCGCAGGTGCTCCATGCGCAGCCAGCGGTGCACCTCGAGGCGATCGCGGTCGAGGTGGCGGCGGAGCGCGCGCTCCGGCCGGTCGAACGCGACCGCCTCCGCCGGCGTCATGCGGTAGCCGCGCGGGAAGGCGCCGGGGATGCCGTAGTTCCTCGCGTGGTGCACGTAGCTCAGCGCCAGGGACGGCAGCCGCCGCAGGTTCAGCACGAGGCGAAGCTCGGTGACGCCCTCCTCGACGAACGTACGGTGCTTTCGCGGATCGCCGGGGGCGTGCGCGCGCACAACGAGGTCGGGAACGCAGCGGAACAGCGCCCATGTCGCGTCGCCGGCGGTCTTTGGCAGGTGAGCCCACGCGAAGTCCCGTCCGACGACCATCGCGCCTCCCTTGGCGGTCTTCGTGAAGACCGGGAAACCTCGGGCAATCCTCGGCAACTTCGACATCGGCGGGGAGCGACCCCGGTATGAGGCTCCCCCCTATCGATGCCCCGACATTCTGCCACTTGCCAGCTTCGGACCCTGGCGGTATCAGTATCCCTTTCCGGGGAGCCCGGCGGGTATCCTGACGCCTGACACTTTGGCTGTGGGCTAAGCCAAGTTTGTGTTGAAATGTAGGGCGGTATCAGCCGAAGATAGACGCCAGCCGATCCAACCCGTCAACCGTAACCGATAGGGGGAAGAGATGCGGAAGCTTGTAGTCGCTCGCTTCGTATCGCTTGCTAGCTCGTTCTTCATCGCACTAGTGACGGCCACACCTCGTTGGCCTGATCTATAGGGCAGGTCGTGAACTAAGAGGGTGTTCCCGCTGCGACTCCCCCAGATCAATTCTGAAGTCGCTGGGGGGTGCATGCACTGCCAGCGAGAAGTCGTCAGAGTGTTGCCTCGTCGTCGTCGCTCAGTGGGGCTCTGTAGGGCCTGAAGGGATTCGACTCCAAGCGCACCGTGCCCGCCCACGTGTGCCCCGTTTGATCGCCGCTCATTTGGACCGGTCGAACCGGAAGGAGTGAATCAGTGAGCATAGATCCGCAAGACGTGACCAGCGAGCCAGCCTCGCCCAAGAAACGGGCGGGACGTCGGCGCAAGTACATTGCTCCGGCGGCGATCACTACCTTTGCCATTGCCGTGGCTGGAGCGGTGTGGACGACGTATGTGTCGCCGCACCTCATCACGAGGGAGACCGCTGACACGTTGAGGGCCGTGGCAGAGGCAGGGGTCGAGTTGCACTATGCGGCAGCGCGTAGGCAGCTGCTTGAGTGGATGAGCCGCGTTTCGTTTGTTTCCTCGCGGACTCTGGCCGAGGAGTTCAACGCGGATCTGGCGCACGTCCAAGTTCTGGATTCAAATGCTCGCTTCGAGCCGATCCGCAAGATTGTCGACGCTGCACGAATGATACTCGGTAGGAACAAGGACGCGGATCTCCTAGAAGCGGAACAGGCGCTTCTGCGCCTCATCCGAGACAGCTCGACGCCGACCGATCTCCAGAAGGTAAGCTGGTCACTGGTCGGAGTTTCCAGAACACTTCAGCACTATGGAGTGTACAGCAAGACAGCCGAGGAGGCGTTTCAGCACGCTCGGGAACTGACGGAGCATCCGGAGATTGGTACCGTCTACAATGGCCTAGGTGTACACAAACTCTGGCGAGTCAAGTCATCGATCCTCACGCTGAGCGCCTCCGAGCAAATCGATGAGGTTAACGCACTGCAGTCGGTGCGTCGCGACCTCGATGAGACCAGGGATCTCTTCCGAAGGCAAGTAGCAGTAGACCAAACTGCCACCGCCAGTTTCAAGTACTACAACAATGTCAACTACGCTGACTGTCTGATTCTAATGGCCTATGTTCGATGCTCTCCGGCCCTGAGAGACCGCGCTAAGGGTATCTTCTTCGACGACGGGCGCGCTGCATTCATGAAGGCTGTCGAGCAAAGGCTTCAGACCGCCCATGACTTCGCTTTAGGTGCCCCGTCCGCCCATATGACGATGGCGGAGTACTGGAGTTTGGTGGGTGAGTGCTATGCGACGGTCGACGAAGACGTCGACGAAGCGGCCCGCGCGTATTCTCGAAGTTGCAAGGCAATGCAGGACGCAATTCACTTGGGTATCGCCCACGTCTTCGAAACCGCTAGCGCTGCGAAGAGGACACTTCTCGATCCTAACGGCGAGCTTCGCGAAATGCTGCAACACGGGGAGTGTCGCAAGCTGTTGGAGGCAGCAATCGAAAACGAGTTCACGTGACCGCCCGCCTGTGTACATCGAGTCGCAAGTGTCTGCTTCGAGCATCGGGGTGTTGTCGGAACAGCATCTCTCACGACGCCTGGAATCAGGATCGATCCTGCGCGCTCGCCGTCTTTGCCGGCCGACCGCTCCCGCGCTGTTCGAGCGAAGTTGTCATTTTGCGACCGGCAGAACGACGATCCGTGCTTCGCCTGACTCGTAGTGTGGCGGAGTGCCGATTGCCACCTGCACGAAGTACACCCCCGGGGAGACCCATTGCCCAGCATCGGTCCGCCCATCCCAGGTCCGCGTGCGCGCACCGGCACTCCGTGAAGTCTCGGTGAGCGTGCGCACGAGGCGGCCGGCTGCGTCGTACACTCGGATCGTGGCCGGTGCCACGCTCCGCGCCTCGAACCGGAACACGGTCCCGCCGTCCACGGTCATGGGGTTCGGCTCCGCGCGCAGCACCGTGGCCGCTCCCGCCGCGTCCGCCACCACCACCGCCCCCGTCATCGTGGAGTCCGCGGAGATGCGGTAGATCCCGCGGCCGAACCCGCAGCAGTATCCGAAGTTCGCCAGCCAGAGCGTTCCGTCCGGCGCGAGCTGCGCATCGCACGCGCCGAAAAGGCCGCTGCCCCAGGTCGTGGAGTCGGGCTGTCCCGGCACCGGCGGGGCGAAGTCCCAGACGCCGCCGGTCTCACGCAGGCGGTGCAGGGTGCCGCCGAACACCTCGAAGTAAAAGTAGTCGCCCTCGTAGGCCGGCGGGAAGGAGATCGGCGAAGACGTCGTCCGAATCACCGGTCCACCGCACACCGAGATGATCGGCAGCCCGTGAGGGATGAGGTGGATGGCGTCGGTGAAGACGTTGCCCTGGCCGCACGTGCCGCAGCAGCCCAGCGGCTGATCGCCCTCGAACTGCGGCCAGCCGTAGTTGTTGCCCGTGTAGCCCGTGCCCGGGACCCAGTCGATCTCCTCGTAGATGTGCGAGCCGACGTTGCCGATGAAGACCTCGCCGGTCAGGAAGTCGATCGTGAAACGGAACGGATTGCGCAGCCCCCACGCGTACACGAGCTTCTGCCACGCGTCCGGACCCGGGAAGGGGTTGTCGGGGGGCGTGATGTCGAGCTTCGACGGCGGGCCGCCGCCCGGTCCCGGCATCAGCGAGACGTCCAGACGCAGGATCTTGCCCAGGGGAGAGATCTGCTCCTGCGCCTTGCAGGACTGCGCGTCGTCGCCGACAGCCACGTAGAGCATGCCGTCCGGACCGAAGCGGAGCGTGCCGGCGTTATGGATGCCGTTCACGTCGGGGATGTCGTCGAGCAGGTGGTACGCGCCGGCGAACGCGAGGTTCGTCGACGACGGGTCGGCGAGATCTCCGGACGCCGTGTACATGGTGATCTTCGTGACGGAGTCGACGTGCGTGTAGTCGAAGTACACGTACGGCCGCGCCGGCCACGACGGATCGACGGCGACGCCGAGCAGACCGCGCTCGGGGTGGGCGCTCTCCACGCCGGGGATGGTCAGCACCGGTACGGCGGTCGTCGAGCCGACCGCCGCCAGGAGCACGACGCCGGTCTGCTGCTCGAGCACGAGCGGCCGCCCGTCCGGCAGCAGTGCGAAGCCGACGGATCCCCCACCGGTCGGCCCGTCTACCATGCGCTCGATGCGGAAGCCGGTGGGGAGCGTGACGGCGTGGGCCACCGTCGCGGTCAGTACGGTGACGACGAGAGCGAGTATGCGCATGCCGGAACTCTACACGGCGCCCGCCGCGGCTTCCACCGGCGCGTGGGTTGCGCCGGAGAAGGCCCTGCGGACCGGCCGGCTGCGCGCGAAGAGCCAAGCCGACTGCGCGAAGTACCCGATGCCCGCGGCGGCGAGGCCCACTTCGATCCCCGGGAAGGTGCCGGCGGCGATCCCCGCGGCGAGCACCCCCGCGGTGACGGCGACGTACAGCAGGATCGCCTCGCCGATGGCCTTCGTGCGGTGCGCCGCGGTGAGGATGCCCTGCAGCCAGTGCTGCACGACGCTGGCCGCCGGGAGCGGAATGGCCACCCAGACCGCCGTCAGGGCGAGCGCGGTGAGCGGCTCCGAGAGCCCCGACACTCCCGCGAAGTAGACGCGCGCGAATGGCGTGGCGGCGATGGCGACGAGCGCGAGCGTGACCAGGACGCCCAGACCCGTGGCGAACCGTCGCAGCGCCCGGAACGCGCCCGGACGGTCCACCAGCGCGACGACGACCTCGTTGTACGCGTGGCCGAGGCTCCGCAGGGTGAACGTCAGGCCGCTGATGACGGGCCACACCGCCAAGGACTCGAGCGGGCGCGGCATGCGGCTGATGGCGGCGGCGGTCAGCGGCAGGGTCAGCAGGGTGAGCGTCGCGGTGACGGCGAGCGGCGTGTAGAACGCGAGGAACGTGCGCAGGGTGAGCGGCCGGCTCCCGGGATCTGTCTTGGGGAGCGCATCCGCGACCACCCGGCGCACCATGACTCCGGCGAAGGCCGCCTCGGCCATCACGCCCGCGACCACCGCGACGGCTCCGAGCACGATGCCCTCGACGGGCCCGAGCGCGGACCCGACGGCGAGCACCACCGCGATCGTCCCCAAGCGCACCGCCGTTCCGGTTCCCACCAGTCGGGAGCGCCCGAAGCGGATCATGACGCCCTGTTGGAACCGCCGGTACGCGATGGACCAGGTCCACGGCGTCATGATCAGGAGCCCGACGCGGGCCGGCTCGCGGATGGGCTCGGGAGCGTCCAGCAACCCGCCCACGACGACGTCGAAAAGCGGCGTCGTGGCCACGGCGAGGTGCAGCGCAGTCAGCGCGCCGCCGGCCCACATCATGAAGCGGCGGAGCTTCGCGTAAGACGCGCGGTCGCGGGAGAGCGCCGTCGACGCGGAGAGCAGCATGATGATCGGCGCCTCGATCAGCATGGCGACCGGGAACACCACGCCGCCGTACGCGGCGAGGTGGATCTCGGGATCGGGGAGCCGCGCCATGACGGCGCTGACCATGGGCAGCTCGAGGCCCATCATCAGCCAGCTCGCCGCCAGCGGCCACCACGCCGACCAGACCTCGCGTTGGGTCATGGTCGGCGAAGATAGCAGATCCCCGGGCGACGGTCAGAGCGGCCGATCAGCTCTCGTCCGCATCGTCCCCGTCGCCGTCGTGGTCCTCGAAGGCCTCGATGGACTGCTTGATGTTGTCGTTCACGCGGCTCTCGTTGGCGCCGCCCTTGTTGGCGGTGGCCGGATCCAGCAGCGACCCCGATGCGCCGCGGAACCACGCCGACAGATCCAGGCGAACGGTGACGTTGGTGTCCTGCGACGTCTCCACCACGAGCGGCGGATTCAGGTCGAACTCCTGCTCGACATCGAGATCCGTGGAGTAGACGAACGCCGTCCCGTTCCACGTGCCCTCCACGCGGATGCTCTTCTGGTCCAGATGTGGATGGCTGGCCCGCAGCGCCGCGTCGTCGTCGCCGCTCGTGACCTTGTGGATCTCGAACTCGATCTCCCGGTAGGTGCCGGCAGGGAGGCTCACGGCGACGGCGTGCGCGGTCGAGCCGTCGAGGGGCACGTCGACGACGATCGGACCGATCTCGAACTCCTCGCAGTCGCCGCTGTCGCAGTCCAGGTCCAGGAGCCCCTTCAGCTCGATCTCGCGGAGCACGACCTCCGCGCGGGTGAGGATCAGGGTACTCTGGCCGTCGGTGAGGACGTAGCCGGCGGCCGAGGACGCGGGCTGGAGGGCGGGGGCGGCGCTGGGCGTGCCTCCCGACGCCGCGAAGAGCAGCGATACGTCGGCGCCGCTGGGTCCCGAGGAATCGCTGCAGCCGCTGAGGGCGGCGGCGAGGGCGCAAGCGGCGAGGAACCTGGTCTTCATGATGGATCATCTCCTTCCGGGCGGACCGGCCGGGTTGGTCTGCACCGGCGAGAGACGCGCGGTGAGGGCGCGCTGATACATCATCGGTTACATTCCCGGCCATGGCCCGGAAAGTGGACGAGGATCGCGCCCGGCTGGAGGCGCTCGGCGACGGCGACCTCGCCCGGCTCTGCGCCGCGGGGGACGAGCGTGCCTGGGAGACCCTGGTGCGGCGCTACCGCCGCCTGGTCTACGCGGTCCCGAACCGGGCCGGGCTTCCCGCCGACGAGGTCGAGGAGGTGTTCCACGGGACGTATGCCCGCCTCGCCGAGCGCATCCGCTCGATCCGTGATCCGGAGCGGATTCGCCCCTGGATCGTCACCACCGCGAGGCGGCTGACGATCGACTGCATGCGAGCGCGCCGCGATCGCCGAGAGATCGGCGTCCCGGACGAGTCGCTCGCGCTCGCCCCGGACCCGGCGGAGCTGGCTCCCGAGGCCATGGACCGGCTGGAACGGCAGCACGCGGTCCGTCAGGCACTGCTGGGGCTAGGCGACCGCTGCCGGCGGCTCCTGACCGCGCTCTTCTATGATCGCTCGCAGACGTCGCCCTCGTACGACGGCATCAGCCGGGAGCTGGGGATCCCCATCGGCTCGATCGGGCCGACCCGCGCCCGCTGCCTGGAGAAGCTCCGCGAGGCGGTCCTGCGGATCATTGCGGTGTGACGTATCTGGGAAGGAGGTGGTCAGTCTGTCGGGCCGCGAAGGAGGAGCGATGCGAGCGATGCACCCCACCGAGCGGGATCTGATCGACTTCGCCCTCGAGGAGACCGGGGCGAAGGACCGGGTCCGGATCGAACGGCACCTCGCCGAGCGATGCGTCGAGTGCTCGCGTCGCGTCGAGGAATACCGCGAGCTGCTCCAGTCGATGCGCTCCGACCGGCTGGCGGAGCCGCCCGCGGCGTGGGTGGAGCGCGCCGTCGCGCTGGGCCGCTCCGGCTCGTGGCTCGCCAGGGTGCGCGCGTGGTGCGCGGGCCTCGGCGAGGAGGCAGGCCGAGTGGTCTACGACTCCTTCGCCGTCCCCGGACTCGCCCCTGCGGGAGTGCGCGGCACGGAAACCGAGCGCCGGCTGCGGTTCGAGTCCGGCGACGTGGAGCTGGATCTCCACCTCGAGCCGCGAGGGCGCGGCGGCATCGTCACCGGGCAGCTCGTCGAGCTGGGCCACACGCCGAAGCCGCTGTCCGGAGCACGCTTCCTGCTGACCTCCGGCGAAGAGGAGTCCACCGCGGGCGTGACCGACGAGTTCGGCGAGTTCACCGTGGCCGTGGCGCGGCTCGGCGGGCTGGTCGTCCGCGTCGCCCGACCGGGGCGTCTGGCGACCTTCGAGATTCCCGGAGCCCCCGCCGAGGGCTGATCCATGAGTCTCGTCGAGGCCCTTCTCGCGGCGCCGGACCGGGAGTCCCTGGGCCGCCTCGTCGCCGCGTCCGCCGCGACGGACTTGGCCCGCGCGGTCGAGCCCATGGCCGCGGAGGTGCTCCGCCTGCTGCGCATCGACGCGCGCCGCGCCTTCGAGGTGGCGGAGCGCGCCGACATCGTGGCCAGGTCGACTCCGGATCTCGAGGCGAGGGCCCGCGCGGAGTGGATCCGAGGCCACGGGCTCGTCACCGTTTCCCGCCTGCGCGAGGGCCTGGACAGCTACCGCAGCGCCGCGCGCAGCTACGAGAAGATGGGGAAGCGCGACGAGGTCGCACGCATCGCCATCTCGCAGGTCAACGCGCTGTCCTGGTTGGGGCGGTACCGCGAAGCGCTGGGGCTGGGCGAATCCGCCCGGCGCACGCTGCGGCGCACCGGACAGGCCGCCGCGGCGGCCCGGTTGGATCTCAACCTGGGCAACGTCCATCACTGGAGCGGCCGTCCGCGCCGCGCGCTGGCCTGCTACGACCGGGCGCTGCGCTTCGCGCGGCGCGACGGCGATTCCTCCATGGCGCGCTCCATCCAGATGAACCGCGCGACGCAGCTCTCCGCGCTCGGCCGGCTCAAGGAGTCCGAGAGCCTCTTCCGCGAGGTGCGGGACGAGGCCGACGCGGCGGGCGAGGGGCGGCACCGGGCCGTCGCGGAGTACAACCTGGGATACATCTTGTTCCAGCGCGGCGACTACGGTTCCGCGTACGACGCGCTCGACTCCGCGCGCGCGGCGTTCGAGGGCCTCGGCGACGACATGTACCTCTCGGGCACGCTGCTCGATCTCGCCGAGCTGCTCATCGAGGTGAACGACTTCCGTCGTGCGTCGCGCGTGGCCGGGGAGGCGCGAGAACTGGCCGAGAGCCGCGGGCTCTACTTCGAGCGGGGGCGCGCGGCGCTGCTGGAGGGGATCGCCGCGCTGGCCCAGGGCGGCGTCGGGGAAGCGCGCTCCCGGCTCGCGCAGGCCAGGGACGCGTTCCGCGAAGAGGGACTGCGCGCCTCGGAGGCGCTCGCCGACGTCTACCTCGCGGAGGTGGACGCCCGCGACGGGGACCGGGCCGGCGCGTGCGCCCGCCTGGAAAGCGCCGTCGCCGTGTTCCGCGGCGAGGGCATGCGATTGCACGAGGCGGGGGCGGAGCTCGCACGCGCGGCGGCGGAGCTGGAGCGGGGGCGGAGCGGGCCGGCACAAACAGCACTGGACGGTGCCGGCCGGGCGCTTCGCCGGACCGCCTCGCCGTGGCTGCGCGCGCGGCTCGCGCATCTCTGCGGCCGGCTCGCCGAGTCGCGCGGCCGACACGCCCTCGCCCTTCGCTACTACCGGGGGGCCGTGGCCAGGATCGAGTCCATCCGCGGGCGCATCGGCATCGACGAGTTCCGCGTGAGCTTCTCCGAGGACAAGGCGCCGGTCTATTCCGACCTCGTCGAGGCCCTGCTCCGTCGCGGCGGGAAGAGATCGGTGGCGGAGGCGTTCGCCGTGGTGGAGCGCGCCCGATCCCGTGCGCTGGTCGATCTGCTCGCCGGCCGGCTTCGTCCGGCGGCGCGTGCCCGGGATCCGGAGACGAAGCGGCTGCTGGAACGGGCCGAGACCCTGCGGGCGGAAATCAACCGACTCAGCGGGCACGGCGACGGGGCGGCGGGGAAGCGCACGTCGCACCGACGCGCGATCGCCGGCGGCGCCAAGCTGCGTGAGCACGAGGCGCGCTTGACGGAGACACTTCGCCGGCTGGAGCGCCGCGACGCGCGGCTCGGCGCGCTCGCCGTCGGCGAGACGATGACGCTGGCGGAGGCCCGGGAGGGACTGCCGCGGGACGTGACCCTGGTCGAGTACTACCTCGGGTCGCGCGGCGTCCGCGCCTTCATGGTCCGCCGCGACGAGGCTCGCGTCGTCGAGCTGCCGGCGTCCGCCGGCGAGGTGGAGCGGCGCATGGCGCACCTGCGCTTCCAGATCGAGAAGATGGCGTACGGCGAGGGGTACGCCAGCAGCCGCGCGGCCGTGCTCCGGGAGGGCCTCGCGCGGCACCTCGACTTCCTCTCACGCTCGCTCTGGGATCCGCTCGCCGTTCCGGAGGGCCGCACCGTGATCGTGCCGCATGGAGCGCTGCACGGGCTGCCCTTCGCGGCGCTGCCGGTCGCGGGAGGTGGCCACGTGCTGGACCGCCACGTGCTCTCCTACCTGCCGAGCGCCAGCTGCCGCCGTTACCTCCGGGAGGCGAAGGGCCGGCACGGACGGAGCCTGCTCGCGGTGGAGGTCGGCGATCGGGCCATCCCCGAGGTGCACCGCGAGGTGCGCGAGGTGCGGCGCGCCTTCCCGCGCGGCCGGCGGCTCGGCCCGGAGCAGGCCACCCGGGAGCGCTTCCGCCGGGCGGCCCGCGGAGCCGACGTGATTCACGTCGCCACGCACGGGGTGTTCCGTGGCGACGACCCCGGATTCTCGGCCCTGCGGCTCTCCGACGGGTGGATGAGCCTGCACGACGTCTACTCGCTGGAGCTGGACGCCACCCTGGTGACCCTCAGCGCGTGCCAGACGGGCCGGCATCTGGTCGCGCCGGGAGACGAGCTGGTCGGCCTGTCGCGGGGGTTCCTGTACGCCGGGGCGGGGGCGCTGCTGGTGAGTCTCTGGGCGGTGCCGGACGGGTCCACCGCGGACCTCATGATCGCCTTCTACCGGGCGCTGCGGGCCGGGCGGAGCCCCGACGAGTGCCTCCGGGAGGCGATGCTTTCGAGTCGCGCCGCCGCCCCGCACCCCTATCACTGGGCTCCGTTCGTGCTGGTCGGTACGGGATAGTCCTGATGTCGCGTTTCTGGCGGCGGCGTCTGCGCGCACGTATCATGAGCGGATCCGGCCCGTCCGTAGGGCGTCATCGCCCGCGGATCCGACACCCTGGAAGGACGAACGCCGCCATGTCTCGCCGCCGTTGGTTCGCTCTGGCCGCCCCGCTCGCCGCCACGCTTCTCATGGCGGGCTGCTCGGGGGACGCTCCCACCCGCGCCGGAGCGGAGCCGCCCCCGGGAAGCGGGGAGCCTGAGGACGACACCACGAGCCTGCCCACCCTGCACCAGGAGGGGGGGGCTGGGTCCTCGGGAGGCCGGCCGCCCGCGGAGGCCATCCCCGGCCAGCTGGTGGTCGACGTGGAGGACACGCTCGATCTCGCGACGTTCCACGCGCGCTGGGGAACGTCCACCATCCTCGCGGTCGAGGACACGGGGTTCCTGCTGGTCGACGCGGACGACGACGAGGCGTGGACGCTCGCCGCCGGAATGATCGGCTCCGGCGATTGCACGATGGCCGAGCCGAACTACGAGCTCGAGTCGCCGGAATCGAACCAGGGCGTCGTCGCATTCTACGAAGCCGGGCACATCTTCTCCGACGTGGTCGACCAGGCCGCCCTGACGCGCATCGGCGCGCCGCTCGCGCACATCGTGTCCACGGGAACGGGAGTCGTGGTGGGCATCGTGGATACCGGCATCGATGCCTCGCATCCGGATCTCGCCGGATCGGTGCTGGCCGGGTGGGACTTCGTCGACGGCGACGGCGACGCGACCGACTTCGCCGACGGCATCGACCAGGATCTCGACGGACTGACCGACGAGGCCGCGGGACACGGCACCCACGTTGCGGGGATCGTGCACGCCATCGCTCCGGACGCGATGCTGTTGCCGGTGCGCGCGCTGGACACGGAGGGCGTCGGAACCAGCGTCGGCGTGGCCCGGGCCATCCGCTGGGCCGTCGATCACGGTGCCGACGTCGTCAACCTGAGCCTGGGCATGTCGGCGCAGGCCGGCGTCGTGCACGACGCCGTGCAGTACGCCGAGAACTCCGGCGTCGTGGTCGTGGCGTCCGCGGGGAACGCCGGCAAGCTCGTGCACAACCACTACCCGGCGAAGTTCAGCAACGTGATCGGCGTGGCCGCCACCGACGCGAACGACCTGAAGGCGGCGGTCTCCAGCTTCGGATCGTACGTGGCGATCAGCGCGCCGGGAGAGGGCATCCTCTCCACATACCTCGGCGGCGGTTACGCGGTGTGGACCGGCACGTCCTTCTCGGCGCCGATGGTCTCGGCGGGCGCGGCCATCTGGCTGGCCATCTCGCCTGCCCTTCGCGACGCGCAGGGCGTGGCGGAAGCGGTCGAGGAGTCCGCGTATCCGTTGAACCATGTTGGGCTTCCGTACGACGAGGAGATGGGCGAAGGAAGGCTGGACCTCGGCAAGCTCGTGCTGGAGACGGGCGAAGACTGAGCCGGCTCCGGCCTCAGCCCACGGTCCAGCGCACCGTTCCGGTCCACGCGGTGACCAGCACCACGATCCCCAGCGCGATGCGGTACCACGCGAACGCCCCGAAGTCGTGGCGGCTGATCCAGCGGAGCAGCCAGCGCACGCACAAGAGGGCCGAGACGAACGCCGCCGCGAACCCCACGCCGAACCAGCCGAGATCCGTTCGGGAGAGCTGGTCGCGGACGTCCCAGAGCTGGTAAGCGCCGGCCGCGGTCAGCGTTGGCAACGCCAGGAAGAACGAGAACTCGGTGGCGGCTTGACGCGACAGCCCGAAGAAGAGCCCGCCGATGATGGTTGCGCCGGCCCGCGAGGTGCCGGGGACGAGCGCCAGGCATTGGGCGAGGCCGACGCGCAGCGCATCCCTCCAGGTCATGTCGTCCACGGTCGGGACGCGCGTCGTGTGCTTGCGTCTCTCGGCCCACAGGATGACCACGCCGCCGACCATCAGGGCCAGCGCCACGGGCACGGGACGGAAGAGGTGGCGCTCGATCGCGTCGCCGAACGCGAGCCCGGCCACAGCGGCGGGAACGAAGGCCACGACGAGGTTCGCCGCGAACTGCCGGGACGATCGGTCCCGGGTGAGCCCGTGAAGCACCGCCCATAGCTTCGCCCGGTACTCCCACACCACCGCGAGCATCGCACCGGTCTGGATGGCGATCTCGAAGGCCCGGGACTTCTCGTCGTGGAACGCGAGCAGGTCGCCGACGAGGATCAGGTGGCCGGTGGAGGAGATGGGCAGGAACTCGGTGAGTCCCTCGACGACGCCCATGACGAGCGCCTTCAGCAGGAGAATCAGGGAGGGGCTGTAGTCGCTCATCGTCGCTTCGCCGACGCCCTCTTCTTCGCCCGGGCGACCGCGACGGCCTTGTCCATCCACGGCCGAAGCGCGTCCGCATCCTCCAGGAGATCCGCCGGAACCTCGTAGTACTGCATCACGGCACCCGCTTCGCCGAAAGGCCGGAACGGCGAGGATCCGCGCTTCTCGAAGTCGGCGCGGTTCGACTCGTCGACCTTGAAGTACAACGTGTCCTCGGCGATGAGAGCGAAGAAGAGATCTCCGGCGTAGATGCCGACGCCGCCGAACATGCTGCGGTCCCGGATGTCGGGTCGGATCCGGCGAAGCTGCTCGAGGGCGAAATCCCGGAAGCTGTCGCTCACGCGACCTCTCGCTTCGCCTGCGTGACCCAGCTCGGAGCCGAGTCGGTCCTCTGGCGCAGGATGAGGTTCAACTGCCCCGTGTGATGCTGCACGTGCGCGGCGCCGAACTGCTGCCGGAGGACATCCTTGGCGAATGTGTCCATCGGGAATGCTCCGGTGGGTCCGACCTACCAGGCCTGACGCTCGCGCAGCGAGGTGACGTGCGCGACGTGATGGCGGCCGTGCCAGGCGTACAGGGCCAGCGTCTCGTCCAGCGTGAGCGTTCGCCCCAGTTCCGGGTGGCGGAACCCACGCGCGAACTGCTCCGCCGTCATGGAGCGCAGCAGCGCCACCCAGCGCGCGTGCAGGGCGTCGAGCAGCGCGACCGAGATCTCGATCGCCGCGACGCGGGTGTCCGGGAGCTCCGCCCAGCGCGCCTCCAGGTAGGGCTTGATCACCGGTGCGTCCTCGGTCAGGGCCAGCTTGAAGCGCGTGTATGCGTTCAGGTGGCTGTCCGGGAGGTGATGCACCACCTGCCGCACGGTCCAGCCGCCCGGCCGGTAGGGCGTGTCGATCCGGTCCGGCGTCAGACCTTGGACCGCGGCGCGGAGTTTCGCGGGGGCCGCGGCGATCTCGTCGACGCGGCTGGCGCGGCGCGGCGGGGAAGTGTCCCCGTCCCATTGGAACGGACCGATCGGATAGCGCAGATCGGTCAAGGGGCGGCAGCCGAGGGTAGCGTGTAGTCGAACTCGTAGGAGTGCTTCCCGTCAGCGATGATGATGGCCATCTTCCCGGTGATCCCGGTCAGCTCGCCGGTGCCGGAGTCGGGGACGACGGTCACGGAGAGCTCTGGCACGCCGCGCGTCATGGTCCCGCTGTGCTGCAGCACGAACGAGCCGGAGCGCCCGTGCAGCGTCCCGCTGACTCGCTCCATCGCGACGTACCCGGCGGACCCCTGGACCTCGGTCCGCACGCTGAGCATCTCGCCGCGGCTGGCGGCCTCGAGATCCCCGTGAAACTGCTTGTCGATGCCGGCCCGGTCGAGGCCGGTCTCCTCGGGATCGCCCTCCGCCTTCAGCTTCACCTCGAAAGTGCCTGTGGCGCGCGTCACGGCCGCGTCCCGCGCCACCGGCGCGGCGGAGTCCGGTGCTCCCGACCCGGCGGCGGCGCCGGCCGCAAGTGGCGCCGCCCACGCCGCGGCAAGGAGGACGGTCAGCGCCGATCCCCGGAACCACTGTTCGGTGCGCGCGTGCGTGTTCACGGCCGCACCGTACCACGCCGGCTTCTCCGCCGCCACGGCAGGCGCGGCGGGGGCTGCGGCGGCGACGCCC